>REEM01000158.1 GCA_007695055.1 Spirochaetaceae bacterium | reverse complement strand
CGGTGTAGATCTCGCACGACCCCCTATCAAAAAAAAGCCAGTGCGTCGGCTGGGCCGTAGAACGAGCTTGAGCGTTGTGACAGGTCTATGATTCTGTCCCCCGCTGCTCGGAGCTGAGTCACAAGTTCATCCCAGCGCTCAAGGCCAACCAACATGTCCACCGGTACTCCAGCGACCCGGGTGTAACGCCGTAAGGGCAGCATGTGCTCGTCATGACTGCCAATAACGACGGCATTAATGTCTTGGGAAAGCAGTCCGGTTTCCTCCGATATCAAATACCGTAATCTTGTACGATCTAGACCGGTGCCCACGCCAATGACTCGTTCCGGGGGCAGTCCCGACTTTTGCGTAAAGAGCGCCGTCAGCGCATCACCAGGCTCGGTAGCCATAATAACTACCGCCTTGCTGCCAGCAAGCAGTTCGGCATACTCTAAGGCTATGGCCTTATTGCGTGCAAATAGATCACTGCGCTGTTCGCCTGGACGGCGTACCTCACCGGCGGCGATAATTACCACCTGACATTGCTTTAGGTCATTGGGGTTGTCGGTGCCGCGGATATCAACTCGATACCGGCGTACCGGCGCCGCCTCCATAAGATCCAGCGCCTTCCCGGTAGAAAGCCCTTCTCGATTGTCGTAGATAAGTACGTCGGCAACCGAGCGTTCTCCCAAAAAGAACGCGGTGTTGGCTCCCAGGTTTCCGCCGCCTACAATTCCAATGTGCGCCATGTATTCTGCTCCTCTGCATCCGTTGTATTGCGGATTTACTTGCTAATATAATGCCAGGCTGCTGGTTCGTCACCTTTGAGCGAGCTCTAGTTGCCTTCAGCCACCGCAGCCGCTATTTTCTCAGCAACATGGGAACTCACCTTGCACACAGGAGCATTAATGTATGAGCGAAGTTACTAGAACAGAGTCCGACTCCATGGGAGAGGTCAATATAGCACCCGGAAAATACTGGGGTGCGCAAACCCAAAGAGCGGTGGAGAACTTTGGGATATCACCATTGCGTATCCCGCAGCAGCTTATCCGGGCCTTAGCAACAATCAAACGCAACGCTGCACGGGCCAACCATGAGCTTGGCATTCTGGATAAGGAACGTGCCGATGCCATTATTCAAGCTGCAGACGAAATGAGTTCCGGGCGTTGGGACGATCAGTTCCCCATTGATATTTTTCAGACAGGCTCCGGCACATCCTGGAATATGAACGCGAATGAGGTGCTGGCGAACAGGGCGAACGAGATCCTGGGAAAACCGCTGGGTACACGGGATCCGGTGCATCCGAACGACCATGTTAACCGCGGACAGTCGTCAAACGACGTTATACCTACCGCTGTTCACATTGCAAACCGTGTAAGTCTGGAGGACACGGTAGCTGCAGTTGGTGAGCTGGCGCTCAGTTTTGAGCACAAGGCCAAGGAGTTTCAAGATGTTGTGAAGCTTGGCCGTACCCATCTGCAAGATGCTGTGCCCATGACACTGGGACAGGAGTTTTCCGGATACGCGGTTCAGCTGCGCAAAGGGGCCCGCCGCCTAGCCTCCTGCCGGGACACGCTTGAAGAGTTGGCGCTGGGGGGTACCGCGGTTGGTACCGGCATTAACTGCGCCCCCGGCTTTGCTGACCGGGCCATAGCGGGCATAGCCGCTGACACCGGCTTTCCCTTTGTCGCTGCAGAAAGCCGTTTTGAGGCCATTGCAAGTCGTGATGCTCAGGTAGAGCTCATGGGGGCGGTGAACGTGGTTGCGGTGAGCCTCATGAAGATAGCGAATGATCTGCGCTTGCTTGCGGGCGGCCCGCGTGCCGGGTTTGGCGAGATTGAGCTGCCTTCGCTTCAGCCGGGAAGTTCAATCATGCCAGGCAAGGTGAATCCGGTTATCCCAGAAATGATTATCCAGGTTGCGGCTCAACTATCGGGTAAAGCTACTGCCGTCAGCATTGCTGGCTCACACGGCCCGCTTGAACTCAACATGATGCACCCGCTCATTGCGTATGAGACACAGTCTGCGCTGGAGCTGCTTGCATCGTGCTGCCGGGCATCGGCAGAGAGGTGTGTCGACGGGATAAAGGCGGACGTGGAGCGTTGTGAGTACTGGATTGAGTGGAGTCTTGCGTTGGTGACCCCGCTTGCCAATGAGATTGGATATGACCGGGCTTCTCAACTGGCCTACAAGGCGTATAAGGAGCGCAGGACAATACGTGAGGTGGCGGCGGAGGAGGCTGTGCTGACCAAAGAGCGGTTATCAGAGCTGCTCAATCCACGGTCAATGCTCAGCTCCGAGTGAACAACAATGAGTTCAGATGTGTTGCGCTCCTGTCTTGCCAAGCACTGAGATGCGTATTACATTGGGAAGATCTCGTTTGTAACCAAATGCAACTATACTGAGGAGTAACCCATGGCGTGGAATAATGACGATCCACAGTACGCTGAAGCAATGTCTTTCTACCTTGCTGGCGACTGGAGCAAGGCAAACACGGCTTTTTCGGAACTCGCTAAGCAGAATCCCAAAGATGGGTTTGTTCAGCTGCTGCGAGGAAACATACTCTATTCGCTAGGCAAACTCGACGACTCGGTAGAGGCATATGAGGCTGCGGTGGCAATTAGCCCAGACCTTGGTGTTGCCTACTACAAGCTAGGGGTATGTTATTACCGAATGGGCAATCTTGAGCAAGCACTCAATGCTTTTTCTACGGTTTCCAAGGTCGGTAGTGAAAGTCATGCCATGGCAAGCTATTTTGTCGGGCTCATTAACCTCTTTCTTGGTCGTGATATGGCGGCAGACGAGGCCTTCACCGCGTTCCGGAAGCAGTCGCCTGAGTCTCAAATAGCAAATTTCTACCTTGCTCAGCTCAAAATGAAGCAGAAGGCCTATGCAGATGCCTTGCCGTTGCTTGAGGAGCTAGTGCAAGGTAACCCGGGTTTTGCCGAAGTGCATTATATGCTTGGAGTTGTGCAGTATGGACTGCATAACAACACCGAGGCGATCCGTTCTTTTCAGCGCGCTCTCGAGCTTAATCCGGAGGACGAGCGCTCAAAAACGAAGCTGACGTTGCTGACCGATGTTCAGTGGCCGTAGCGAATATTAGCAACTGTAGATGAGAAAGGAGTTTCCATGAAGAAGTATGTGTGCGACGTATGTGGTTACATTTATGACCCGGCCGAGGGAGATCCCGACGGCAACATTGCCGCTGGAACATCATTCGACGATCTTCCCGAAGACTGGGTGTGCCCGGTATGTGGCGCGCCTAAGGACGAGTTTTCACTAGAAGACTAGGTTCTTGAGCGCCATAATGACAAATACTTAAGGCGTGGCAGCGGCAGCGGCAGTTTTGCTGTTGTCGAGCCCCGCCGGTTTTCCTACGTAGTAACCCTGTGCATACTCAATACCAATTTCGTGGAGCACGGAAACCATTTCCTCGGACTCAACAAACTCGGCAACGACGGGAATGCCAGAAAAAGCAGCAAAACTCTTAATGACTCGTACCAAGTTCTCAAAGACCGGGTTATCGCAGATATGTTTTACCAAGCTGCCGTCAATTTTTATGAAGTCGATGTTCAGATCCATGATTCGTTGGAAGTTTGAGTAGCCGCTACCAAAGTCGTCAATTGCAATCTTAACACCAAAGGCACGTACGTCTTGGATAAACTCCTTCACGGTGTCGTAGTGTTCCGCTCCCTCTTCCTCCACTATCTCAATGGTGAGCCGCTTAGCCACCTCAGGATTGTCTTCCAACAAGCGCATGAGGAAGGATCGTGTTTCCTCGTTGTGTATATCAAGCACCGAGAGATTGACATTGATATCCTCGGTACGGTCACGAAATGCCGCTATCGATTTCTCAAATACAATCCGTGTAATGTCTTGATAGTAGCGGCTGTTTTTGGCTACGTGAAGAAACTCAGCCGGTGAGTGTACCGTGCCGTCCGGCGAAACCATGCGAATTAAGGCCTCGTACTTGACAATTTTCCCAGTCTCTATCTCTAAAATAGGCTGAAATAACGGACGAAAACGGTGTTCGTTGACCGCATTTTTAATATTGTTGAGCTGCGTCATGTTTCGCTCAATTTCACTGTAGGTTTGTTCGGCAATGTCGCCAGCAAACAGTACGTCTACCTTTCGGCGTCCGGCCTCATACAAAGCGAGTTCCGCCTCCTCTAGCGGTCTATTGGCTGCAAAGGAGACAACAAGCGTATAGTCGCTGTGGTACTGCACATCGTCCACAAAGATTTGATGCCCTAAAAAGGTGCGATTCATGCGTTCCGCCGCGGCAGTGGCGGCTTCGCGTGTGAGTGTGTCAAACGGATCATCAATGAGAACGGCAAAAATGCCCCGGTGAATATGATACAAAGAAGAAGCCATTTCTATAGTATCCCGTACCGTTGTCTGGAGAAAATTCGCAAAGCGGAGCTCAATACTATGGGCGGCTGCCTCGCCGTAGAAGCGGCCAATGGTGCCAATATGGTCCATCTGAACAACAAAGAGCTTAGGTCGTTTGAGTTGAGGGCTTTCCTCGCGGAAGGCAGCGCGGTTTGGCAGTCCGGATATAGGAGAGACGGTTGAGAGAATGTACTTGCGGTTCACCAGGGACAGATTTAGGTAAGAGCGAATGTGAGCAAGAAGCTCCATACGATCAAAAGGTTTGGTCAGAAACCCGGTAACGCCCGCATCAAAGGCCTTTATTCGATCCTCGGTTTCACTCAGCGCGGTAAGCATGAGTACCGGAGTACGACTGGTGTCGCTGTGTTCTTTCAGAATGCTCGTGGCTTTGAGTCCGTCCATCACCGGCATCATCATGTCCATGAGGATAAGATCCGGTTCTTCCCGAAGCGCAACCTCCACCGCTTCTTGGCCGTCGGCGGCTTCAACAACTCTGTAGTCGTATCCTTTGAGTGTGGCCTTTACTACCAAGCGGTTAATCTTGTTGTCATCTGCTACAAGGATTACGGGTACAGTTTTCATAACTTCTCTGAGTATACTTACAGTTTTTAAAAATGCAAAACGCCCCAATGTGCTTTCTCGGTCACACTGGGGCGTTGCCTCAATTACCAGTACAGAATAGGCGTCGTTACAAGACTCAGCTCACTTTTATGTCAAAGCTCACTCTTAGGCCTCGTATCGTTTCAGTATAAGCACGCCGTTATGTCCGCCAAACCCAAGTGAGTTTGACATAGCGGTACGCATTTCACCGGATACACCTACTTTCGGGACGTAGTCCAGCTTACACTCTGAGTCCGCCTCATCTAGGTTGATTGTGGGTGGATAAAACTGATCCCGGAGGGCGAGCGCACATACTATTGCCTCAACACCACCAGCAGCACCGACACAATGACCATGCATTGACTTTGTGGAGGACATCTTCAGCTTGTATGCATGCTCACCAAAAGCCTGCTCCACTGCCTTAGACTCGGTTGGATCATTGATTGGGGTTGATGTTCCATGCGCATTGATGTAGTCAATGCCGTCCATCTCAAGGCCTGCCTCGGCTACCGCGCTTTTCATAGCCGCAATGATCCCTCGTCCTTCAGCGTTGGGGGCCGTAAGGTGGTCGGCGTCGCAGGTCATGGCCGCTGCACCAATCTCTGCGTAGATTGTGGCTCCTCGTGCTACAGCGCGCTCCAAGGTCTCTATAACTACTATGCCAGCGCCCTCGCCCATGACAAAACCGTCGCGGTCTTTGTCAAAGGGCCGTGATGCCAGGGTCGGTTGGTCATTGAAGTTGGTTGAAAGCGCTTGAATAACGTTGAAACCGGCAATTCCCATACGGGTGATGCAGGCCTCTACGCCTCCGGCAATTACCACGTCTACTGCGCCGTCCGCTACCAAGCGCGCGGCGTTTCCAATGGCGTCGGTACCAGACGCACAGGCGGTGGCCATGGAATAGGATGGGCCGTAGGCCCCAACTGCTATGGACACATTGCCCGGGCCGATATTGCTAATGAGCTTGGGGATGGTCATGGGTGGGACGCGTCCTGGCCCTTTCCCAATGAGCTGAAAGTAGGAGTCTTCAAGGGTTTCAAAGCCACCAATGCCAATGCCTAGCACTACACCTATGCGGAATGGGTCAACCGTCTCACCGACTACATTTCCAGAGTCCTTGAGCGCCTCCAGCGAGGCAACGACCGCATACTGCGAAAAGAGATCCATTTTCCGGGCATCTTTCTTGTCGATATAGTCCTTGGCGTCAAAACCTTTGACCTCAGCCGCAATCTTGGTCTGGAAGTCGGTGGTGTCAAAGCGGGTGATTGGAGCGACTCCGCTTGTACCGCTTTTTACCGCAGCCCAGAAGTCGGGCACGTTATTGCCCAGGGGAGTTACGGCTCCCATGCCGGTTATTACTACGCGTTGTCTCATGCTATTACCTCGTGTTTCGAAAGCCTTACATGCCCATTCCGCCAGTGATATGAATCACCTGGCCGGTAAGATAGGACGAGAGATCTGACGCAAGGAAGAGACACACCTTGGCGACTTCTTCTGGGTCACCAATTCGTCCCATTGGAATTTGAGTTGTGAGCGCCGCACGTTGCTCCTCACTCAGGGCTTCTGTCATTTTTGTCTTAATGAACCCCGGGGCAACCGCATTGACGCGGACGTTGCGACCAGCAACCTCGCGGGCGAGGCTCTTGGTCAGGCCTATGAGACCGGCCTTTGAAGCAGAGTAGTTTGTCTGTCCAGCATTGCCGATAACACCAACAATTGAGGCTACATTGATTATTGCACCGGTGCGCTTCTTGATCATGCTACGAGACACCTCGCGCGAGATGAAAAATGCACTATTGAGGTTAATGTTTATGACATTCATCCAGTCCTCGGTGGACATGCGGAAAATCAGACCGTCGCGCGTAATTCCTGCGTTGTTCACCAGGATATCAATCCCGCCGCTCTCTTCCAGAATTTCCTTGACCACCGCCGTGACTGCAGCCTCATCCGACACGTTGCCTTCTTTGTATACAACCTCGGCGCCGTGCTTTGCGGCAATGTCCTGATACTCCTCAAGAGAGTCTCCGGGCGCCAGGTCGATATAGTAGACCGATGCACCATTGTGCAGGTACAACAACACGATTTCACGTCCAATTCCTCGTGAACCGCCGGTTATGAGCGCTTTCTTTCCTTGTAGCATTGTTTACTCCTTGTATTCCGAACGTCGCTACCGGCAACCGGTCACACGTTCCTGGGTAATTGATCATTGGTGACTGGTCACCGGTACGGCGACAGGCCGATTATTCCTGGGCTAAGGCCCTAATATCCTCAACGGACCCGGCAGCTCGGCAGGGTAGTTCGGACTCCAGTTCTGATTTTGTATAGTTCTTCCATAGGCCGGACAGCACTGTGCCGGGGCCAACCTCCGCAACACTGTGAAATCCGTCACGCACGACCGCACGTTGCTCCGGAACCCATTGTACGGTTGAAACAAGCTGTTGCACGCAGTAGGTGCGTGCCTCGGCACCGGTGCCAACCTTGTCGCCTGTTACATTGGAGTAGACCGGCAAAGTTGGATCATGAAATGTCTTGTCTGCCAAAACTTCGGCGAAGCGTGCACCCGCCTTGCTCATGAGTGGTGAGTGAAAAGGTCCGGACACCTTGAGGCGAATGCAGCGTTTTGCACCGGCCTCCTTGAGGATGGCCTCAATGCTTGTTAAGGCATTGGCGGTGCCGGAGATTACGGTTTGTGCTGGGCTGTTCCAGATACCGGGATACACATCCTCAACTGCCGCTGAAGATAACACCTCGGACACCTTCTCAAAAGACAGGCCCATAACCGCACTCATGCCAGCGGGGCCATCTGCGGTATCAAGCTCACGGCTTACCTCTTCCATGATCTGCCCGCGAGCTAAAACCACTGAAAAAACATCTTCAAGTGCAAGTACCCCGGACTCTACCAAGGCGGCGTACTCACCCAGGCTGAATCCTGCACAGGCGGCTGGTGAGAGACCATGCTCGCGCATGACTATGGCGGCTGCCAGACTGGTCACGGTGATAGCAATCTGAGTGTTGTCAGTTTGTTTCAGTTCATCCTCGGTGCCGTCAAAGACAAGCCGGGACACATCTCTTCCGGCCGCATCGGAGGCCCGTTGGAAAAGTTCTCGTACTGCTGTGCTGTGTTCATAAAAGTCGCGCCCCATGCCAGGATACTGTGCTCCCTGACCAGGGAATAAAAAACAAAAGCTCACTAGAAACCTCCGGAGTCTATACCAATAAGCTTCAAGTGTAGCATTCGCTTAAGGTATACTGTCAACCGGTCGCGGGCCGGTTGTCGGTCGCGGGCCGAATATGGCGGGTTGTGCGCTGGATGTTCACCGGCACACCGTGTATACTGCGCCGGACCATGATACGCCGAATGCCGCATAGATTTACCGTTATTGCTCTCCTGCTTGCCGGTGTTCTTTTTCTGGATCCCTTGGGCTTTTTCCGCCCGCGGCGAACGGTGCATCGAGCGGGTTTTGACGTGGCCAGGATTGAGGAACTCAGTGCAGAGCTGGAGGTGGCTGGTCAAGCACCGGACGCGTATCTTTTAAGAATGCTTGATAAGCACCCGGTAGTCTTTTTGGGTGAGTTCGGGCGTATTCGTGAGCAAGTTAATTTTGTGCATGCCTTCATCCCACACATGTACGAAAAAGGACATGTGGCACTTGGCCTCTCACATGTGCGCGCAGTTGATCAAGAAGACATTGACCAGGTGCTTGCTGCCGCCCAGTTTGACGAAGAAGCAGCGCGGGGGCTACTGTTCCGTCGCAAGGTGCTGTGGGGATATCAGGAGTACCTGGAGCTTCTCCGTAGCGCCTGGGAGTTGAATGCTGGACGTGAGGAAGGTGAAGCACCATTTCGGATTATTGGTCTGGGCGCCCGTACCGACTACAGCCATGTTCGTTCCGCGGCCGATATGGAGGACGCCTCAATTCTGCGGCAAGTCTTTCCGGACGGCCTGCCGGACGAGGTTATTGCTGACGCGGTGCTTAGGCATGTCGCGGATGGCGGTCACGGCCTGCTTGTGTATACTGGAATTGAGAGTAGCTTCACCCGCTTTGTGGACTGGCACTATGCCGCTGCGGTATCTTTACAGAGTATAGGGCGTGAAGGTCGCGCTGGTAACTTGGTGTACCAAAAGTTGGGTGACGCAGTAGCGACGGTGCTGCTGCATAGTCCGTGGCCGGATAGCGGTGAACGCGGCGGGCTCAGTTACCCTCTTCAGGGTTTGCTGGACGCCGTGTATGAACAAAATCCTGCTCCGGTTGCGTGGTCCATAGAGAGAGGCCCTTTTTCGGAGCTCCCAGTTACGCGCGGGTTGTATGTGGAGGGAGGCGAAGATATACGCTTTGGGCAGATGGCCTGTGGATATATCATGCTGGGACCGCTCGCAAACTACCGCGCAGTTGAAACTATTCCGGACTTTATTACTGCCGACAACCTGTCTACTGCGGTTGCGGAGTTTCCAGGACCAACACCGCCCCGAGCCTCGGTATCGGGGCTCAATAACTACATCCGGAGCCTGGCCGAGGATGTTGAGGCACGTCTCCGAGAGTTTCGGTGACATGAAAGGAGAAAGAGAGATGGAAGCGCGAATTCGAGCCTTGGCAGCACATGCTCCGGAGAAGACACTTTCAAACGAAGAGCTGACCAAGTTTGTGGATACAACCGACGAGTGGATTTTCTCGCACACCGGCATTCGTTCACGGCATATTGCGGCGGCGGATGAATCAGCCTCAGATATCGCACTTCCGGCATGTAGGAAGGTCCTTGAGTCGACCGGCACCTCAGCCGAGGAGATTGACCTCATTCTTGTGGCGACATCGACCCCGGACTACATCAGCATGCCCTCAACCGCGTGCATTATTCAGCATCAACTTGGGGCAAATGCAGCTGGCGCCATGGACATAACAGCTGCCTGCTCAGGATTCGTGTACGCCCTTGAGATTGCGCGCAACTTTGTCGTAGCCGGGTCTGCTCGCAATGTGCTGGTGGTTGCTACCGAGGTGTACAGTAAGATTGTAAACTGGAAAGACAGGAACACCTGTGTGCTATTTGGTGACGGGGCCGGGGCGGCCTTGGTTTCGCCAGCCGACGACTCGCGTCGTGGTCTGCTTCACCATGCGTTTTTGCGTTCTGACGGATCCGGGGCAGAGTCCTTAGTGCGTCTGCACGGAGGCACGCGACGGCCCACAAATGCGGACTCAACAGAGGCTGACCTCATGCTCTCCATGGATGGACGAAAGGTCTATAACTTTGCGGTGCGCGCGGTAAACGAGACCATTCTTGAGGTCCTTGAACGCGAGAAGCTCACGATTGACGATATCGACTACTTTGTGCCTCACCAAGCCAATGTGCGAATTATTGAGGCTGCGGCCAAGCGCTTAGGCGCACCGGTTGAGCGCTTCTACATGAACATGGAACGGTACGCGAATACATCGGCCTCCTCCATACCCCTGGCAATTGGTGAGATGCAGGATCGCGGGTTGCTTAAACCCGGCATGAAGTTAATCACCATTGGATTTGGTGCCGGGCTGACCTACGGTGGTGGTCTCATAGAGTGGTAGCGCCATAGCGCCATTGGGGACTGGCTTGAGACCAATGGGCAGGTAGGCTTTGCTTTTATTGGGTTTCATGGTTATCTTGTAGGAAACACCACCTATATTCTCATAGGTAAATATCTCAATAACGACGCAAGGAGCGACACATGACATCCGACATAGGACTAAACAAAGACGGTGCGGCAAAGACTGCCGAGGCCTTGAACAACTACCTATCCGACCTGCACCTTTTCTACGGGAAGCTTCATTGCTACCATTGGAATGTTGAAGGCCCTGAGTTCTTCCCGCTGCACACTAAGCTTGAGGAAGTGTATGACGGAGTAGCCGAAACCATTGACGAGGTTGCCGAGCGCATTCTTACTGTTGGCGCACGCCCGGTATCAACGTTCAAGGAGTATCTCGAGCGTTCAAAGCTGCAAGAAGCTCCAAGCAAGGCCTACAGCGGAGATGAAGTTGTACGAAGTGTACTAGCCGACCTGCAGTACCTCATTGCGGCATTGCGTGGAATTATGGCGGTTGCCGGTGAGAGTGGCGACGAGGTCACCATTGACCAGTGTGTTGGCACGCTAGCGGCTTACGAAAAAACTGTCTGGATGCTGAGCGCGCACCTGGGCTAATAGCTCAAGCGCAATAACATTTCATCGCCACCGGCGACAATGTCGTCTGAAGAGCGTATGCAACCGGGGCTGTTCATTAGTTGGGCAGCCCCTTTTTTGTCATGCCGCATGCTCGACAGTTTTTGTCAAGCGAAATTTGAATTTCTTGACTCGTTGCGTTATAATTACAGTTAAAGAATTAGGTAAATGAATTACCAAAAAGTACCGGAGGATTTTATGAAAGTTACTCGTTTTCTTGTGGTTTCTACTGTATTAGTCGCGTTGGCAGCAGCTCCTGTTTTTGCACAAAGCGTAGGCTGGACCGACCAACCCGTTACCGTCAACATTAACGCCAACATGCCTGAACTGACTCAGCTGCGTTTTGACGACTTGGGTGCAACAATTAACCTGTCGGAGGAGACAGAGGTTCTCATTGGGACAATGTTTGAACGGAGCAACCGGACAACTGGTTACACGGTGAGTGTGAGTTCTGCTAGCGGGGGCCAGCTCGTGGGGCCAGGCTCCGAGGTCGTTGACTATGAGCTGCGCTATGGGAATCAAGATGAGATCAATCTCAGTAGCCCTGTCGTTCTTACCACCGCTACCAATAGAACAAACTTTGGCGGTGTAGAACGAGCGGTAGCCGTAACGCCGTTGGTGGACTTGGAGGCTGACTTCCTTCTTGCTGGTGGCTACACCGACACGCTGACCTTCAC
>REEM01000033.1 GCA_007695055.1 Spirochaetaceae bacterium | reverse complement strand
TCGGCACTACCGACAACACCGTCATAACGCCCAGGTGCCGGATGAAGCTCCAGGAGGCGCCCCACAGTAAACGAGCCGCCAGAAAAACCAGGAATGGTGGTGAGCTTGCGTAGATCGCGGTCGCCGCGGCGCCGGTTGCCAGCACCGCCGCAAAAACATGCTCCGGGCGCCTGCGGTCTATAATGCGCCGCGCCCAGTCGTTTGTCAGCAGCCGAACCCACCTATTGGCCGAAAGCAGGATCCCGACCTGAACAGGACTCAGCCCAAGCGCACCGTGATAGACAGGGAGCACAACATACAGAGTGACATCACCAAGCAGAGAGAAGGCCACCGCCAGGCCAAGGAATACTACTGGGCCTTTCTGCACTCCCGGAAGATAGTTCGGCAGCAGACTGCGTCGTTGCCCGCGAATGTTGCCGCGGATCATTGTTCTCAAAGCACCTCGCATTCAGTCAACAGCCTCGCGATAATCGGCAACCTTCTGTGAGAGTTGTAGCCGCGTGCTCACGCCACACTTGCGAAACACATTCCGCAAATGAGTATCCACGGTGCGCGGAGAAATAAACAACAAAGCCGCAATCTCACGGTCCGACTTGCCCTCCAGTAGTCTCTCAATAATGTCTCGCTCACGCGGGGTAATTGCCAGCACCTGCATCATGGAGTCCGGAACCTTTGTGCCGGGCCCGGGCTCGCCAGCATGCCGTAGCCGCAAGGCGCGAATGAGTGCAGCAGCAAGTACCGCACATGCCACGCCGTATCCCACGGAAAACAGGAAGCCATCCGGAGCGTCGTGACCTTGAAGGCGCAGCACCATGCTCCCAATAAACTCAAGCAGGTTGGCCGGGACAAGGAGCAGAAGTGCAATGCCGGTTCCCTTCTGCGCAGTGCGCCAGGGCAGGCTCTTCAGCTCAGGTGCGCGCCTTATTGAGACTACGCCAACCCAGAGTGCCGCCACCCCAACAATGAGTTCAAGTATCAGTATTCCCGCCAGTTGCAGTTGCAGAGCATGCGGTCCAAGGGACTCAGGCGTCGGGGCGTGCACAATGAGAAAGGCTGCCGCGCCCAGGAACACCGCAATTGTCCCAGCCTTAACCCAATCGGCACGCCGCTCAGCACCCTGCCAGTAACTGAGGAAGTACAGCGCGGCGAACACGGCAAAGCCCCAGGACATACTGTTGATCACGCGGTACGGTAGTGCCGACCGCGGCACCCCCAAAACGCGCAGGTATACTCCTAAAAAGGCCGCGAGGCCAACCGCAACAAAGGCGCCGACCACAACCTCAAGCGGAGGCCGCTGCTGCGCACTGAGGCCGCGGAGCATAACCAATGACAGCAACAGACCGACGCCAGCAACAAGGCTGAGTACGGTAATGACAAGCCACACCTGATACATGCCCTAACTATAGCAGATTACGGAATTCTCCGGATACGCAGGTTGCCAAAAACCGCTCAAACTCCAGGTATCGAAATCAACCCAAAGGAGCACAGGCTATGGGAAAAAATATATGGATGACGGTGCGCCGTTTTCGAGTCGTTCTTGCGGTTTTTATGATGTCAGCTCTCCCTATTCTTTTCGCGATTGTACCGGGATCGGATGCCGCCGGTACTCCCGACGCCGCCGAGACTCGCAAGAATCTCGAGGCACCGCGAAACACAACAGAGAAATCTGCACCGGTGGTGAGCGTCGTTACCCTCACACCACAGAGCTTGGTGGAGTATCTTGAGACCACAGCCGAAATCCGGCCCGCAGCCAGCATAGAGGTCTACCCGCAGGCTTCTGGCGTCGTAGCAGAAATGAAGGTTCGTGTTGGTTCGCGGGTGGAACGTGAAGAGGTACTCGGTACCGTAGACCAGTCGCTACCGGGGCGCCCCTATCTTCCAAGTCCTATCCGTGCCCCCATGAGCGGAACGGTGGTGTCGGAGATACCTCAGGTCGGAACCCAGGTTTCACAACAAACACCGGTCATGCGCATAGCCACGACACATAACCTGGAAATTGTCACACATATTCCTGAACGCTACATAGGACAGATTTCCATTGGGAGCCGGGCATTGGTGATCATAGAAGCCTACCCAAACTGCGACCCGGCCCCCGCCCGCATCCGAGAACTAAGCCCAACACTTGACCCACGCAGCCGCACACTTGACGCGATACTGGAGTTTGACAGTCCAAAAACGCTACCGGCTGGAGTCCGTCCGGGTATGTTTGCACGGCTTCGTCTGGTCACCAGTGAGTCACCGCGGGCCTTGGTGGTACCGCAGCCTGCGGTGCTACGCCGCGACTCCGGTCCTGCTGTATACGTTGTGAACCGCGAGTCGGGAGTGGCCGAGCTGCGCCCGGTGAAACTTGGGATAGAGACCAACGGTCAGGCAGAGCTGGTGGGTGGTGTAGAGGCCGGTGAGACGGTCGTCATACGCGGCCAGAATACGCTGCGAGATAACACGGCGGTTCGTGTCGTGGAACAAGACCACCTTGCGCAGGGAGGGAACTAAGATGGTACGCACAATTGTAAACCGCCCCACTACCTTCTTCGTCGTTTTCGCCTTGTTCATTGGTTTTGGACTCTACACGGCCACCGAACTGCCGGTGGATCTGTTCCCCAAAATTGAGCCCGCAGTCATGATGATCAGCACCCGTTATGAGAATGCTGGCCCCGAAGAGGTAGAACGCAGCGTTACCCGTCCACTGGAGTCGGCCTTAAGCAATGTCTCCAACCTTAGGCGCATAACTTCCACCACTACCCACGGAAACAGTAGCATTGTGGTGGAGTTCAACTGGGGAAGCAATATGGACGAAGCGGGCAACGAGGTGCGTGACCGCCTGGACCATGTGCGGCCGCTCCTGCCCGAAGACGCTGGCAGCCCGAGCATATTCAAGTTTGACCCAGCTCTCATTCCACTCATGGAGTTGCGCCTGGTTGGTGACCGCTCTACCGAGGAACTCCGTACCATTGCAGAGACCACCGTCCAGCCCCGCCTTGAACAGATACAGGGAGTTGCTCAAACCTTTGTCCAAGGTGGTCGGGACACCGTTGTCCGGGTAGATATCCCCCGCAGCAGGCTCGACAGCTACCAACTCAGCTTCACCGAGATCTCACAGGCACTGAGTGCACAGAACCTCAACCTCAGTGCGGGGACACTGGCCGAAGGCGAGCTAGACTACCTTATTCAGTCCTCAGGAGAGTTCAGAACGCTTACCGAAATTGAACGCACCGTCATAGCCGAACGCGGTGGTGTACCTATCCGCTTAGGAGATCTGGGCGATGTCTCTGAGGGCTACCGACGCGAGAGAAACCGCGTGTACATTAACGGTGAGCCGAGCGTGTACATTGCGGTGCGCAAACAAAGTGACGCTAACTCTATACAAGCGGCCAACGCGGTACATGAGGGCCTGGCCAGGATCAACGCCGAACTTCCCCCCGGTGTGCGCCTGTCGGTCATCTCGGACACTACAGAGATCATTCGCAGCTCGGTGGCTACCGTCACCGGGCAGGCCGCTGCAGGGGCACTACTTGCGGTGCTCATTTTGTTAGTGTTCCTGCGGAGTCTCAAGTCTACATTGGTAGTTGCAGTAGCCATTCCGGCATCGATCCTGATCACCATTACGGTCATGCGCTTTGCCGGACTCACGCTTAACATCATGACGCTGGCAGGTCTGGCGCTTGGGGTGGGGCTCCTGGTAGATAACTCTATTGTAATTCTGGAGAACATCTACCGCCACCGGGAGCGGGGTGTCAGGCTAAGGCCTGCAGCCACACGAGGTACCCGGGAAATGGTGGGCGCGATAACCGCGGCTACCTTAACTACGGTTTCAGTCTTTGTGCCCTTGGCGCTGTTTCGAAAGCAACTGGAACTCGCTGGAGAGCTGTTTGCTGGTTTGGCCTTTACCGTTGTTATTTCCTTGATGTCCTCGCTTGTGGTCGCGGTCTGTCTTGTGCCGGTCCTCTCAAGCCATTTCTTCCCATTGCGGACAACTCGCCAGAGGGCGCTCCGGGGGCTCCGACTCAAGTTGAATGACCGGCTTGGCGAGCTTTTCCTGGCTCTTGAGTCTGCATACACCAGGGCCTTAACCTCGGTAATGCGGCACAAACTGCTCACGGTGCTCAGCATTGCAGCATTGTTTGTGGGCAGCCTCAGCCTGATTCCACGCCTTGGATTTGAGCTGTTCCCGGCACAGGAACAGGACAATGTGCAGGTGCGGGTTCGCATGCCGCTTGGCACCCGACTTGATGTAACCGAGCAGGTGCTGTTTGAACTTGAGGAACTCATTAAGTCTGAGGTACAGGGGTACAAAGACGTGGTACTCCGCGTGGGCGACGGTGACCTCTTTGCCGCCGGCGCGCATCACACCGGCCGCGTCTCAATCCTTCTGCCCGAGTATGAAAAGCGAGTTGAGTCGGCGGCCGAGATTCAGGCGCTCCTGCGACCCCACTTTGAGCGCTTCCCAGGCGTCGAGTTGAGCTTTGGCGGCGGTGGCTTTCTGGGAGGCGGTAGTGGTCTGGGTGGAGGGCCGCCGATTGATATTGGCATTCGGAGTAACGACAGCGAGGAGGCTCGTCGAGTTGCCGAGTCCATTCTCCATTTGCTTGAACACCAGGTACCCGAGGTAGTTGACCCGCAGACCAATCTGAGCGACGGAATGCCACAGGTCGATATACGAATTGACCGCGAGCGGGCCTATACTTTGGGCTTGAATATGACCGCAGTCGGCCGTGAAATTCGTGCCAACCTCGACGGTCTGAGCGCCTCACGCTTTCGCCGGGCAGGCAATGAGTACGACATCGTCCTTATGCTCAATGAGTCTGACCGACAACAGGTGCCGGATCTCAACCGCATTTTTGTGACGAATGCACGCGGCGACAGGGTGCCGCTCTCAAGCTTTGCATCATATGAACGAACTACCGGGCCTACAACCATTCACCGCGCCGGTCAGGCCCGCGAGATACGAGTGCAGGCAGCTCTGGTGCCGGGAGCGCAGATCAGTGAGATAGAGCCACGCATTCGCTCCCTCATTCAGGAGCAGGTACGCCCCGGTGAGGGTGTTGTACTTCGTTTCGAGGGCGATTTTGCAGACATGCAGCGCTATGGGAAGGTGTTCATTGCGGTTATTGTGGTCGCGGTGCTGTTGGTCTTTGGGGTCATGGCATCGCAGTTTGAGTCGTTCAGCGACCCATTTATCATTTTCTTTACTATTCCGCTCACGCTCATTGGCGTTATTGCTATTCACTTTGTGTTGGGTATAGCTCTCAGTCTTTTTAGTGCAGTAGGCTTTGTGATGTTGCTTGGCATTGTGGTAAACAACGGAATAGTACTGGTGGACTACACCAAGCTGTTGCGTCGTCGCGGCATGCAGTTAGGTGAGGCATGTGTAGCAGCGGCGGCTAACCGTCTGCGCCCCATTCTCATGACCAACCTTACCACGGTGCTGGGACTGACCCCATTGGCCTTCTTCCCCGGCGAGGGTTCAGAGCTCGTACAGCCCATTGGTGTGACGGTTATTGGCGGCCTCACTACCAGCTCGCTGCTCACCCTCTTTTTTGTTCCGCTGCTCTACCTTGCCCTCAATACGCATACCGAGAAATGGGCCGCAGCCCGCGCTGAGAGACTGGAGGAACTATGTGAGCTGACGCCAAATGCGGCGTCAGCACCATAAGCAACAAGATAGTGGGCGGCTCACGGGGAGCTGTTGGATAGCTCCCGGCGAGCGCTCGGGGAGCGCTCGCGTTACAATCAATGAGCCTTGGCAGAAACAGAGCCGGTGGAGGCTAACTCCTGGAGGTCGGCATTCAGTTGGGCAAAGATGTAAACCGGCGCGCAGCCAGGATAGTAGGTCACCGACTTAGCGAGCTTTGTGGCCTCTCTCACTTTGTCGGCACTGGGGAAGTACTCCCAGCAGTCGCCTACAACAAAAACGTTCTTGTCACGGGCATCTTCGGGTAGAAAGTCCGGCAGCCCACCTGCGAGCACCGCAACCTCACCACGTTTTTTGAGGAAGTCCTCCATGACAATCCCGCTGTTTTTGAAGGAGTCCAGGGCTCCGCGGACATTCACATAGCAACCCGGGCAGGTTTGCTGGGCACAGACCGTAAGCCCCCTATACATGCCAATGGGGTCGTCATTTGCGCGGAGGAATATCTTCTGAACCGAGGCTATGCTCTCACCCACTACCTCAATTTTGGTCAGATCCATTTCTCCCAGGCCGTCTGTACCGGCACACCGAATTGCGGGAATCTCTATTGGTTGGTATCCCATAATGTTTGCAGTCACCGCGTCGGTAGCCACCGTGTCGGTGCCCGCAATAATGAGGTTCATTTCGGTTGGAGTACCAGCATGTGGCCCCTGACCTTCCATGCCAATAATAGCGTCAACAATGGTGAGATCCGCCTGCCGAATGCGGTACAGGTCCGCCATTTTTTGGCCTAGTTCAATGCGGTGTGCTCCCTGCTGTTGCCCACTAGGATGCACGTTGGGAATGATTCCGTTCCAGTTCTTTAGACCCAGCGTTACGGTACCAGCCAAATGCACCTTCATTTTGGGCAGGTTAATGACGACATCGGCATCTAAGACCGGCTTGAAAACCTCGGCTGTGCGAAAGACCTTGGCGCCTGGTATATCGACCTTGACTACATCGCCCTCGTCAAAGTACATGACCTTGTCGGCACCACCCCGTACTGCTGCCTCTTCCATTCCCGAGGTTGCAAACGCAGGCTTGGCGCGCCCGACATGCATGCCAAGAGAGGGGTTGTCACCCACCCAGATTTCAGAGGCCTGTGAATTCTCTTTAAAGTACGAAACGACCGCCTCCAACACACGAGGGTCAACCACCGCGTGGCTCTCCGGAGGAGCCTGAAAGGCCAGGTTCGGCTTTATGAGCACGGTCTGTCCCGGCTTGATAATGGCGTCTGGTGAGCCAATAGCCAGCTCAACCGCCTTCGCGACTGCCGCCTTAATCTTTACTACATCGTCCTCAATGCGAACAAACTTTCCGCCCATGAAGGAGGCATTGCCTTCAAGTGCACCGCTTTTTACAACAGATACCTTTGGTTTTCCCATAAAATCCCCCTGAGGTTTTTTGGAATACTCAATCAGTTGTTCCCTGTACTGTAACTCTCAACCCACCTGGAGCTTTTGTCAAGAAAACCTTTACAAACGTTCATTTCTCCGCTTAGGATACTCAGAAGGAGCTGCTGGTGGCACACCCTCTGGACTGGATTGACCTCGGCCGAGTTGGGTACGAAGAAGCCTTTGCTCTACAACTCCATCTCCATGCGCTACGCCGCGCGGGCGAGATTGCCGATACCATTCTCATACAGGAGAACCCACCGGTTATTACGCTTGGCAGGTCGGCCTCGGAGGCCAACATTCTTAGACCGCGCGAGGAGCTGCAGAAGCTCGGTGTGTCGGTAATTGAGGTCAGCCGTGGGGGTGATGTGAGCTATCACGGGCCGGGACAGTTAGTGGTATCTGCCATTATGCGTCTGCGGGACCGAGTTTCAAGCATTCATGAGTACTTGAGGCTCATTGAGCAGGTGGTCATGGACACGCTCTCGGGCTACGGTATACAGGCTGAACGGGTAGATGGCGCAAGCGGGGTCTGGACGCAAGGGCGCAAGATTGCCGCGGTGGGCATAGCCATTAGTCACGGGGTCACCTTGCATGGCCTGGCAGTAAATGTGGATCCGGATCTTTCGCATTTTGGACTCATTCGCCCATGCGGGCTGGAGAATACCGGGGTGACCTCGATTGCGGCGATCACTGGCAGCGACCCCGGCCTGATAGATGTTCGAGACCGGCTTCTGGGAGAGTTCGGCCGGGTATTTGAAGGTCCGGTGCGGCCCTCTGGTGTAGATGTAGCGCGGCTCATGCCTGCGCCTAAGGAGTAGACCAATGTTCGTAGATGTAACCGTACCTCAGTTTGCCGAAGGAGCTACCCGGATTAAGCTCAACCGCTGGCTCTGCGCCGTGGGGGATCAAGTAGCGGAGGCGCAAGAAATTGCCGAGGCGACCACCGACAAGATTGCCGTTTCTATTGAAGCGCCGGCGGCAGGAAGGCTCGCCGAAATTCTTATTGAGCCCGGCGAGGCGGTGAGCGTTGGGCAGGCCATTGGCCGAATTGAGACGACCTGATCCGGTCTGGTCTCGCTCTGGTCTCGGCCAGGACAGGTTTCAACTACTCTGTACTGAGAGACTCGGTGCGGACCATACGCAGGGTGTCGTCCACCATCTTGCGCCCGGGTATTCCCGGGCCGGTATGGCTCAGCGCTGTAGAGGAAAAAGCCGCGCCCAGGCGGCCAGCCTCGGCTATGGACATACCACGGCTCAGCCCGGCGAGTATTCCCGCCACCATTGCATCACCAGCTCCGACAGTACTCTTGACCTCCACCTTAAGCGGGTGAATGATCTCCGCGCTCGTGCCGTCCTGGATCAATGCACCCCGCTCACCCATTGATACAGCCACAATTGCTACACCTTGTGCGGTGAGTTTGCCCGCCTCTTGTGAAATCTCAGCCAAGCTCGCAAGCGAACGCCCGGCAAACTCTTCAAGCTCGTGAATGTTAGGTTTTATGAGGTCTGGTACTGACGCCATTGCTGCTCGCAGTGGTTCGCCGCTTGTGTCGAGCGCTACCTTGCATCCCAGGCCATGGAGGAGTTCTATCAACTCCGCATATACCGTTACCCTCACCCCCGGAGGAAGGCTCCCGGTCAGCACCGCCCAGTCGGCCGTCTTGCCTGTCTCCCGCACCCGCTCAAAAAGCTGTTCTATCTCGGCGGCTGTTGGTGTAAGTCCAGGATAATTGATGTCGGTGGTAAGGCCATCAACCGGGTCAATAATTTTTATACCTGTACGTGTAAGGCCTGAAACTCGAACGAACCGGTCCTGGATTCCCTTTTGGGAAAAGTGGCTCTTAAACAGCTGGTCGTTGTCTTCTCCAAGAAAGCCGGTGGTACTTACCTCCACTCCGTAGTCCGCGAGCGCAGATGCCACGTTTATGCCCTTTCCGCCCGGACTCCGGAATATACTCGCTACCCTGTTTACCGAACCTGCTGCAAAAGACGGAATTTCGACCGTCTCATCAATTGCTGGATTTATGGTCACCGTTAGAATCATGGGCACGCCTTCCCTTTTCTTTGCTTTTCGCATATTGTGTAATCGATTACATACGCGTATAGCTTAGGTGCTGACCTTGGCTCTGTCAAGAGAAATGTGCTCTGGTGAGCCGCTTGCGCAGGTCGGTCTGCCGCGGCCCTATGGGCCGGGCCTAAGCACGTTACAGCCGCTTGCGTGCCGCTTGGGATTTCAGTAGTCTTTTTTGCAAGGAGTTCCGCCATAGCCACTATTAAACAGGTTGCAGAAGCTGCAGGAGTTTCCACGGCCACCGTCTCCCGTGTTCTATCCAACACTGGATACGCGCGCGAAGAGACCCGGAAAAAGGTGTTCAAGGTCGTGGCCGAGCTTGGATACCGGCCCAACAATGTAGCCCGCAATCTGAGGGTGCGACGCACCAACGTCATTGCACTGGTTGTGGCAGATATAGAAAACCCCTACTTTTCTGCCGTCGGCAAGGCGGTACAGGACTTGGCTTATCTGTACGGTATGCAGGTTATTCTCTGTAATACCGACGAAGACCTGGATAAAGAACAGCAGTACCTAGATGTTCTTAAGTCCGACAATGCAGCCGGTATCATCATTGCTCCTACACATCAATCCACCGAGAGCTTCCGCTACCTTGCGGACCTGAAGCTGCCGACCGTGGTTATTGACCGGAGCTTTCGCAATATCGATATAGTACTGAACATGGACAACGTAGTTATTGATAACCGCGGCGCGGGCGATGCACTTGGCTCACATCTGCTTGAACGGAAGCGGAATCGCATTGGCGGCATTTTTGGTTACGGAAGCGTTACCGGCCGCGAGCGCTTTGAAGGTGTCATGGAGGCACATGAGCGGGCGGGAGTGCGCCCCACAGATGAGCTCTTTCGTTTCGTCGCGGCCAAAGAGCAGCTTGGTTATCAGGCGTGTTTAGATTTGATAGAACGCCCCGATCCTCCGGATGCCCTGATAGCAAGCAACGGACTACTCGCCGCAGGCGCCTACCGAGCTCTGAAGGAACGCAAGGTCGATATTCCGAACCAGCTGGCCTTTGCGAGTTTCGACGACACCCTCTGGACTCCCATGGTGAGCCCGGCGGTAACGGTGATACGTCAACCTACCTCTGCAATTGGCCGTGTTGCTGTAGAACTCTTGCTCAAGCGTATTCAGGACCCGGAACTCGAAGGTAGTGAGACGGTACTCAAGAGCGAGTTGGTTGTAAGGGACTCCACCTGATCTGTCTCGGTTTCCGAAAGAAACACCTCAATCCACTCCGCACTCTCGGCTGGGGCCTCCTCCATAGGAACATGCCCCACCCCAGGAAGCACAATCAGTCGTGAGTCGGGTATATCGCGTTGAAAACGCAATGCATGATCCATGGGAATCCAGTGATCTTGTTCACCCCACAGAATGAGCGACGGTACGCGAATGGAGGATATGACGTGGGAGTTGTCGTGAACTGGAGAACGCAGCAACCGTGCGAGCACCGCGCTTCGATTACCCTCACGCCGCAGCAGTTGATAGTAGCGGGTGACAAGCTCCTCGGTGATGCGAGCGGCGTCTCCAAAGGCAGACCTCAAATTCCAACGGAACAAAAAACGCGGCGTGAAACGTGTGAGCGGAAGTGCCATCAGATCCATGTTCGCAACCGCCCGAACATAACGGAAGAGCACCGGTGGCGGGCTTGAGAACTCATTGTATCCGGAGGCTCCACCAATGAGCAGCAAAGATGCAGTTTGCTCAGGATAGGTGGCAGCATAGGACCATGCAATTTGGCCGCCCAGGCTGTTGCCCCCCACGTGTATCTGCGCATTTGGTGAATCAAAGGCATGAATCCGCTGCAGAAACAGGCTGAGCACCTCTACGCTGCGCTCCATGGAGTAGTCACCGCTTGGGTCGGGCCCGGTAAGGCCAAAGCCAGGAAGGTCTACGGAAATTACTCTCCTCTCATCTCCAAGCTGCTCTACCAAGGCCTCCCAGGTATGCAACGAGGAGAACGCACCATGCAGTAGTACCAGCGGACTTGTGCCAGCCGGACCTTGGTCACGATAGTGGATATCCATCCCTGCCACCGAAACAAAGCGTGACGGCAACGGCGCATACACATCCTTCAGCCGGTCAACCGCTATCTCGCTCCGAAAGAGCCCAGCGCCTACAAGCACAAGAATGGTGAGAATAATGAGCACAAATCGCCGCACATGCTTCATGACCAAGACACTGTACCCGGAGAAGGAAAGCTCAATCAAGTGTCTGCAGATAGTAGACCGCGTTCAGAGTCGGGCTGCGATCCTGGAGTTCATGGTACGCCCACGGTTCCATCACAACAAGCTGCTCTGCCTGCGACAGTTGAATATACTCGAGAGCATCCTCAAAAATTGCCTGCGTGCAGCTCTCGGGAAACTCAACTAGCAGATGCTCAGCGCAAATTGGCTTCTGTCGCAACGTGACCTTGTTGACACGACCGGGACCCTTGAGCAGCGGCTCCGACTCCTCTGACAAGGGATGCGGATATTCCTGTTCGTTTGGAGTTAGGGCATTGATCTTCTCCGACTGTCCGAGATATCGGGTGCGAAAGCTTCCTGCATACACGTAACTTGGTCGGTCAATCCGCACTCGAGATGCCATATCAAGTACACTGAGACACTCAATATCATGTGCCAAACCCAGCTTAGGATAGAACACCTGGAACAGGTAGTCAGTCCTACCGGAAAGCGTTATGAGTCGGGTTACGCCAGCTTTCTGTAAACCGGAGATAAGCGAACGGGCGTGCTCAATGCCTTCATCAATGAGTCCATAAACAAAGAACTCCCAGCCGTCGTAGAAAACCTCAAGCTCCCTTCGAAACTGCTGCGCTGTTTTGAGA
>REEM01000148.1 GCA_007695055.1 Spirochaetaceae bacterium | reverse complement strand
GCGAACTGGACTTGAAACGAGGATGCGGCGCGAGCTGGCGAGCGCAAACCAACACGATGTTGGTTTAGCATCCGAGGCGGCCCGCAGGGAGGCATCACGATGATGCCGACCGTAGGGCAAGTCCAGTTCGCCGCATTTTGAAGGCTCCCCGGAAGGGGAGCTTTTTTGTGTCCGCTCAGCGAACTGGTTTTGAAACATCCGACGCGAGACTCGCAGCGTCGGTGCGTGCGCGAGCTGGCGAGCGCCGAGGCACACGATGTGCCGAGAGCACTGGAGGCGGCCCGCAGGGAGCAATTTATGATGAACAAAAGTCCCCAATTTCATGCTACTATTGCTCTATGGCACACAAAGTACTCATTGTCGACGACTCAATGACCGCCCGTCATTTCTTAAAGAACTGCTTGGCTGAGCGGGAACTTCAGATTTTTGAAGCCAAGAACGGACAGGAAGGACTTGAGGTTTTTGCCGCTGAGAAGCCTGATCTTGTTTTTTTGGACATTACAATGCCTGTGATGGACGGCTTTGAAGCTCTTCCAAAACTCAAGGAGTTGGGACCAAATACCCCAATTATCGTGCTAACTGCCGATGTTCAAACGAAGACCGTGGAACGCATTATGGCGCTGGGAGCCTTTCTGTTTCTCAAAAAACCACCGAGAAAGCCAGTAGTTTTGGATGCGCTGGATACCGGTTTGGAGGCGTTGGCCAAATGACAGATACACTCTCGGAACTTGAACTGGACAGCTTGCAGGAAATTATGAACATGGCATTTGGCCAAGCGGCGGCAGACCTTGCTGAGGTGGTGGATGTATTTGTTCAACTGAATGCTCCCCGCGTTGAGCTCCTGAGTATAAGCCAGCTTGAACAGCATCTTATTTCTACTATTCCAAACTACGAGACTTCGCGCGTTGTTGAGCAGCATTATCGTGGTGAGAGCGAAGGGGTTGCCCTACTGGTCTTTCCTCATGGAGCTGAGCATCAGTTAGTTTCGTTGTTCCAACCCGAGCATGATGAACTACTAGAGTCGGATACGATTCTTGAGTTGGAACGAGAAGTCCTTATGGAGATTGGCAACATTCTCATTGGTGCGTGCATTGGCCGTCTCTTTGATCTGCTCAAACGTGGGGTGACCTACCTTCCTCCTCGTAGTACAAGTGGCCACGCCTTCACCGATTTAGTTCATTCAGGTGATTTTGCCGAGGATGACTTTGCCATTACGATCCAAACATGTTTCAATTTCGAGGACCGAGAGGTATCCGGGCACCTGTTCCTAGTGAATAGACAACATTCGCTACTCGCACTCAGGAGCGCGCTTAAGGAGTTCTGGGGCGGCTTATGAAGGCTACCGACATCCTCGATACATTGCCCATTGGACTCGTCGTACTTGACCGGTCGTATCGTGTTCAAAGCTGGAACCACTGGATGACTATTCATAGCGGTATGAATCCGGATGCCATTCTTAACCACAGCATTTTTAATTTCTATCCAGGACTGAACAAGCCCAGCTTCATTCGAGCTTGCAAGACTGTGCTCACCTTTGGCAACGTTGTGTATTTGTCGCAGAAGCTCCATCGCTATCTTTTTCCTTTTCGGCTACCAGGTGGCTCGGTGGATGGGTGTGAGTACATGCAACAGAGTTGCACAATGTCGCCCGTCCATTCGGAAGACGGTACTATTACTCAGGTTGCAATTGCGGTACATGACGTGACCGACACCGTTCTCATGGAACGGCGGCTACGTCGCGTAAATAATCTTGACGACCTCACCGGGGCTTTTAACCGCCGATACCTTGATCAACGTTTGCGGGAGGAGTTTGACAGACATCGACGTTACAATAGAACTCTGAGCATCTGCATCTTTGACCTTGATCATTTCAAAGAGACAAATGACTCCATTGGGCACCTAGCGGGTGATCACGCCCTCATTGAGATCCGAAAACTTGTAACCGGTCACCTAAGAGATATCGATGTCCTTGCGCGATTTGGCGGCGAGGAGTTTGTCTGCATTATGCCGGAAACCACTCGAGCAGATGCAGCACAGGTCTCTGAACGCCTGCGCTCGAGTATTGAGGAAACTGTGCTCCATTGGAAGAACAGTGAGTTCAGGATCACCGCAAGCTTTGGTGTTGCAACCTTGCGTCCCGAGATGCTTGAGGCCCGAGATATGCTAGAAGCAGCCGACAAAGCGTTGTATAAGGCAAAGGAAAAGCGCAACTCTGTAGTGAGCGACGCGGAACTGAGCAGCACTCAAGCCTCACCGATCGAGCAGGCGGGGCGGTCGTAAATCTCCTTTCAATCCTGGGTGTATTGATATTCTCGCCCCTGCTTTCAGGCCCGCCGAAAAGATATCGTTCTTACGGTAGCGTGAGCCACGCCCCCGCTGTATCCGGAGCGCTCCGTCAAAAACAAGCTGCGAGGTCAGTTCCTCTGTCCGGTGCCGGATGCTCACGAGGGCGGCCGAGATGGTAGCTTGCTGTGGCGAGTCGGGGCTCGCGCTGGGGTGGTCGGACGCGCTGGGGTGGTCGGACGCGCTGGGGTGGTCGGACGCGTCAGTGGGAGTTCGGGGGCGCTCAGGTGCCGGTGCGGTGCGTAGCTTTTTGCCGAGCCCTTCGCTGAGGCCAGCATAGAACGCAACCTCACCGCCGCCGTTGGCGCGGCCTACGCCGTGCTCGCGGCGCAACTCGCGAAAGACACGTAGCAAATACTCAAATACGTACTCGGCAATCTCAATGTTTGCTTCCTCGCCATAGAGGAGCAAGCGGCGACTGCCCTCACCCGGCTCTATTAATGGAAACACAAAAAAGAACTCCCCTAAGAGGCTGCTAATGACCTTGACCTCGGAGCCGAGCCGCTTTCCGGCCCAGACCTCAACGGCGTGGAGACGAAAATCCTCTGGCTCATGGGTGCCCAGCAGATTGAGGTTGTATTGTTGAAGCAGCTGATTTGCCTTGGCCGTAGCGAGCTCAGCCTCATGCTGGTTGGGACTTGAGCCGAGGGCAAGCAGCTTGCGCACCCTGGCCGCGAGCCGCAGGGCCTCCGGTTGCAGCTCCCGCGCCGCGCTGTGGTCAATGAGAGCGGTGGCGGTATCGCTGTCTATGACTCCCTCCAAGCGGCATCCGGCGGCCCCGGGTATCTCCAGCCGCGAGCACCAGCGCCTGAAGGCCGGGCCGTGGGCAAGCTCACCGTCATGTAGATAGGCCGCAAGATGAGCCAGTTCATGCCGGAGAACATGTGCGAGAATTGCTTCGTGATTGCCGTAGACCAGGGCCTCGCGTATGCATATGCGGTGCGGCAGCGGCTGATAGAAGCCCAACAGCCTGCGGCCGCCCCGGAATATCAGAACCTGAAAGGTGGGCAAGGGGTCGCGAAAGACACGGTAGGAGCGCAGAATATCCTGCGCCTGCTGCTGCAGGCGCGCCCGGATAAGGTTGAGGGTGTCGCTATAGAGAAACTGCTCACGTTCAGTCAAAGCGTATGTTCAGCTGGCGCACGCGCTTATGGTTCGGATCGGGAGTACCCGGATACCGACTGCTCAGTCTCCGACACTTCGAACTGCGAAACCAACTCCACGAGACCACCAATGAGCTCTTTATTCTCTCCGCTCATTACCGAAACATTCGTAACCGAGGTGTTGATTTCGCCAACCCCGGTCTGCATCTCGTCTATGCTCTCCCGCACCTGGCGGCTGATCTCTTGCAGCCTGCCAATTTCTTGCAGGACGGCAGCCCGGCCGGTGCCAATTTCCTGTGCGCCGGTGGTCACCTGCGTCATGAGCGAGTTCATGTGCTCAAGCGCGGTCATAATCTCGCGGCTGCCGGTATTCTGTTCCTCAAGAGCCTGTCGTATCTCTGCGCCTAGCCTGCTAACCTCACGAATCATTTCTAGCACCAAGCTGAACTTCTGCTCCGCGCCGTCAGAGGTGTCGGCAACACCATCAATAAGACCCTTAATGCTCTTGAGTGAGGCGCCGGTGGCCTTGGCCTGCTGTGAGGCTTTCTCTGCCAATGCGCGGATCTCCTCGGCAACAACGGCAAAGCCGTGTCCGTACTGTCCGGCGTGCGCAGCCTCAATAGCTGCATTCATGGCCAATAGGTTTGTTTGCGCAGCCACGGTGGCAATGACGCGGTTGGCCTCTAAGAGACTGTCGGACTCAGCGGCAACCTCTTGGAGACTGCTATTGACTGCGCCAACCCGTTGCTTGCCGTCCTCGGCTGCGCCCACGAGTTCCTTTATGCGGCTGTCGGACTGCTCAACACTGCGCCCAATGGAACTGATGTTTGAGAGCATTTGCTCTATAGATGCGGATGACTCGGTTACCGCACCGGCCTGCTGCTCAATAATCTGTTCAAGCGAGTTGATGTTGCGGTCAATTTCCTCTACCGCACTGCTTGAATCGCCCACACTTTGGGTCTGTTTTTCAATGAGGCCCGCAACGCTTTCTATGTTGGCAGCAATCTGGTTTACAGCTGCCGCCATCTCTTCCATGTTCGAGGCCAGGCCAATACCGGTTTCATCTAGGCGCCCGGCCGAACCGCGGATCTTAATGATCATGAGTTCCAATGAGCTGCTGAAGTCGTTGAAGCTCTGGGCCAGTTGCCCAATCTCGTCATGGGAGTTCACCGGTAGCCGGCGGGTTAAGTCACCCTGCCCCTTTGCCGCATCATTCAGTGCGGCTGCGGTGCGCTGAATAGGCCCAAGGACGCGTCGTGTGACGTAGTACAGGAAGCCACTGGTAACGGCCATACCTATAAGCGCAACCAGTGCAAAAGTTAAAAGTGCTGCGCTAAAACGCTCTGCCAGTTCAGCGGCGCGTTCTGCTAGCAGCGCGTCAATCTCCACTGTGTAGGCCCCGGTACCAATGACTAAATCAAAAGGTTCAAAGTATAGGCTGTAACCGCGCTTGGGCTCCGCCTCGGCCTCACCCGGTCTTGCAAAGTAGTAGTCGGTAAAGCCCCCACCCTGCATTGCCGCTTCACGGATGTCCTGTATAAGATAGTTTCCGAGCGCGTCTTGCAAGTCATCACGGTCGGTACCCTCTACCGCCTCGTTACCGAAGAGCACAACATTCACCCCCGCGCTCGTATCTGCCCAGAAGTAGCCGTCGGTAGTGTCGGTCTCCTCTAGCCCGTAGCGAATCTCGCGAAGGAGGGTTGTTCCGAGCCGAAAGGCCTCGTCGTAACTCAGCTCTCCAGTTTCGTGCTGTCGGTATACCTCGCCCAGCATGGTGTAGGCGGTCTCTACCTGATACCGCAGATACAGGTCAAATCCACGGCGGAGCTCAAGCTCAAGGTCGTCCATAGCTTGGCTATTGTTGTGTGAAATGGTGCCCAGCGCGAGGCCACTAATGGCCAAAACCGTCACCAGGCCTACGCCTAAGATGGCCACGAACAGCACGGTGCGGAGGCTGCTCTTTTTGCTGTTATTCGTAGAACTCGTTTGCGTTGCGTTCATTGAGTGTATACCTGCCTATTCCAGCTTCAGTTTGGATAGTTTGGGGGCTATGACCATCCGGCAGTAGCCTGCTTGAGGGTTGTTATTGTAATAGTCGTGATGATAACTTTCCGCCGGGTAGAAGGTCGGTTCCGGCAGCACCTGCGTAACAATGGGGGCAGCGTAGTTACCGGCAGCCTGCTCCATTGCCTTCTCCGTTATGTGCTGTTGCTGCGGACTAGAATAAAAGACAACCGAGCGATACTGCGTGCCAACATCGTGCCCTTGCTTATTCAAGGTAGTTGGGTCGTGAGCCCGGAAGAACAGCTCCATAAGGTGAGCAAGGCTGACCTGAGTTGGATCAAACTCCAGCTTCACCACCTCGGCATGCCCGGTAGTACCGCTGCACACCGCCTCATAGCTTGGTGAGGCCAGCTCCCCGCCTGCGTAGCCTGGTTTCGCCGAAAGGACTCCCGGAATCCGCGAAAATATGGCTTCAAGACACCAAAAGCAACCACCACCAAGAATCACATGTTCACTCTGCATACAAGCCTTCCATAGTGCGGCAATCATACCCGATCACCGAGATTACGTAAACATAAACTCAGACGACTATCCTGTTCGGTGATAAACTGGAGGTGTTGTGAAACGCCAACCAAACTCTTCCGAAGAGACTGCGAACAAACTACGAGAACACATGGTGCGCACCCAGATTGCGGAGCGCGATGTCGGATCTCCAGCAGTACTCAAGGCCATGCGCCAGGTACCGAGACACCGGTTCTTGCCAAACGACAGTTTAGAGAATGCCTACGGGGACCACGCTCGACCCATTGGCAATGGGCAGACCTGCTCGCAGCCCTACATTGTGGCCCATATGAGTGACTGGGCCGATATCGGTGCCAACGACCGCGTACTGGAGATTGGCACCGGCTCCGGGTACCAGGCTGCCATTGCTGCTGAAATTGCGCGTGAGGTCTACACCATTGAGCTGAACGAAGACTTAGCCCGCTCAGCGCAGACCCGGCTCAAGGAGCTTGGATACAGCAATATCCGCTTCTTCACCGGTGACGGCTACCAAGGCATAGCTCGCTTTGCACCTTATGATATCGTTCTTATCACCGCGGGTGCCCCGGAACTGCCCGAACCATTACTTGAACAGCTTGCCGATAACGGCCGCCTTGTGGGACCCATAGGCCACGACGCCCAGCAACTCGTGAGAGTTCAGCGGAAAGGCGGTCGCTTTGAGACTGAACACGGCATTTATGTTCGTTTTGTTCCATTTGTAAGCAACGGTTTCGAGTCCGAGTAGCTTGTGAGCTTGAAACCCCACCCCTTTGCTGTGTATACATAATTCTATTGCGCGCGTGAACAGCGCGAGGGAGTCGTAGGCATGAGGGAGGTAGGTGTTGAGTTTGAGACAACTGTGTGTAGAGCTTGAGAATCAGCCCGGTAGGCTTTGTAGCGTCTCCGAAGCATTTGCCGCAGCTGGCATTAGCATTCGGGTTATGATGCTCTCCGAGAACGAACAAGCCGGTGCGTTTCGCATGCTTGTGTCGGATTTAGAGGGTGCTCGGCGTGTCGTGATGGAGATGCAGCTCCCGGCACGCATTGAGGAGGTCATAGCACTCCGCATTCCGGATGAACCCGGCAGCCTGGCACGAGTGCTTAAACCCTTGTGGGAGCAGTATATTAATGTGCTGCATATGTATGCCTTTCCGGTGCGAGATGGTAAGTCGCTGACGGTGTTCCGTTTTAGTGATCCTGACAAGGCCTTGGGGATTTTAGCAAGTGAAGGGCTGCAGCCGGTGGAGTTTGAGGATCTACGCAAGGAGTTTTCAGAATGATTCCGCAGCGGATTGCCGTTATTGGCGCCGGCCCGGTCGGGTCGGTCTTGGGGGCACACCTGCAGAACGCAGGGCACAGCGTCGTGTACTGCGAGGTAGGCCGCGGGCGTCGCGAGACCCTGTCTCGCGACGGGGTAAAGGTCTCTGGTGAGATTAGGCTGGAAACCGGGCCGGCCACGGTGGTGCCGTCTGTCGACGCGCTGTCTAACTACGACCCGGAACTGGTTTTCATTGCGGTGAAAGCCAATGCACTGCCGCTCATTTGTGACGCATTGGCCGCCTTCTTGTCCGAAAGTGCAACGGTGGTAAGCTGGCAGAACGGAATTGACACCGAGCAGGTAATTGCCGAGACACTGGGCCGTACAAGAGTCCTACGCGCGGTTATCAACCACGGCGTTGTCATGGGTGGGGCTGATGAGGTTATTGTTACCTTTGATAAGCCACCACACTATGTGCAGGAACTTAACCCGGGTCAGGAACTCCGGGCAGTGACGGTGGCACAGGTACTGAGCGCCGCAGGAATGCCAACTCAACGTGCCGACGACCTCATTAGCATGGTGTGGCGCAAAGGTATACTCAATGCCGCGCTCAACGCACTCTGTGCGCTCACCGGCATGAACATGCGCGAAGCCTGGAACGACCCCTACTCACAACGGCTTGCCAAGGAAATTCTCAAGCAAGCAATCACGGTGGCACGTGCCAACGAGATTAAGCTCGGTTGGAACTACTATCACGAAGCGCTGACATATATTGGCGAGGGCAAAGAGCATAAACCGTCAATGCTGCTTGATTTAGAGTCTGGCAAGCGATCCGAGATTGACTTCATTAACGGGAAGATTGTGGAATATGGCGATATAGCTGGACTGCCAACTCCGCATAATCGTTCAGTTTTCTGGCTGGTAAAGGCCATGGAGCGCGCACTCTAAGGCGGCTGCCGCCACGCAGGCCGGATTCCTTACGCTTGCTGAGCTACTCAGTCACGTCATCACAGGACATGTGATGCAACCTGTCTGTCTCAACTTCGTAGGCCGTGAGTAATCCGCCCCGCACGCAGCCCGTGTCCAAGCCATGTAGATATTGGCGATCTACTCCGTCCAGGGCGGCCCAGTGGCCAAACACGTAGTGTGTCTTCTCTGCTCGCGGCCCCGGCCGCGGATACTCAAACCACGGCTCAAAAACATCGTCACTCCTGGCCCCATCGTACTCATCACGATGCATTGATATCTCTCCCATGGGGCCACAACGCCGCAGCATGGTGAGCGCATGCACGGCGTAATACGGCGAGTTAGCCCCACGCAGTCGCCAAGCCTCTTCGTTCGACGAAACTTCGCTATGCAGGAGCTCCGGAGCGTTGTGCGAACGCTCAAAGGCCTCGCGCAGGAACTCTGGCCCTTTTCGTGAGATCATGATCTTGTGAAGACGTTTTGCTTGTTTACCAGCCTGGGGCAGCGTCCAGTGCGGCGGCAAACCTGCATGGACCACAAGTACACGCCGCCGCCGATCATGGATAAGAAAGGGCAAATGACGCACCCATGTAAGCATCGCCTTGGAGTCCGGATGATCCAACACCGTCTCCAACGAGTCCGGTACGGTCTCTGCAAAACCCCAGGCACATGCAAGCAGCAGCAGCTCGTGGTTACCCATGACGCAGCGGGCCGAACTACCCAGACTCATAATGGTCTGAATGCATTCTACCGAGCCAGGTCCACGGTTGACGATATCCCCAACACACCACAAGCGGTCGCGGCCAGGCCGGAACTCGAGCGCGGTGAGTAGATTTAGGAGGCCCTCATGGTTGCCGTGTATGTCGCCGACGACGTAGGTACTCAAGCCAGTCCTATAGCCGTTGCCCCAATTCCCAGAATAAGAAATAGCATTGCCAGGAACTCAAGCAGATGTCGTTGTCGGAGAGTGGTCAAGTAAAGGTCTGGCAAATCCAAGGCTGCCATTTGCGCACGGGATTGAAAGTTGGCAAAGGTTGTAAGACCCAACACCGCCAACAAGGCAGCCAGCGCAATGGACTCTGGACGGATATCAAGCACAAGGTGTACCAGCACCGCAGCTACCAGCATACCCAACGAGGGTATAAAAACCGTCCGACGTGTCTGCGATAGCACCGCTGCCACCTGCTGCAGTTCGGTACGGTCCAGCAACTGAACCGACGCTTCAGATTTCTTGCGGGCAAGAAACATGAGCACTACGCACCCCAGAATCGCCGCCATTGGAACAAAACCCATAAAGCCTCCGCGGCCAGTGTATACAAGCATGGGGGAAGAATCAACGTGGGGCGCGGTGCAGCTGCGGCGCGCCGCGGTGGCCGGGTGGTGCGCCGCGCACGCCGGGTGGTGCGGCGCGCGGACGGCGACGGTCTGACAAGATGGCGAGGTGCGGAATGACTGCAAGAGAGCCGCCGGTTAGCATAGTTTGAACGGGACTATCAGGGTCACGTTAGATATTACTAGTTTTGTGGTATTATCTCACGCGAGTCTGAGCATGGAGCGAAATACTTTTCCCGCTGCCCGCTGCCTGCGGCGGCCGCGGCCGCGGCAGTCGCGCTGTGGCCAGCGGCCGCGGCACCCTGCCCGCGGCGTGGCTCGGTGCGGCGGGGCTTAGCCGACTACCGGCAACAGGTCGCCCCCGTGACGCAGGATCACGGTTTCGCCACATCCACCGGCGCGGGCGCAGGCGCCGGAAAAGGCCGCGCTGACCGAGCCGGCCCAGCGGTAGCCAAGCGCCTCGGTTTCCTCTGGCGTAATGCCAGGGCAGACCAAGAGCACCTCAACGTTGCGTGCGAGAAGCCCGCCACAGTGAACGAGGTGTGCGGCGACGGTGAGGTCGCTTATGGTGTGGGCCGCCACGGCCTTTGCAACTGTGTCGTAGGGGGCGTAGCCGTGCCGGAGGATCTCCACACCGTGGGCAACCGAGACGCCTTCCGGACAGGGCGACACCAGAATCAGCGTTCCTCCGTCTGCCACCACCATATCTCCGGCATAGATCCCCTTTGCAGCCTGCCATAGCTCCAAGTCCGCCGGAAAGGACTCAACAATGACAATGGGGCTGCGGCGGGGAATGCGGGCGCTATAGAGCGCGCGGGAGGCCTCTGCGCCAGCGCGGAATGCCGCGCGAAACTCCCCGGCAAAGAGCTGTGTCACACTGGCTTCACCGTCGAGCACCACGTTCACGAGGTACGAGAGTCCGGCTCGTTCGGCTACCTGCTCAAGTTCGCTGCGCACCGGGTTCTCGACGCGGCCCAGGATTTCCGTGGCGTCGTAGCGCGCCGAGAGCCAGTGAGTGGCTCCGGTGGTTGCGGGCCCGCAGATACCCGGCTGCACGATTTTGGCGCCTCCCGAGAATCCGGCAACCCGGTGCGGCACAATCTGGCCCAGCCCCAGGACGAACTCGGCCTCCACCACCGCCCGGTTCAGCTGCAGCGGGGTACCAAGCTCGGTGCGTCCGAGATCGACCAGAGCCGGATCCTCTGCGTGTTGGGTGACTCTCAACCGGGCCAGGATATCGCGCCCCAGTTTGCGCTCGAGCTCGGCCTGAGTCATAGCGCGGTGCGTGCCGCCAGCAATGAGGAGGCTCACCGCAGATTCCGGTATCCCGGCCTCCTGGAGTTCCTGCAAAATGAGTGGAAGAATGCGGTCTGCCGGTGTCTGCCGGGTGATGTCGTCGCAGAGGATCAGCACCGAGCCAGCCCCACGGGCGGCCTCGGACAGTCGCGGCGCCCCTATGGGTTGCGCCAGCCCAGCTGCAATGCGTTGGGCCTCTGCCTGCGGGCCGGTGCTAAGGTCACTGCCCTGCGGGCCGTAGACACCCCCCAAAAGGTCATCTGGGATTTCGAGTCCGTCGATGTTGGCGTAGGGGAAGCTAATATGCATGGAAACTACCTCGCCTTCCTTGGTGCCGCTGCTGACGGAAGAACCCAAGCGGCTGGCCGTGAGGCCACCATCCACCCGTGCGGCCAGAACCATGCATGCAGTATCACCCGCGCATTGCATATTTTGCAAGCCGTCCGGCGCCTCTGCTTGACCTAACTGGCGCCGTTGGGGCCATGAGCAGGATGATTTACCCAAAAATCGGAAGCATATCGTCGGGCGCATATTTATGGGCATATTTATGCCTCGTAAATATGGGTACGAAAATGACGTTTTTAGTTTGGTGGCGGCGCGGGCCGAGGCGTTCGCTCGTTTGCGTGTGGGCAGCGGAGGGGTGCGGAACAGCGGCGGGTGTTGGGGGGTTACTCGGGTCGGGGGACGAGTTCGCGGTAGAGGGACTCGGTTTGGGAGACCATGGTGGTGAGGCGGAAGTCGTCCAGGTTGATGGTGGCGGCGGCGGCGCCGTACTCCGCGCGCAAGCGGGGGTCGGCAGCAAGGGTGCGGATGGCGGCTGCGAATGCGTCGATGTCGGGGTACGGCACCACGATGCCGGTGCGGCCGTCGCTGAGGATTTCGCGGATGCCTGGGACGTCAAAGGCGACGGCCGGGCGCCCGACGGCGGCGGCCTGCACCAGCGACTGGGGCACGCCCTCCCACTCGGAGCTAAGGCACACTACGTCGGCGGCGGCGAGGTAGTCCTCGGGGTTGTCACGAAAACCGGTAAACACTACGCGGTCGGCAATGCCGAGCTCGCGGGCCAGCGTTTCGCAGGCTGCGCGTTCGACGCCATCGCCCACAATGGCTGCGCGGATGTCGGTTGGTGCGTCTTGGAGCGCGCGGGCAAAGGCTTGGAGGAAGCGGTGCTGGCCTTTGCGCTGTTCAATGCGCGCTACCACGGCAAACAGCACGGTGTCCCCGGAAGGGGTTGGGGGCG
>REEM01000102.1 GCA_007695055.1 Spirochaetaceae bacterium | reverse complement strand
AGACCCATGCGACCCTGACAATTCAAGACAATGGCGTAGGTCTTGATGACCGGGCTACCGCAAACAAGTCGACGGGTTTCGGCCTTATCATAGTTCAGATGCTGGTGGAACAACTTGGGGGTACCTATTCAGTGGAGACCGGTAACGGGAACGGGAGACGGAGTGTTTTGCAATTCGAAATCTGATTCCGTTACGACTCTACCCCCTATGAGCCAACATTGATGACGCCTTGTCGGATTGACTCGATTCTTCTCGGGCGCTGGTAGTACTGAAGGAGAGATTCGGGGCTTCGGTCACCGGAAGCGGCAGGAACCTTAACTCACCTGGCCTGGCGAAGGCTATTCTTACCGACATATAACTACGGTCGACTCTAATCTTTGGCAGTAGGTCCCGCGTTCGAGTCGCGGCTGGGGTAATTGAGATCAGGCAAGACGCCTCATCGAATCGCATAAAGAACATGGTGACCCATTGCCCGCCGGGCTGCGGTGAGGCTTGCCGGGCGCCTACTGTCCTGCCGCCGGAGAAATCGATTTCCCGGAAGATTCTCTCCACTCATTCACGCTCATATGGCCCCAAGGTTTGCACCATACGCGCCCAGGCGTGAAGGGCTTGTTCCGAATAATACCTCCGAACGCGTGGACTATGCAGGTCCATGGTGTAGGGTGGAGCTTTGAGCTGCTGAGTTTGTGTGTTCGCGCCAGATTGGAGCTGTGCCCAGACGCGTTCCTGATCATCGGGAACAAGGGAAAACAGCAGTGTCTTATCACTCGGTGAGCGGTTGTCAGGTAGGTTCGTGAAGCTCACCGGGTGGGTGTCAAACACGTTCAAGTCTGCGAGTCTCGTGATGAGTTTGCCGCTGCTCAGAGAATCTGAGAATTGCAGGGTGTAGTCGGGAAAGGCCGAAAGAGCCTTGGCGAAAACAGTCGCCGGGTCACCCTCTCCCGTGCTAACGGTGTACTCACCAATCACCGCGTTAATTATGTCGATGACGGGTTGCTCAGCCTGTCCGTCCGGAATCCAGACCTTCACATACACATAGGGGATATCGACTCTATAGCTTATCTCCAGCTGCTGCCCAGCGACCGCTTCTGCCACCTTTTCGGACACGCCGGATTCTGTAAGCCCAAGGCAGACCCACCGTACCGACTTGGCTTTCCGTAACCGTAACGCCTGAATACTGGGTTCCACCCCGCTGGAAAAGACGCCCTTAAGCTCGGCTGGCGGACCTGGCAAGACAACGATTGTTGTATTCCGAATGGTGCTGACAAAGCCAAGCGCCGAGCCGACCGGGTTCACCAGCCTTGTGCATTTTTCTGGGAAGAAACATTGCTGTTTGTGATCTTCGGTAACCGTAAATCCGCGGGCCCGGTAGCTTTCGCCCAGTTGCGTCCAGATCTCCTCTGAATACACAAGCTTTTCACCGACAACGTCCGCAACCACATTGCGCGTACGATCGTCCGATGTCGGGCCAAGGCCTCCCGACACGAACACCCAGTCAACCTTCTTCACCAGCCATTCCAGCACCTCCTTCATGTCCGCCTCAGTGTCGGTAGTGCTGACATGATGAGTTACCGCAAAGCCGCAGTCGTGCAGCTGACTCGCAAGCCATGCTGCATTTGTGTTGACGATGTCTCCTTCAACAAGTTCAGTTCCGATGGTGAATATGGCAGCTTTCACACGCTGGCCTCCTGAGTTACCCGGTCTTGCAACCGAGCCTAAACCAGCCATCCCGTCTGTTCAAGGCAGTCGCTCCCGCGTTCGAGAGCAAAGTCTTTCTTGTGATTCCACGTTCTTCGGGATACACTCAACCTCTATGGTCACAACTGCCACACCACGCCGCATGCTTCATACAAGGGGACTCGTGTGTGCAATGATGCTTGCCGTTCTGTTGCTTTCGGCACCGGCGGGCGTCACAGCACAGACTTCAGGTGAGCTTCCGGGTATTACCGTTGGTGCGGAACCGGACTATCCTCCGTACTCATTTCTGGACGACGACGGCGTGCCCACCGGCTTTTCGGTAGAACTGTTTCAGGCGGTGGCGCGGAGCATGGGACTGAGCATTGACCTGCATACCGACTACTGGGTGAACCTGAAAGGCGATCTCGCAGAAGGCAGCATTGATGCACTCCCGCTGGTTGGGAGAACTCCGGAGCGGGAAGAGCTTTTTGATTTCACCTTTCCCTATTTGTCCCTGCACGGTGGAATTGTGGTTCGTAACGACGATTATCGATTTGCCGAACTCGAGGATCTTCAAGGTGCCCGGATAGCGGTCATGGCCGGGGACAACGCAGAAGAGTTTCTCCGCCGACAGACAGAAGCTTACGATATCGCTACCTTTCCTACCTTTTCCGCTGCCATGCGGGACCTGTCCGCTGGAAATAGTGATGCGGTAGTTATACAGCGCTTGGTTGCCTTGCGGTTGCTGCAGGAGGAGGCGTTCGCCAATCTGCGGCTCTTGAACGAGCCAATTACGGAGTTCCGCCAGGATTTCTGTTTTGCCGTAACCAAAGGAAACGGAGAACTCCTGGCCGTACTCAACGAAGGTCTTGCGCGGGTTATTGCCGACGGCACCTTGCGGCGCCTTGAAATTGTGTGGTTTTCCCCCTTGGAGCTTCCCGCCCGGAGCATCATTGTTGGGGGTGACCATAACTACCCACCCTTTGAGTATCTAGATGATGAGGGAAACACTGCAGGTTATAACGTAGACTTGATACAAGCCATTGCCCGGGAAATGGGGCTGAACATAGAGATACGCCTGGGACCGTGGACCCAGATCACCACCATGTTAGAGCGTGGCGAGATTGACCTTATTCTAGGCATGATGTACTCCGCAGAGCGGGACAGGATCTTTGACTTCTCTCCGGCCCACACGGTGCATCAGCATGTGGCTATTGCACGCCAGTCCAGAGACGGGAGACAGATCCCCGGGTCGGAAGAAGAGCTACGGGGCCACCGGATTGCGGTTCAGGCCGGTGATATCATGCATGAGTTTGCACTAGAGAAGGGTCTCACGGATGACCTGGTAGTTGTTGAGTCCCAGGAAGAAGCACTGGAGCTGGTTCTCATAGGCGAAGTGGATTACGCCTTGGGAAGCCGCCTCACGGCAATGTATTTAATAGAGAAAAACGGTTGGGACAGACTAAATGTGGGGCAACGCAGTTTTGTCAACCGCGAGTATGGTTTTGCCGTCAAAAAGGGAAACACCGGTCTCCTTTCGTTTTTTTCCGAGGGGCTGTCTGTCATTGAACGGACGGGTGAGTATCGTCGGATTCATAACGAGTGGCTGGGAGTATACGTGCCGTCCGAGTACGATCTGAGCCGGATTGTCTACTCACTTCTTTTCATATTTGTTCCTGGAGTTCTGTTTCTGCTACTCGTCATTATCTGGAACTATTCCCTTCGCAAACAGGTCAACCTGCGTACTGCAGAGCTGACGGTATCTCTGGAGGAGAAGCAGATTCTCCTCAAGGAGATTCACCACCGAGTCAAGAATAATCTGAACGTGATTGTGAGCCTCTTACGACTGCAGGAAGATCAGATTGACACTATTGAGAGTGCCCGTGAGGCCTTTGAGCAGAGCCGCAACCGGATCTTCTCCATGGCCTTGGTCCATGAGTCGCTCTACCAGTCCGACAGCCTCTCGGATATTCAGCTGGATGAGTATGTAGGCACGCTGGTTGCTCAACTGGAGACCAACCACCTCCGCAGCGGCCAGATCACCTACAGCTGCAATCTGACCCCGGTCCGACTGGACATTACCCAGGCCGTTCCCTGCGGCATTATCATTAATGAACTGGTTACCAACGCCCAGAAGCACGCCTTTGTTGGACTGCCCGGAGGGGAAATCACGGTCTCTGTTCAGGTCGCGGACACAGGGAGTGCCGACGGTGGACGTCACCCCGCCGGTCGTCCCGCTGGGAGAAGCCTCGTGATAACTGTAGAGGACAATGGGCGCGGAATAGCTGCGGCCAACGGCGGCACGAGCCCAGCCGCGGCACGAGCAGCCACCGCGGCAACCGCAGCCGCGCCAGCAACCGCGGCGCCCGCGACTACATCGACCACAAGTCTGGGGATGCATCTGGTGCATGTGCTTACGGACCAACTGAATGGGTCGGTGGAAATTGGCTCCCGCACAGACGGAAGCACCGGTACGCGGGCGGTTCTGACTTTGCCTTTTGGTGGCACCGATCGTTGAACGATGGACATTCGAGATTGAGTAGACGAGATAATTTTCGCGAATAGCGTTTTGACGGCCGAGATTTCTTCCGCAATCAATGGTATTATACCTGTATGGTAGATCAGTACTCGATCCGTATACATATTGAAGAGGTAGAAAACGGGCAATACCTTGCTACCTCCGACGAAATACCAGGGCTAATAGCACAAGGGCGAACCATCGAAGAAGCAATGGAAATCGCTCATGATGTGGCAAGACGCCTCCTAGAATCGTACAAAGAACATGGCGACCCCTTGCCCGACGGACTGCGGCGAGCGAAGCCCGGCATTGACCTCGACATCGCAGTCACCGCCTAATGGGTCGACTATCCGGCTTTTCGTACCGTGAGCTGACCAAGAAGCTTCGGAAGCTTGGTTTCCGGTTCGATCGTGCTGCCCGCGGTAGTCACGAGATTTGGTGGAACCCGGATACTCGAAAACGCACGACAATTCCAAACCATCCCGGTGATCTACCCGAAGGAACCGTGCGGGCAATCCTCAATCAGGCCGATGTGCAAACCGACGAATTTCTTGAAGCTTGAGAAATGGTAGCTCAGGTTGATTGCGCTTTCGCCTCCTAAGCAGTAGGTCCCGCGTTCGACACTGGTGGGACCCTCCCCCAAACCTTTTCTCTTGACAGTTCCTACATCGACCTTTATTATATAACTAATGTTATCTAACGATTGTTCGACAAAGGCGAGTCCGGGAGTAATGCATGGCGCCGAAGACACAGTTTGATGAAGAGGCCATTGTGGAAGCTGCATTCGAGATTGCTCGCGACGAGGGCTTTGAGGCTATTACTGCCAGGAGTGTTGCTGCGCGGCTGGGAAGCTCGGTCGCACCCATCTATGTCAATTTTGCCGCTATTGAAGACCTGACGAGGGCGGTTGTGGAGCGGGTGTTCCGTCTCTCGGAGGAGTATCTGAGGCGACAACAGGGACCGAGCGTGTTTGAGAACATGGGTCTGGCGAGCCTGGCTTTTGCGCGGGACTATCCGGTGCTTGTGCGGGAGCTTGCGACCAAACCCAACCCCTACATGCAGGACTACGCGGCACAGGAAGAGGCCATGATCAGCATGATGGGCAGTGACCCGGAGCTTGGAGGCTGGAGCGTGGAGGAGCGTAGGCGACTGTTCATGCAGATGCGGGCCTTCCAGCTCGGACTCACTCTCATGGTGGCAAACAACCAGGTTCCCTCATGGTTTGGGGAAGCAGACCTGGAACGACTTGTACTGCAGACCGGCAGCGACCTGGTGCGTGCCGGAAACATCAACAGAAAGGAAAAGAACACATGAGGGGCATTACAAACAACCGCAAAAAAGACATCCAGAAGGTGGTGATAATTGGCGGCGGCATTGGTGGGCTGAGTGCTGGCATTTACGCACAGCGCAACGGGTTTGAGAGTGTCATTCTTGAGAAGCACCATACACCCGGGGGTCAGTGCACCGGTTGGGATCGCAAGGGCTACCACATTGACGGCTGCATTCACTGGCTGACAGGCACCAAGGAAGGCAGCGAGTTGCGTGCACTCTGGGAGGAGGTTGGCGCCTTGGACGGCGTGGAGATTATTCATCCTGAGAGCTTCCTCTGCTTTGAGCACGAGGGGGAGCGAGCCTTTATCTACCGTGATCTGGATAAACTCCAAGCATCCTGGACCGACCTCTCGCCACAGGACGCAGAGAGTATTAGAGAGTTCTGTGACGATGTACGACTGCTGCAGAGTTTCTCCTTTCCTGTGGAAAAGCCCCGTGACCTCATGAGCCTCCCGGAGAAGATCCGCATGCTGCTGTCCATGAAGGATGCGGGGGCCATTCTTAAGAAGTACGGCAAAATGACCCTGACCGAGTTCGCCGAGCGCTTCTCCCACCCCGCTATCAGGGAGGGCCTGAGCGACATGGCGCCTGACAACTTCAACGCTGCTATGATCTTCTTTGCAATTGCGGCCTTCACCACAGACGAGGCGTCTATTCCCAAGGGCGGTTCAAAGTCGCTTGCCCTGCGCATGGCCGAGCGCTACACCGAACTCGGTGGCGTGCTGGAAACATCGTGCGAGGTTCAGGAACTGCTCATAGACGGGAAGCATGTGCGTGGCGTGGTCTGCACAGACGGCCGCCGCTTTGAGCCGGACTACGTGATAGCGGCCTGTGATGCGCACTTTGTGTACCACAATCTGCTCAAGGGCCGGTACCCCGAGGCGGCCTTTGAGAAGCGCTTCAACAACCCGGTGGAGTACCCGCTTGCCTCGGAGATTCTGGTGGCGCTTGGATATGAGGGCAGCGTCTCCGGCAGCGTTGTCCGCAACGCTGGTGGTGCATTCAGCGGTGACGCTGGTGGTAAGGCTGGCAGCATAGGAGAGGCGCTGCCGTGGAGCCTGAACTACTCCACAGATCCCATCTCCATTAACGGCAGGGAGATTACTCGCCTTACCATGAAGCACTTCAGCCACGAGCCCGGCTTTGCTCCGGAAGGACAGACGCTTCTGATCTACGACATCAGCCAGTTCTTTGAGGACTTTGAGGCCTGGGACCGCCTTGCCCGAGACCCGGAGGCGTACAAGCAGGAAAAGGCACGCATTGGCCAGGCGGTGCTGAGGGCCACCGAGAAGCGCTTTCCGGCCATGCAGGGGAAACTCACGGTGCTCGATGTAGTTACTCCCAAAACCTATGAGCGCTACTGTAACGCATACCGCGGTGCCTTTATGGCCTTCTTCCCCACGGTACAAGGAAAAATGATGGAGCATAGCGGCCGGATACGCGGGCTCAAGAACATGGTGCTGAGCGGCCAGTGGGTGCAACCGCCTGGCGGTCTTCCTACTGCGCTGCTGAGCGGCCGTGCGGCAATAATGCGCTTGTGCGTTTAGGTTAGTGGAATTACAAGAGTTGAAAGTAGGTTCTGGCCAGCCACAAAGCGAACCCGGTCCTGAATGATTTGCGCCGCTAAGGAGTTTTCTACGGTTGACATTGCCTGCTGCATTACCTGCTGCATTACCTCGTGCGACTGAGGCTGCAACGGGGCTCCGGACCCATCAATGGGAACGATGGAGAAGCGCAGCTCGTCGGCACCGTCAGTGATGCTCCATTCAAACCTCACAGAGATGTCGCGTTCGACAAGTGCCTCACCACACTCGTACAGATACAGGCCAAAGGGAATGGCCGTTGCCGCTGCAAGGCGGGGTACTGCTCCATTGCCATCCGCAGCGCCACTGCCTTCCGTCGCGCTGCTGCCATCCGCCGCTCCCGCAACCAATATGCACGCCGACATTGACTCCAGCAGCTCCCTCACCGCCTCAACTATATCCGGCAGCTCGGCGGTCAGCGATGTGCGGTCCCTATGAAGCAGCGCATTGATTGCCGCCAGCGCGCGAACCCGGCCGGGAAGGCGTTCCGCGGATTCAAGGTGCATCATACTCAGCACCAGCTGCATGTTATTGTTAACGCGGTGGTGGACCTCCCGCAGGAGCTCCTGTCCGGCATCAACCTCAGCGCTCAGTTCCCGGGTGAGAGACTGCTCCTGCCGCAGTGCCTCTTCCAGCCGACTGGTTAGCACGCTGACCAGCAGCGCGGTAGATATTGAGACCACCAGAAGGCTTGCACCGTTTACCAGAATAGTCTCCGGGGTTGCGCCGTAGCTCTCAAGTCCGTGCAGAATTGCAAAGGTGTAGGCCAGCAGCATAGTGGTGGTAAGCGCAACCACAGCAGCAACTGCGCGACGCTCACCAAAAATTGCGGCAAAAATTATGGCCGCAGCAAGCCAGACGTAGGCCGCCCCAAGCACTCCCACTGTGAAGAGCAGAACCGTCCCAACCATCCATGTCCCGGCCACGACCGTCATCAGCTTCCAACGGAACGCCACCGAGGGCACCACACTCACGGCCACCACTGAGGCATAGACTACCGTGTTCATGATCACAACGGGCCAGACGCCCTGAGCTGCTGCAAGCCACACCCCGGAAAGGTAGGGAACAACTCCGGCAATAGAGACAAGACGCAAAACTCGGGTGAGAAGCTGATCTTTCTGCGCAAGGGCTAATTCCACAAAGTGAGTTTAGCATAGTACATGAAAAAAGCCATTCGGCAGTTGCGGGAGCTACGGTCAGACCACGCTTCGGTGTTTTCACCTTGCCGCTGTCTGGACATCGTGGTAAACTTTGCTCATATAGTTGATCAAGTAATTGAGCAGGACGGAGGGTCACACTATGATAACAAAGAAGTCGGTGTCTGAGACCCGGCTTAAATTTACCTCGCTTCAAGATGAACTGCAGGTCGACGACGTGATTGCGGTAACACGGCGAGGAGAGCCGGAAATGGCTCTTATGCGTTGGGAACTTTACGAAGGGCTCGTAAGCACGCTTGAGGTTTTAAGTGACCGTGAGCTCATGGAGCAGTTGCGGGCCAGTCTCGAAGACGTGAGAGAGGGGCGACTCGTGACACTGGACGAACTCGAACAGGAGCTCGATGGTGCGATACAGAGTAACGCTCACGAAGACAGCCGCTGAAGCCCTACAAGGAATTGAGAAGCGAGCGCAGAAGCAAATCATCAACAAGCTCCGCGATCTAGAGGAGAGTCCGCTGGATCGGGGCGCTGCTCTTCTAGGGGAGCTCCAAGGATACCGTGATGTGCGTGCAGCCGGGCAACGGTATCGAATCATTTATACGGTAGAAGAAGACCGCGTCGTGGTGCTTGTAGTATACGTTGGGATACGGAAGGAAGGCGACAAAAACGACGTCTATGCAATTGCCAAGAAGCTCCTGCGCGCAGGGTTAATTGATCTGAAATAGCACGCGTTGCACGAGTAATTTGCTACGTGGAATGGAGTTCGTGAACCAAGTGGCGTGCCGCGGCGCGAACCCTCTCATTGGCCGCAGTGTCCTCACGAACGCTGCCGCGCTGAAAATGCCCGGTAATTGCAACTTGGTCGCAGATTGTATATCCGAGCGGCCGCAGTGGCTCGGTCAGAGCCGGCATTGTGACACCCATCTCGGATGCTTCATTTTGCTCACAGATTCCGACCGTTGCTGCTACGCGCGGCCGGTCTGCAAGCCTGCTTGAGTACGGCCCCGGACGGGGTTCAGAAAAATTGAAGTACGGGTACATGCGGTCGATAAACGCCTTGGTCATGGGCGTAATGTTGTAGTTGTAGGTAGGAGACGCCAGCACCAGCCCCTCGGCCGACTCAATTTCGGGATACAGCAGGTGCATACCGTCAAGAAAACGGCTGCAGGTTTTGTCCGTCCTACACTGCTCGCACCCGACACACGGGTTGATTGAGTAGTCACGCAGGAAGGCCAGAGTTGTGGACACCCCATTGCGCTCCAGCTCGTCGCGCATTGAACTCAGCAATGTATCGGTATTGCCCTTGGCCCTGGGGCTTCCGCCTACTATCAGTACCTTCATGACCTCATAGTAGCCGGTTGTGGGGTGGCTGTCACTTGGTGGAGTTATTCACTTCCTCTCTTCATGGAGTCGCGGGTGAGGATCGTGTGAAGCGCACGGTTGATGTAGTAATTGCTGCGTCCCCTTTTCTGTTTTTCCAGGATGCCGTCTTCTGCAAGGGCGTCTAGATATTTGGTTGCCGTCAGCCGTGATACTTTCAAGTCCTGCTGCACGAACTCGATCTTGGTATAGGGGTGAGTAAAGAGGTTGTTGATAAGGTCTTGGCTGTAGAACTTGTACTCCGAGCGAATACGATGTTTAGTCTGTTGGAGAGCCTCTCTGATAGCGTGAATCGTCTCGATGGTGTCGCGGGCAGTCACTTCAATGGCGCTCAACATGTAGACCACCCACTCTTCCCAGTCATCATGCTCACGTACTGCCTGCAACAGGCGGTAGTATTCGGGCTTGGTTTGAACAATGTGACGGCTGAGGTAGAGCACCGGAATCTCCAGCAAGCCTTCTTTTACCAGATAGAGCACGTTGATGATCCGGCCGGTACGCCCATTTCCGTCGTAGAAGGGATGAATACTTTCGAACTGGTGATGAATGAGCGCCATCTTAATCAACGGATCGGCGTCAAAGAACTCAGGGTCGTTGATAAAGCGCTCCAGATCATGCATCAAAGCCACAATTGTGGCCTCGTCTTGGGGCGGGGTATAAACCGTGTCTCCCCTACCGTTCTTCAGTGTTGTACCCGGCAGCCGTCGGAAGCCAGCGTTGTTCTGTTCCAGTTCTGCCTGTATCTCTATGATGTGGCTGGCAGTAAGCAAACCGTGCTGTTTGACCCGCCCAAAGCCAACCTGGAGAGCCTGGCGGTAGCGTAGCACTTCTTTGGCGGCCGGATGGGCCAGGTTTTCCGGAAAGAGGTCATTCTGATAGAGGTCGTCATGGGTGGTAACGATATTCTCGATAGCTGAGCTGTCCTTAGCCTCCTGAATGCCTAGGGTGTTGATGAGGATGCCCTGATTAGGAATAGATGCCGCAACGCCTTTGAGCTCCGCAAGGTTACGGCTCGCCAGCGAGAGCTGTTTCAGGACTGGGGCGGCATCAAAGCGAGCTGCAGATAAAGTCTCCAACTGTTTCACAGGAGCGGCCTCCGTTGGGTCTCTGTCCCTAATTTAATATGTATAAAATAAGGGGCTTTCTATACATATCGTCAAGGACATGTATAGCTTTTGCAATTCTACCATACGTGATGGATTGCGGTGAACTCCTTGCCACATACATTGACCATACATTGACGTGCCCCTCAAGGCCCACTAAGATGTGAGCTACCATGACAACCGCACCGCTACCACCTGACGAGGAAGAGCGTCTTGAGAAACTCAGACAGTACGATATTCTTGACTCAGCTACCGAGCAGGACTATGACGACATTGCGAGGTTGGTAACACAGATCTGCGGTACAAGTTTGTCAACAATATCCTTTGTGGACCGCGACCGGCAGTGGTTCAAGGCCTCGGTCGGCATTGAAGACAAGGAGACCTCCAGGGATGTAGCGTTTTGCGCCCACACCATTCTGGGGAATGAGCTGTTTACCGTGGAGGACGCATCAGCAGATCCACGCTTTGCCGACAACCCGCTTGTCACTATTGACCCGCAGCTCTGCTTCTATGCTGGCATGCCGCTCGTAACCCCGGACGGGTATAGGCTTGGGGCACTCTGTGCCATGGACCGTTCGCCGCGCAAACTGACTGCTGAGCAGGAGGAGGCGCTGAGTATCCTCGCCCGCCACGTGGTTGACCTCTTGGAGCTCAGGCGCTCCCGGCGAATCCTGGAGACTCAGAACCGGGAACTGCGGGAAGTCTCGGATCTCAAGTCACGGCTTATGTCTATCATTGCTCATGACCTGCGTTCGCCCATGGCTACTATATCGTCACTCATGTCTCTCTTTGAGACCCAGGAGCTGGACGACGCTGAACGGAAGGAGCTGGTAACGGAACTGCATCATACCGTGAGCTCCACGGGGTATTTGCTGGACAATGTTATTGGCTGGGCATCACGCAGCCTGGAGTCCTCACCCTACGAGTTCTCACTGATCCAGGTAGATGAGCTGCTTAAAGAACTGGCAGATTCTATACGTCATGAGATGGAGAACAAGGGGAACCGGCTGGATGTGCAGTCTAGCGGTGGGGCAGAGATTACCTGTGACCGCAACGTTCTGGTTTTTGTAATCCGCAACCTTCTGAGCAACGCCAACAAGTTCACCGCTAACGGCGCCATTACGCTATCAGCGCAGGTCGCATCCGAGGAAGCAGTAATTACTGTTGCAGACACCGGCGTAGGTATGCCCGAGCACACACTACACACTCTTTTTGACTGGAACTCTCGCTCCGGCGCCACCGGCACTGCTGGTGAAAAGGGGGCTGGCCTGGCGCTCCTCTTCTGCCGGGACTTCCTTCAGCGCCTGGGTGGAACGCTCACAGCAGACAGCACCCTTGGAAAGGGCACGACCTTCACCGTGAAAATTCCGGTTTCCGCACCGGAGGTATAGC
>REEM01000037.1 GCA_007695055.1 Spirochaetaceae bacterium | reverse complement strand
CGACCGCATTTTTATGCCAATGATGATCCGCGTGCCTAAGGAGAACCGGCATGCAGAGTCGGATGCCGTTTGCCCGGTGATACAGGGCTATCCCAAGATCATTGAACATAGCGATGCGCCTTTAGAGCGTTACGGAATTCCCATGGACCTGCCAGCATTCCACTGGCACAACGAGAAGCTCCGTCGGCGGCAGACCGTCGACTTCATCACCGAGTCGTACGGCATTCCTGCCAAGCAGGCCCTCGCCGCTACCAAGGCAGCCGAAACCGCTCTTTCCAGCTTCCGAGCCGAACTCCAGACGCATGGCCGCCAAATCTTGGATAAACTCAACACACAGGACGGCGCTGAGTTTGGTGTTGTACTTGCCGGGCGCCCCTATCATTCCGACAACCTGGTGAACCATCATTTGTCACGCTTCTTTACCGGCCTTGGCATCCCTGTTCTGACATTGGATGGGTTGGCCGATCTTGGTGAGGTAGATGTACGGCCCAGTCGGGTCGACAGCTACGTGCCCTTTCACACACGCATGCTGGCGGCCGCTCTCAGTGTTGCCCAAAACCCTAAGCTTGAGCTGGTACAGATCGTTAGTTTTGGGTGTGGCCATGACGCAGTTCTTTCGGACGAGATGGCACGCATTCTCAGCGAGACCTCGAACAAGGAACTACTGGTTCTCAAACTAGACGAGGGCGAGGCCTCAGGGCCGCTGACCATTCGGATCAAGAGCTTTATAGAAACGGTGCGCACGAAGCGCGGCTTGAACACAGCTCCGGAAGCACATGAGCTCAACGACACCATACAAGCAAACACAGGCCCGCAGGAAACTCAACCCGCGCCCAAACTCGCGGATGGTTTCCCTCAGAAGTTCACCAAGGCCGACAAGAAGCGCCGTGTGATTCTTGCGCCTAACCTTTCGCCAGCCTTTACTCGTGTAAGTGCTGCCGTGGTAAGCCGGCAAGGCTACCACCTGGAACCGCTGCCGGTGGCCGGAGAACGCGCATTTGAACTGGGAAAAAAGTACGTGCACAACGACATATGCTTCCCAGCCCAGGTGAACATTGGCGAGTTCCTCTCGGAGATTGAGACTGGTCGATACCGGAGTGACGAGGTTGCTATCGGACTTGCCAAGAACTGTGACGCATGTCGGGCCGGGCAGTATGCCGGACTCGCACGAAGCGCGCTCGATGAGGCCGGTTACAAGGATATCCCCATTATCACGGTGGGGGACGACACCAAAAACATGCACCCCGGATTTAGGTTGAGCCCTCACTTTCAGTTGCGCATGTTATGGGCCTTGTCCATTACTGACGCCCTGGAAACCATGCGGCGCCGCATTCGTCCTTATGAAAGTAGGAAGGGCGAGGCGGACCGAGTATTTGATGTACAGCTCGAAAGGATTTGCACCGGCATCTCCTTGGGACATCGCGATGCGCTTAAGGGGCTGGACGCCGCCGTAGATGCGTTCAATCGCATACCATTGACCGTCAGTGCTACTGGCGCTGACCGCAAACCTCGGGTCGGAATTACCGGCGAGATACTCATGAAGTACCACCCATCTGCGAACGGCTACATTGAGAAATACCTTGAAGAGCACGGGATGGAGGTTGTTGTTCCCGGAATGGTCGACTTTTTCCGGCGCGAGAACGTTATCAACAAGCACCTCGGCAACCAAAAATTATCGCACTACCCATTTCTCTCTATACTTTTAGGTGACGCTGCTGATCATGTGTATGAGTTTGTTCTACGAAAAGTTGACAAAGCAATGGCCGAATTTCGCTTTGCCGAACACCGCCACGATGTTCATGATCTTGCAGCTCGCATTGGCAACATCCTTGATCCGAGCTTTGTCTCAGGTGAAGGTTGGCTTATTCCTACCGAGATCATGCAAATGGCAGACGACGGAGTGCATGCATTTGTCGTTCTGAATCCATTCGGTTGTCTTCCCAACCACATCTCCGGTCGTGGTATGATAAAGCCATTGAAGGCGCGTTACCCACATATACAGGTGTTGTCGCTTGATTACGACCCGGATACCAGCTTTGCCAACGTTGAGAACCGGCTCCAGATGCTGGTGATCACCGCGCGGGAACAGCAGCGGCTGCACGCGAAACTATCCACACATGCAGGTAGTGCCGAGGCGCAGAGGAAAATATCTGTACCCAAGGAGCAATTCTTGCCCGTCCAGAAAGAAGGAAGTACGGACAGCGTATGAACATTGCGGTATTTACCGACACTTACAAACCAGAGATAAACGGGGTAATAACTTCCATAGAGATATTCCGCAAGCAGCTTGAGTCAAAGGGGCATACCGTTCATCTCTTCTGTCCCAGCTATTTTGGTCGCGAGACAGTAGCCGCGAACGTCTACCGCTTCCCTTCAACGCCCTATCTGTTCAAAAAAATGTCTGAGCGGCGCTTTGTGTTCCCGTCGCTGAGGGTATTCTGGAAACTTCGCAAGATGGAGATCGACGTAATTCATTCGCAGGTCCCGGCAAACACCGGGGTGTTTGCAATACTGCTGAGTCGCTTTCGTCGCATTCCGCATGTGCACACCTATCACACCCTCTTCATGGAGTATAGGCACTACATGCCTGTGCCACGCCCGGTAGCCGTTTGGCTCATTGAGGAGATCAGTCGGCGCTACTGTGGCCGGTGCCAGCGGGTAATTTCCCCAAGTATGCGCATTCGGCGTGAACTTGAGCGATATGGGGTAGATGCGCCGATTGATGTCATTCCCACCGGCATCGATATCGACCCAAACCGAAAGATAACTCCGGCGTCTACCATTCGAACCCGCCACGGTATTCCCAAGGATCGAAAGCTCCTGCTTTTTGTCGGACGCATAGGCCGCGAAAAGAATATCTCGTTCCTCCTCAGAGTTATGAAAATGCTCGCCGCCCGCCGTAACGACCTGTGTCTCATGGTGGTGGGTGACGGCCCGGATCGCAAGCGGCATTTGCGGGAGCTGAGTTCACTTAAGCTTGAGCTCAACAAGGACATTGTGTTCACCGGTTACGTCAAACGGGATGAAGTCTTCAGTTACTTCAAAGCGGCCGATGTTTTCACCTTTGCCTCCTTGACCGAAACCCAAGGGCTCGTGCTTTTAGAAGCCATGTCAATGGGGACTCCGGTCGTAGCAATTGACGCCATGGGTGTCTCGGATCTGCTCGCCGACGGGCGCGGAGGAATACTGTGCAGCCCTAACGAAGAGGAGTTTGCAGCACAGGTGGAACGACTCTTAGACGACCGTGCCCTATACGAGCAAAAGGTTGCCGAGGCAGGCATGAAGGCCGAGGAATGGTCCATTGAGCGCATGGCCGAACGTCTACTTGAGAGTTATAAGCGGGCACGCAGCGACTTCCGGCTCAATCGACACGCCCGGTACAAGAAAGCTCGACTCCACCCGCCCGCGCCCCCACTCGACCCTGAAACCGAGATCTGACATCGTGGTGGAGTGACTGCTCCGCTGGCCATACTTCCGTAGCGCGGCAGCGACTCTCGGGTTATACTCCAGTATGGGGGCATGACCATGGCCGAGGCTACCGCTCAGATACTGTTCGTTGACGATGAACCAGAGATACTTCGCGCCTTCAGTCGCGATCTTGAGTCATGGGGCAGCCTTGGCGACATGAAAATTGGGCTCTTGCCGTCTGGTGAAAAGTGTCTTGAGTATCTTGAGCGGCATCATCAAGAGGTGCTGGTGGTTGCAACCGACCTGCGCATGAGCGGCATGCAGGGAACAGAGCTCTTACATCATATTCATAAACGATATCCCGACATTGGACTCCTTCTTATTACTGCCTACTCCGACATTGAAGCCATACAAAGCGCCGTTGCCGCCTCCATCTCTGGCTTCATACTGAAACCCTGGGAGCCCGAGCAGTTAGCAAAGCAGGTGGAAACCACACTGGATCTTGTTCAATCCAGACGTACCACAAAACGATATATTCGCGAGCTGGAACAGCACGTGCAAGCGGCCGCCGAGTTCCAGCAGAAAGTACTGCATCCGGAGCCACACTCAAACAGTCGCCTGGATCTGAACGTGCTGTCTCAGGCCGCCCGTGAGCCCTACTGCACCGGCGACTATTACGACGTCATTCACCTCTCAACCAATCAGAGCCTGCTCATTATTGGCGATGTCTCGGGTCATGGAATTAGGGCTGCCTTCGTTACCGGTATGATAAAGGTGCTGTCGTCAAAAAACATTGACGCTCTACGGAACATGGGAAGCGACGGGCGTTTCTCAGTTACCGCATTCTTAACCAAACTCAATCGCGACATCTTCCACGAAATGCCAAGCTATTCCGATGTAGTAATTTCGATGTCGGTGGGGCTTCTTGATTTTGAGACATCAACCATGACGGTAGCGAACGCCGGGCACCTTCCGGTCATCCATCTGTATACAGATGGATGCCAAAGCATTGTGCCGCTTGGAGCAGCCATGGGATTCCACAAAAACACCGAGTACACCGAACACACCACGCACATCGGCTCCGGCGACCGAGTCGTTATGTTCACCGACGGACTCACCGAGGTTGCTGGCAATCTCTCACCCATCCCCGACAAGGAGCTAACCGAGATCCTTCAAAGTTGTCATATAAGCTACAACCACACTCCCGCAAACGAAAAGGAGTTCTGCGTGGCAGTGGCGCGTCGGGTAGGAGAATTTGCGGTCGAGCACGGAGCCAACCCAGAATCGGTCTTCCGCGACGACGTCACCATTTTGTCTGCGTTGCTCAGGTGAACCGCAATGCCAATTGACTTCGTAGTATTCCTGAGCTTGACGCCCTTCGCTGGTCTCGCTCTTGTTGCATCGGGCATCGCGGTTTGGAGATTTCGTCGCAGTTCATCTGCATGTCTATTGCTGGTGTACTTCGCCTTGGTGGGCACACTCCTTCTCGGAAACACCCTCGAGTTGTTAACCCGCAGCTCATCAGCAACCTTGCTGATGGCCATAGTGCAGGCAGTCGTCTTTGCCTTTATCCCACCTATCTGGCTGGCTTTCTCATGGAGCTATGCCCGACCAGATTCCGAGGTCGGGCCTTACCGCGCTATAGGACTGCTCGTTATTCCCTTCATTACATCTTTGTTGGCCGTCACAAGCGGTCAGCATGCCCTCTATTGGAGTTCGGTTGAGTTTGTGGCGGTTGGCTCATTACTCAGCATGCGAACCAGTTACGGAATTTGGTTCTGGGTTCACGGAGCCTACTCCTATCTTTTGCTGCTGTCGGGAGCGGCGCTCATTATCTATGCAGCGACGGCCTCACGTCCCGAACATTCACGCCAGGCAGGGTGGCTTGTTCTTGGCGCTCTGACGCCACTTGTACTGAACTTGATCTACGTATTCCGGGTTTTCCCTGCTCTTGTTAAAGACTATACGCCCCTTGGTTTCGCCGCTGCAGGCGTGTTCTTTTACGTGGGCGTGCGCTGGTTCCATCTCTTTCATGTCCGTCCTATTGCTCGCAACATTGTATACAATGACCTTGAGGTAGCGCTCATCACTCTTGATACGCAGGGGCGCATAATAGATTTCAATCGCTCGGCTGCTATCCTTCTTGAAATGAACGAGGAAGTACTGGGCCAGGGTTTAGATAGTGTTCCGGCCGCACATGCTGTCTTAGGCTCCCGATCCGCGCTCCACGCCGCGCGTTTTGACAGCGCCGGTAGCTTTGCCGGACGCTATCGAGAACTTGAGGTACAGCTTACGCCACTCTCTGGACCACGAGATCAGCCGGTAGGTATGCTGGTGATGATATCGGACGTCAGTTCCTGGCGCAGACTTCTTGAGGAGCGTGATAAAGCGGTAGAGAATCTTACGGCGAACAATGTTCGCTTAGAAGCAGCCCAGACCCAGCTCATACGTCAAGAGCGACTATCTGCAATTGGCGCTCTCTCGGCAGAACTCGCACATGAGATCAATAACCCGCTTACGGTTCTCAAGAGCAGTACCTCTAGTCTTGTCGAGATAGCCATGCTCGCTCCCCACCGCTCAGACGTCGAGAAAGCACAATTGGTAGCTGATATTGAACCAGCAATTCGCCGAATTGCCGATGTGACACGCAGTCTGGTCCGTTTAGCCCAGCCGACACAAACAAAACCGCAGGCTGCCAACCTAACCGAACTCATTGAGCAAGCGCTCACAATAACCCACCCAAGTTACCGCAAGGTTATGCGCATTGAGCGCCATTTTACAGCAGAACCACTCATTGTTGAGTGCTACAGCGAAGACATCGTTCAGGTATTTATCAACATCATTATAAACGCGGCTCAAGCATGTTCCGATACAGACAACAGCTTGACCATAGCGACATCCGCACTGCATGAACCAAAGGGAGCACGCTGCTGTTTCAGCAACACCGGGCCAGACATAGCACCGGAGATTCGTTCCTCTATCTTTGAGCCATTTTTCACCACGAAGGCCGAGCGCGGGGGCACAGGCCTTGGCCTTTCCAGTGCCAAGCACCTCATTGAGACTCGTCACGGCGGACACATAGCTTTGGAGCCAGGTCTACCGGTGAGTTTCGTGGTTGACCTACCTGCGAAAGTCTCTACCAGCGCCATCGGCCTCTAAGCACTGTCGCACCCTTGTTTAGGCGCTCAACTCCCCACGCCAAATCTGAGTAGCTGTCCCCCTGAGAAACACCTTGTCAAGCACCGGACGTACCGCAACAAAACCGCCACGCTTGGAGGCCTGGTACCCAAGCAACTCGGCTCCCCCCAACTTCTGCTGCCAGTAGGGTCCAAGGCAACAGTGCGCCGACCCAGTGACCGGATCCTCGTCAATCCCTGCCCCTGGCGCGAAAAAGCGCGATACGAAATCGTACTGTTCCCGTGAGTCCGAAACCGCGGTAGTAATTATTCCCCGCGCTGGGAGATTTCGCAGTGCTCCGAAGTCAGGATTGAGCTCTCGCACCTGCTGTTCGTGATCAAGCTCCAGAATGTAGTCAAGACGATTCTTGCCAATGTAGCGGGCTCGATCTACACCAATGGCCTGCAAGAAGCGCGGATCAAGCTCACACGGCTCCGGCGCCTCAGCGGGAAACTCCAACTCAATCTGCTCACTGCCGTCAGCGTCGCGAACACGTGCGGCCTGAAGAACACCCGAGGCCGTGAAGAACTTTATCTTGTTGTAACCGGTGACCTGTCCCGTTGAGTACCACAGCACGTGCGCGGCTGCCAGAGTCGCGTGGCCGCACAGATCCACCTCCACCTCTGGGGTGAACCACCGCAGACCAAAGCCCCCCTGCCGCGTTACCACGAAAGCGGTTTCAGAAACACCGAACTCAGCTGCAACCTGCTGCATCCAGTGCGGGTCGGCCTCGGTCGCCAGCAAGCATACCACGGCGGGATTTCCAGAGAAGGCACGGTCGGTAAAGGCATCTATGCCAAACATATACATATGCCTGGAATTGTATGTCCCTTGTGGAGCAAGGTCAACAAATTGTGGATGGATACAGCAACTCCCAAGCTGAAGCGCCGAGCGCCGACATCGATTTGGCACCGGACTGGACAAAGATTCTATCTCCGACTATGGTGGCGCATGGAACATATTGCGTTTTCTTACTCCGACATACACAAAACCGTTGCAGAACTTGCGGAACGAATCCAGGCATCCGGCTTTGCCCCCGAAGCAATTGTCGCTATTGGAAGCGGCGGCTATATCCCTGCCCGGATCATGAAGACCTACCTAAGTGTACCCATCTATACGGTTGGGATTTCGCTTTATCTTGAGGACAAAACCACACTCCCGAGCCCCAAAAAAATTCAATGGCTTGACGAAGTAGAACAGAAACTCACTGGAAAGCGGATACTGCTGATTGATGAAGTTGATGACAGCCGCACCACGCTTGAGTACTGCATTCGGGAACTGCTACGGCACCAGCCCGCAAAGCTTGGAGTTGCGGTATTGCATAACAAACAAAAAGAAAAGAAAGGGGTTATCCCAACCGATGTCGCGGCTTACTGGGCAGGTCGGGAACTACCCAACGCCTGGATAAAGTACCCATGGGACGCCGTTGAAATAGATGTGCACGAACTCAATGCACGCAACCAGGAACAGCCAACAGCATTGTAAGGCAAGGTTGGGGTCATATGAACTCGCCACGTCAACAAAAAGCAGTCCTGTTCATGCAGTACTCCTCGCTCTTTGGGAGCGGGTATGCAGTAAGCATGGCAGGACCTCTCATTCCGTATTTACGTGCTGAACTTGGGTTTAGCCTCGCTCAGTCGGGCTACTTCATCTCCTCCATCGCGGTCGGTTCGCTTTTTGCAATTGCGGTACTGCTTGGGCTCATACACCGCGTATCCCGCAAACGGCTGATCGGATTTGGCAATCTTGCTATGGTGCTCTCGCTCGTGTTGAGTATGTTCTTTAACAGCTTTGCAATGTTGCTGGCTCTCGGATTTCTTCGTGGCATAGGTAACGGATGCACACAGCTTGGAGTACAGACCGTGGAGTCGGAGAAGACCAACATCGGCCGTGGCCGATCAATGGGACGGCTGCACATGACATTCTCCGTAGGTGCCATTAGTGCGCCAGCCGTTGCGGGTCTGATAGGGTTCTTCCCAGAAACCTGGCGACTCATCTTCCTCATTGGGGCTATTCCTGTGCTCTTCGGTTCATTTGCCTTACGGAACATCCCTGACGGAATCATGCCTATTCCCACAAGGCGTGCTGGCAGCCGCGGCGGTGTGCTACGCACACCCATTGTGTATGTCATGGCCCTACTTGGTTTTCTTTTTGTCAGTCTAGAGGCAATGCTCTATGGTTGGGTGCCGTCCTATTGGGAAGAGCTCAACGTAGGAATTGTTGCACCGGCAGCGCTGGCCCTCATACTTGCCGTCACATTGGCATTGGGCCGTCTCCTCTCAAGCTTTTTTGCGGATCGAGTAGGGGTTGGCCGCTATTTGATTGTGATTAGTGTAATTGTGCTCCTTGCGTCCGGCATTTGGAGCTTGGTACCTATTCCGGGACTTATTGTGCTCATCATTGCGGTTATTGGTGTCGCGGCTGCCGGAATCTTCCCCATGAACATGGCAATTGCAGCACATAGGTTTCCCGAAGCTGCTGGATTTATCACCAACTTCATTCTTATCTTTGCCTCACTTGGTGGAATGGTGCTCCCGTCTGTATTTGGCGAGCTTGCCGAAACCTACGGTACCATCCTATTGCCGTATACTATCACCGGAATCGCGCTTGTTCTCCTACTTGCAACCTTCACGGTAGGACGCACAGCGCTCCGCATAGATCCCACCACAACTCATGAGAGGTGAGCATGGCAAGATCAAAGAATGCATGGCACTCAATTGTAGAAGGTCTTGAGGCCGAAGGTGTTCGGTATCTCTTTGGCATGCCGGGCAACCCAAGACTCTTGTATGACGCGCTCTACGACTCTAACCTCATACGCACAGTTCATGCACGCGAGCAAAGTTCCGGCGCGTTTATGGCCCTTGCATACGCACGAGCTGCGGGCAACACCGGAGTGTGCTTTGGGAGCACCGGCCCCGGGTTTACCAACATGCTTTCGGCGGTGCTTGAGGCCCAGGCGGCAGCGGTACCACTCGTTGTGCTTTCGGCCTCGGTCTCGGTTGCTCATGAGGGCATGCCCGCCTTTCAGGAAGCGGACCAGCTCAGCATGGCTCGACCTATTACCAAGTGGGCCTACCGGATTCCGGCTCCGGAACGTACCCCATGGGCGCTCCGCCGCGCCTTTCAGATAGCCCGCTCCGGCTGTCCCGGACCTGTCTACCTTGAGATCCCGGTAGATCTAAGCTTGAAGTCAGCCGCTATACCACCCTATGAAACCTCTCCTGCGGTAGCTCCCCCCGCACCGGATCCTGCCGCTCTGACTCAGGTAGCTCAGCTCCTCATGCAGTCCGAAAGCCCGGTGCTCATTGCCGGTGGCGGCGCAGTTTCCTCTCAGGCCTTTGACGAACTGCGCACATTTGCCGAGGAACAAGGCATTCCGGTGCTCAGCAGCGCCTCTGGTCGCGGGATTATTGACGAGAATCACCCCTTGTCGCTTGGACTGACCGGGCTTTACTTCACTCGCCTCGGTCGCGAGCACTACTTCAAGGCCGATCTGCTCCTGATACTGGGCAGCCGCAATGAGCAGTTTGAGACCGGTGCATGGAGTTATAAGCCGCCCAACGCCAAGATTGTCCAGGTCGATATCGACGCAACAGCAATCAACCGCAACTGGCAGGCAGATATCGGTATAACGGCAGATGTCCGCAGCACCCTCAGCGCGCTCCGCCAGCTCCTGCCACCACCGGATCCCAACTCGGCTCGACTTGCTCGCAGCCAAAGCATTCAGGCCGCCAAAGCGTCGTATCTCACCGAGGTGCGGAACGAGAGCCTGCAGGAGTACGGCCAGCTCAAAACCAAGCGGGTGCTGGCGGAGTACCAAGACGTGTTCGGCACCGGCTCGGTGCTGGTTAATGAGAACGGAGCACAGGACTTGTGGTCTTATTACTCACCTTACATGCGCGTGCCGGTGCGGGGATGTGTGCCTCCTGGCGCCCAGACCTGCATGGGCGCTGGCGTGTCCGGCGCAGTTGGGGTGAAGCTGGCACGGCCGGAGGAGCCGGTTGTGTGCGTGTGTGGTGATGGGGCCTTTCAAATGTACATGCGCGAACTTGCAACCGCGGCCCAGTACGGCTTAGGCATTTGCTACCTTGTGCTCAACAACCAGGCGCTTGGCTGGATTAAGTACCACCAGCTCCACAACAAAGAGCGGTACATCGACACCCAGTTTGAGGTGCAGCAGAACTTTGCGGCAGTGGCCGAGGCATCCGGTTGCCTGGGTATTCGGATAGAGAACGAGGCCGAGCTCAGAGCAGCCCTTGAAGCAGCTCACAGAGCGACTCAGTCCGGCCGTCCGGCAGTACTGGATTGCCACATAGACGACGAGCAACCCCCGGGTTTCCGCGACTTTCACCGTGAGATACTGGGATACGAAGAGGCCTGATTCGGCAAGCCAGGCATGCCCGATTCGGCCCCCTTCTCTGCAGCTCCCCGCCGCCTGCAGCTCCCCGCGCCGGTATTCAGGGCTCTAACTCCCGCAATAGACGAGCGCCAAAGGGAACCCAGCGCACAAGGGCCTCCAGCCATTGACGAGTATTGGGGCAATGACGCAGGGTTTCCACAATCCAGTCGCGAGTCATCACTCCCGGGCCCGGTTCGCCGTTCAATTGAATGCGGTAATCGACCTCGGTCGGCGGTTCGGTGTAGGTCTCGGGGCCGGTCTTCTTGAGTTCAACGGCAATTGCCCCATAGCGAAAGAGCCACCGGCCGGGCACATAAATTCCGGCAATGTCGCGTGCCGGGGTCTGATAGTTGCGAACAAAGAGATCAATGTTTTTGACAAATCCGCCTGTCGGCGGCGGCACATATAAGCCTTGTTCCTCAAAGAGTCGAACAATCAGGGCAAGTAACTCGTTGTCTCCCAAACACAGGAAGAGGTGCTCGAGGTTTCTTGTTTCAGGTGAACACCGAGGAAAACGCGTGAGAATGCCCGCCATGAACAACACATAGTCAATTGCCATTTCAAGGCCAAAATCCTCAGGAATCAACTTAAAGGTACTGCTTGAGAGCCGCCGGTTCGCGGTGATCTGCTGCAACACCGCTGGAACATGGGTAACTGCTCGCCGGTACACAACCCTGACCGGAACTAGCTTTGGGACATCGTCCTGATGCGGTGTTGGTCCAACTACTGCTTCGAACTCCTCACGCTCCATCTCGTACATTGGGCCAGCCGCTTCTAGAATCCAGACGTTGCGTTCGGCCGAGGTAACGGCGTATCCCTCAAGCTCACCGGCAGCCCAGCGATAGAGCTCCAAGGCCTGGGCACTAAAGCGTGGTCGCTGATCATGTGGATGATCCCGCAACTCCGGCATACGGAGATCACGAAAGAAGCCCACCAGCGTAGGTTCGCCAAGTCTACACTCATCAAGTAAGGCCGAAGCAAGCGAGTTTCCCGGGCCCAGTTTTGTGAAGAAGTACCGCATGCATAGTAGTTTAAGAATTTGCCACCTGCAGTGCAAATGGACATTAACTTCACTGTCGGTCGCGAACCGATTCCCGAGTTGTATCTTGTTTGCCGATTGTGGTATATTCACCCCAGTATATCAAACTGGCCTATACTCCATAATAGCTTACGTTTTGGCTTCACGTAGTAACGTGAACGCGACTTTAGGGCATTTCAAGGAACATTCATGCAGAAACAAACATACTGGGTAGGCATAGACGTGGGATCAACCACGGTAAAAATAGCGGT
>REEM01000062.1 GCA_007695055.1 Spirochaetaceae bacterium | reverse complement strand
GAGGTGCTCGTGCTCTCTGCCTACATCTGGAACAGTAACCTCATCCGGCAGCTGCTTCCGGACATCCGTGCCTTACTGCCGGAGGTGCTCATTGTCATAGGCGGGCCTGAGGTCTCCTACAATGCCCAGTGGTGGTTGGAGGAGTTTCCCGAGATCGATATCCTCATTAGCGGAGCGGGTGAGGCTGCCATGCAGCACTTGGCCGCCAGCGGGTTTGCACTCCCGGAGGGCCAGCGGCTGCTGCACCTGCCAAACCCGCCCTTTGCCGAGATCCCCTTTCCCTATACCGCGGCCGACCTTGCCCGGCTGAGCCGCCGCTACATTTACTATGAGTCGAGCCGGGGCTGTCCCTGTAGTTGCTCCTACTGCATTTCCGGCCGCGCTGACCAGCGTGCCGAGTTCCGCCCTCCCGAGCAAGTGAAGCAGGAACTGGCACTTATTCTCACGCACGAGAAAAGCTATGAGGCTCCGCCCATTATCAAGTTCGTCGACCGCACCTTTAACGCCCGGCCCGAACGCGCCCGTGAACTCTGGGCCTACATTATAAGGGTCAAGACCGGGGCGATGTTTCACTGTGAGGTGCACCCGGCGTTTTTGCAGGAGGCTGACTTTGAGGTACTGGCGCAAGCGCCACCCGGTCGGCTGCAGTTTGAGATTGGTGTGCAGTCGGTCGTTGAACACACCCTACGAGTGATTGGACGAACTCCTGGGGCCAACGCCTGGGAGCGCATGCGTGATATGGTAGCCCGCGTCTTGGCACTCAACTCCATAGAGGTGCATCTCGATATGATTGTGGGCTTACCCGGTGAGGATCTGCAGCAGGTAGCCCGTACCTTCAACGAAGTGCTCAGCCTCCGCCCGCACCGCTTTGACATTGGCTTTCTCAAGAGCCTACCGGGCACCCGCATTCAAGAAGAAGCTCAAGCAAACCGGCAGGTTCACATGCGGGAGGCACCGTACCAGGTGCTGTCCAATGCCTGGCTTGCCCCAGCCGATTTCGCACTGCTACGCAAGGTTGAGCAGCTGGTGGAGTCGGTCTGGAACATGAACCAACTTGAAGACGAACTGCAACAAGGCGCGCGGCGCTACGGAACGCTCTTTGCCTTCTTCACCGAACTCACCCAGCATGCCCAGCAGATCAACTACGATATCCGCACTCGCCGCCGCGACAAGGTGGCGGCCTTCGTCTCCTCCTGCCTCAGTTCGAACCACCGCCCCTAAACGGCGGGTACCGCACCCGGCCCGCACCCGCCGCGCACCAGCATCCTGCCGCACGTTGGCCCAGCCCGACGCGCCCCAATCAGCCATGGTGCGCGTTTTACGCTCTAGTATCAGGGTCGCGTGAGATAATACAACAAAACTAGTAATATCTAACGTGACCCTGAGCATGAATTGATTTTCTTTTTTGACGCCACTTTGCCCCCCACACATTCATGCGACCAATGGTTTGCTCATTTCAAAGTCGTGCATGAACCGTGAACTGCAAGGTAGCGGTGGTGCCAGGAGCGGCGGACGCCGAAATAGTGCCGGTCATGGGGTCGCCAGCAGCATTCGCCCACGCAGCTGTGCCACCAAGCTGTGCAGCCAGCGACTGGACAAGGGTGCAGCCGAGCCCGGTAGAGCCTGTAGCGGTATGAGGGTCAAAGTCCGGGGGCAGCCCGGGGCCGTGGTCGCGTACCACCAAGGTGACGGTGTCTCCCTTGCGGGTGAGCTCAACTCCCGGCGCTACCTCCTCAGAGCCAGTCGGGTTGGAGCCATGCCTATACGCATTGGTTAAGAGTTCATTGACAATGAGGCCAACCGGTACGGCCTGCTCCAGCGGCAGCGCAACCGGCTCAAGCGTAAAGGCCGGATCCTGCTTGCCGTAAATGGAACGAATGACGCGGCTGACCCTGGGGATGAACTGGTCAAGTTGTATTTCGGAGACATCGACATCGGCATAGAGCATCTCATGCACCTCGGACATTGCCGTTAAACGACCTTCCAAGCCATGAGTAAAACCGTCATAGCGCAGCTGATCCTCTGAAGAACCAAGCTCCTGGCTCCGTTGGAGTCGAACCAGGCTAAGAATGAGCTGCAGATTATTCTTGACCCGGTGATGTACCTCTCGTAACAGGGTGTCCTTCTCCTGAACGCTCTCTTGCAAGGACTTTTCGGTGAGGTCTCGTTCGCGGCTGCGGGCCTCAAGCGCTTGTGCCATGTTCTGCATCTGGCGGCCAAGACGGCCAATTTCACTTGGATCACTGGGTAGGTCAAAGTCTGCCGAGATGTGTCCTTGGCTAATTCGTTCTGCAACAAAATTAAGTCGGTGCAGTCGGCGGCCAAAAACCAGGTTACCAAAGATCTGCACAAGTACCAGCGCCGCAACAATTACCCCGGCCATGAGCAAGGTGTTGCGCCGCAGGGTGGCTACCATGGGTGCACGAGCACGTTCTTCCGGTATGCCAAGCATGACCGTTAAGTAGGGCGTTTCGGCTTCGACTGCGGCCCCCGGCAAATACACCTGCCGGCTCGCGTAGTAGCGGCGTACTCCATCTGGACCAGCCAAGGCCTTGCCCGTGGGGTGAGGTGAGGCGCTTGCTGCGCCCTCGGCCGTGCTGGCTGAAATGCCAGGCTTGCCCACCTCACTCATACCAGCCGGGTGGGAGAACAGCGTAATACCGCGGTGATCAAGGAGGCTCAGGGTGCTTTCGGGTGGGAATTCCAGTTGCTCAAAGACCTCGGCATAGTTGCTCAGTCTATAGACCAAGCCCAGGGCGCCCAAAGTGCGGCCTTGTTCGTCCTCCACTGCCTGGGCAAAGGCAAGTGACTCCTCCTGAGCATAGCGGGAAATGACGTACTCACCAACCGCAAAGCCGCCACGCTGTACTGCGTCCTGAATATGCTTGCGGTCTGAAAGGTCGGTGCCAATCTCCAGTTGCGGTGAGGCCAGAACAAAACCCTGGGTATCGGTGTAGGCTATGTTCACGTACTCCGGGTTGCGCTCAAGAATGCGCGCCATGAAGGCTTCCTGACGCTCGCGACTTGGTTCCTGGAACACCTGAACAGAAGCCACAGTACTCAGTGTTTGTTGCACCGAGCCGGTGATCTGGTTCTGGATCTGGGCAAAGGACTCGGCCTGGCGGCGCACCTCAGTGCGCACCTCCTGCTCAAGCATTCTGCCGTGCTCAAGGCCACTGAAAACAATAATTGCCAGGGCGGGAGCCACCGCCACCAAGCCCACCAGCGAAAGCGCTCCACGAATAGAGAACACAAGATGCACCAGCGTCGAGACTACAGTCGAACCAAGAGCTGAGGCTGTGCGCGGGGTGTGTTCTTGATCTGGCACCATACCGCTAAGAATAGCACGAAATGGCCCACCGTCACAGCACGTGTTCAAATTGAACACATGGGCCATTATCCGGTAGTATCAAGATCTATGAAACGACCTCAGCTTTGGTGGGCCTTGGTTCCACTGCTCCTGTTTTTCTCGCCGGGCGGGCTGTTCTCTGCACCGGGCACGCCGGGGGCACCGGGGGCACCGGGTGCCCCCGGTACTCATGTCTCGCTGCAGTCACCCCAGGGTCTTGGCCGCTGGTATCCAACGCCGCCAGACATCTCGGCTCGCTCGGCAGTGGTTCTTGACTCCGACACCGGAGCGGTCCTCTTTGAGAAAAATGCCGATATCGTCATTCCTCCGGCCTCCTTGACCAAGCTTGCGGCCATGCAGGTTGCGCTCCGCGCCACTGAAACAGGAACAGTAACGCTCGAAGACGAGGTGCTGCTCACCCCCGACAGTTATGCGCTCAACATGCCGCCCGGATCCTCGCTCATGTTTTTAGGGCCCGGGCAACGGGTTACGGTGGACGAACTGCTGCGGGGCCTGGCTGTACCCTCCGGAAATGACGCGGCCGCTGCCCTGGCGTATCATATTTCCGGTGGTGTGCCGCAGTTCATAGAGAAAATGAACGCCGAGATGGAGCGCTTGGGGCTCCAACACACCCGCTTTGAGGAACCCTCGGGATACAGCCCGCTGAACCAAACCACCGCTCGTGAGTTTGCTGAGTTTGTCCGGCAGTACCTTGATAGCTGGCCAGAAACGCTGAGTGAGTACCACTCGCTCAAGGAGTATGCCTACCCCGCGCCAGAGAACCTCGTGGCCCCGCACGCGGAGGGCCCTATACTTCAGCGCAACCGCAACACCTTGCTCTGGGACTATCCGGGCGTGGACGGTCTCAAGACCGGTTTTATCCCTTCATCCGGTTATAACATTGCACTAACGGCTGAGCGCGACGGGCGCCGGCTCATTATTGTGCTGCTGGGTGGGCCGGGAGAAAACCATGCGCTTGGTGGAGCCTCTCGAGCGCAGGACGGAAAGGTGCTGCTGGACTACGGTTTTGAGGAGTTCGAAGTCCTGGAGCTTGGTGCACCACGGGTGTCCGGCATTCGGGTCTGGAAGGGAGATCGGGTCGATGTAGAGCTTGGCGTGACCACAGCCCCTCGTATAACCCTGCCCATAGGGCTACGTGAGCGGCTAGTTGGTGAGCTGGAGTATAAGGACGAGCTGGAGGCCCCGGTTCAGGGAGGCCACAGCTTTGGGCGGGCGCTCTGGCGCGTGGGAGAGACAAAAGTCGCCGAGGCTCCTCTGGTTGCTCAGTTCGATGTAGCGCGTGGTGGGCCAATCTCGGTGTTGTTTGACACGCTGCGTTTGTTCTTTCGCTCGGTCGGGGAGTTTTTTGCAGGCCTCCTTGCCTCATTCATGTAATCAACATTTGCCAACGGCTCTTCACGGCAGTATCTTGGCTGATAGACAAAGACCAAACAGAGGAAAACAAGGAGCATTATATGGCGTTTACGACACCACCACTTCCCTATGACTACACAGCACTCGAGCCCTACATAGATGAGCAGACCATGCACATCCATCATGACAAGCATCATGAGGCATATGTATCAAAGCTGAATGCAGCAGTTGAGGGAACCCCATTTGCAGACATGCCCATTGAGGAGCTTGTTGCAAAGATCAACGAGGTACCAGAGGCCAAGCGAACCGCAGTGCGAAACAACGGTGGCGGCCACGCGAATCATAGCCTGTTCTGGACAGTCATGAGCAAGGACGGAGGCGGGGAGCCTGAGGGTGAACTTGCCGACGCTATTAAGTCTGCCTTTGGCAGTTTTGATGAGTTTAAGGCAGCCTTTACCGCCGCAGCTACCACCCGCTTTGGCAGTGGCTGGGCTTGGCTCGTGCTGAATAACGGTAAGCTCGAGGTTATGAGCACACCAAACCAGGACAACCCACTCATGGAGGGGAAGAAACCACTTCTTGGCCTCGATGTCTGGGAGCACGCCTACTACCTCAAGTATCAGAACCGACGTCCCGAGTATATTGAGAACTTCTTTAACGTCATTGACTGGAAGCAAGTTGCTGCAAACTACGCAGCCGCAAAGTAAAGCTCCCGAGCCTGTAAGTTTAAGAAATCTCGTTAGACCGGCACCTTCGGGTGCCGGTTTGCGTACCTGCCCCGCATCTACATCGGCCTGTCATTGATTGACACGTAAATTCCGCATGTGTTAAGTTAGGGTTACCTAAGTAAGGAGATAAGCATTCATGAATAGTCCGCTGTTGGAGCTGAAGGGCCTGTGTTCTACCGTTTTTTCGGAGGATACGGACCAGCAAATACCCATACTCAAAGGGGTAGACCTCGCAATAAACAAAGGCGAAATTCACGTACTCATGGGAGTCAACGGCTCCGGAAAGAGCAGTCTGGCGCACGTTCTCATGGGCCATCCAAATCATCAAATTACCGAGGGCGAGGCCCGTTTTGACGGCACCCCTATTCAAGATATGGAACCGGACGAACGCGCCCGGGCTGGTATGTTCCTGGCTTTCCAGTATCCGCACGCTATAGGGGGGTTGCCGGTTGGTACCTTTCTTAAGGCCGCGGTAGAGGCTCGGCGCAGCGAGGAAGTCCCGTTCCGCGTTTTCAAGCGGGAGCTTGATGCAGCGCTGGAGAAACTGGGTATTAGCAAAGAGTTTCTTGGTCGTTCACTGAATGAGGGTTTCTCTGGCGGTGAAAAGAAACGCAACGAAATTCTCCAAATGCACCTGCTCAAGCCCACCTTGGCAATGCTAGATGAAACCGACTCCGGACTAGATGTTGACGCCCTTAAGAAGGTGTTCCACGATGTACGTGAGTTTGCCAACCAAGACAATGCCTTGTTGGTCATTACCCACTACGACCGTGTGCTTGACTACATTCAACCTACCCATGTGCACATTATGAGTGACGGACGTATTGTTAAGTCCGGCGGTGCCGACCTAAGCAAGCGCATTGATGAAGAAGGCTTTGAGGCGGTTCTTGGCGTGGAGGCCTCGGTATGAGCAGTGAGAAGACCGAGGTAGATTTCGACGTAGCCGAGATCAACAAGGACTACGAGCGCCTCTACGGCTTCCACACCAATACCGACTACCTAAAGAACAGTACCAGAGGCGTGAGCCCGGACATCATTCGTCAAATATCAAAGATCAAAAACGAACCAGAATGGATGCTTGAGTTCCGGCTGAGCTCACTTGAGATCTTTAACAGCATGCCTGACCCCACCTGGATGGACGGCAGTGTGTTTGACGAGATCAATTACGAAGACCTCTACTATTACGCCAGCGCTGGCGACAAGAAATACAATGACTGGAACGACGTGCCCGAGGATATTAAGGACACCTTTGAACGCCTTGGTGTACCGGAAGCCGAACGTAAGTTCCTGGCTGGTGTCTCGGCTCAGTTTGAGTCAGAGGTGGTGTACCATCATCTTCAAGAAGAGCTTGAAAAAAAGGGCGTCATATTCCTTGACTTTGATACCGGCGTTCAGAAGCACGGCGACCTCATTCGCAAATACATTGCCAAACTGGTGCCGCAAGGTGACAACAAGTTTGCCGCGCTGAACTCGGCTTGCTGGTCCGGTGGGAGCTTTGTGTACATTCCGCCTGGTGTAAAGGTGGAAATTCCGCTCCAGGCCTACTTCCGCATAAATGCAGAAAGCATTGGGCAGTTTGAGCGCACCATTATCATTGCCGACAAGGGTTCCTCGGTGCACTACATAGAGGGCTGTACCGCCCCGACCTACTCAAAAACGGCGTTCCATACCGGGGTTATTGAGTTGTTTGCAGAGGAAGATGCGTATCTCCGCTACACCACCATTCAGAACTGGTCTACCAATGTGCTGAACCTGGTAACGCAACGGGCAATAGCAAAGAAGAATGCCACCGTTGAGTGGATGGACGGTAACCTGGGCGCAAAAACAACCATGAAGTATCCGGCAGTCTATTTAGCCGAGCCGGGTGCTCGTGGACGAGTTGTGTCTATAGGGTATGCAAACAAAGGTCAGCGTCAGGACGCTGGTGCCAAAATGATTCATGCAGCGCCGCACACCACCAGCTCCATTACCGCCAAGTCTATTAGCCACAACGGTGGCCGTAGCTCTTACCGGGGCCTCATTAAGGTCAACAAGGGTGCCTCGCACGTTAAGACCGACGTTGAGTGTGACGCCTTGCTCCTTGACGACTTCTCGGAGTCCGACACCTATCCCACCATTGATGTACGTGAGCGCAAGGATGTCAGTGTCATGCACGAGGCGACCGTGGGTAAGGTGAGTGACGAAACCATTTACTACCTCAAAAGCCGCGGGATTAAAGAAGAAGATGCGCTGCTCATGGTTGTGAACGGTTTTATTCAAGAGTTCACCAGGGAACTCCCTATGGAGTACGCGGTTGAGCTTAATCGTCTTATTGCACTGGAAATGGAAGGATCAATCGGGTAACCGGCTATGATACAAAGTCTACAACAAAAAACGCTGAGCGAGCTGAACGCGGTTGAACTACTACGAGAACTGAAGAAGGCCGACCCTTCGCACTACGTCTCTCAGGAACGTATGGGGCATGTTGAGCGGGCCCTTGAACTGCCGCTACCGGGTGCACCGGACGAGGCGTGGCGTAGGGTTCCTATGGATGCCCTAGGCTTTGAGTCGCGACCCATAGTGGCGCCACTTCTGGAAGCTCGCCTTGAGGGCAAGCTTGTTGGCACCGGGAGTGGAAACGGTTCCGGGCTTCCAGCCGGACTGAGCGTGGCGCGGGTACCGGGAGAGCTTGACGGGGCAACATACGACGCCTTTAAGGCCTTTCGTGAGCGCTACTCGCTGCTGTTTGAGCAGCGCCGCCGTAAAAACAAGGGCCGTGCCAACGATGTACGAGAGAACAAGTTTCTCTCCTTTGCCGAGGCGCTTGCCGGAGACAGCATGTTTCTCCGCAGTGCCCCAAACACCCGGCACGACACGCCTCTGCATCTTTCAGTGCACAACACTACGCCGGGCTCGGTGGGGCCTGCGGTCGTGTGCATTCATGTCTGTGAGAACTCACGTCTGTCGGTAGTAGTTGACTACCAAGGCACCGAGTCCAACACCGTGACCATTCCGGTCATTAAGGCGGTGGTTGGCAAGGGCGGAGAGTTACGCATTTTCCGTGCAGAAAAAATTGCCGACGACAGTTACCTGTTTTCACACGAGTTTGTCCTGGTAGAGGAAGATGCAAAACTAAACTCAGACGCCGTGTTCTTTGGCTCTAAGGCCACCATGCTGGAGGGGCTGTATAGCCTTATGGGGCGTAACGCCCGGGCCGACCTGCGAGGTTTGGTGAGCGTCCGCGGCACCCAGTTCAGCGGGCAGAAACTGACCATGGAACACAACGCCGAGTACACCTACAGCGACACCACCGTTAAGACGGTGCTCTACGACGCGGCTCACAGTCTCTTTGCTGGAACTATTAAAATTCCGGCTGGCTCACGTCACAGCGAGGGCTACGAGACAAACCGCAACCTGCTCCTGGGTGACGACGCACACGCCGACTCAATTCCGCAGCTGGAGATTGTAGAGAACGAGGTCAAGTGTTCACATGGAGCAACCATGACCTCTACCGTCCCGGAAGAGGTGTACTACCTGCAATCACGCGGTTTGCCTGAGGCGGTGGCAGAACGTATCTTAGTAGGGGCCTTTTACAGAGAGATTCTAGATCAAATGGAACTGATAAAAGAAGATGAGGCCACACGAAGCTTCGTGGCAACGGCGCTACGCGAGGAAACCGGCCTGGAACTTGACCCAAGCGCTATGGTATAATAATTGCGACAGGAGGCTACCGTGAGATCATCTCTATCGGTCGACAAGACTCCCTCGCGGTCCGGCCTTGATATAGCCAAGATTCGGGAAGACTTCCCCAATCTGGGCAAAAGCATGCGTGGCAAGCCCTTTGTGTACTTGGACAACGGTGCCACCTCGCTCAAACCCCGGCAGGTAATCGAGTCCGAGATCCGCTATTACGAGGAATACTGCGCCAACATACATCGTGGCGTTTACGAGTTTAGCGAAATAGCCACCGAGGAGTATGACTCGGTGCGCTCAAAAGTGGCGCGCTTTATAGGTGCGCCCGAGGACGGTCATGTCATTTTCACCCGCGGTACGACCGAGTCGGTGAATGTAGTCATGCACGGTTGGGGGCGGAAAAACGTAGGTGAGGGCGATGTCATTCTCATTAGTGAGATAGAACACCACGCCAACTACGTCACCTGGCAGCAACTCGCTCAGGAAAAGGGAGCTCGACTTGAGTTTATACCGGCCCGGCCAGACGGCAGTTTTGACCTCAGCGGTCTAGATGCGCTGTTTGAGATGCCGGTAAAGATAGTTGCGGTCACCGCCATGTCCAACGTTACCGGATACAAGCCCGACATTAAAACCATAATTGATACCGCCCATCGCCATGACGTGCCGGTACTCGTGGATGCTGCTCAGTATGCATCACACCACACCGTGAATGTCGCCGAACTTGACTGCGACTTCCTGTGTTTCTCAGGTCACAAGATGTGCGGCCCTACCGGTATTGGTGTCCTGTACGGACATGAGCGGATGCTGGCAGACATGGACCCCTACATGTACGGTGGGGACATGGTTGTCCGTGTCAAACGAGATACATCGACATTTAAACCACTTCCGGAACGCTTTGAGGCTGGTACGCCCAACATCGCCGGTGTCATTGGACTTGGGGCTGCAGTAGAGTATCTGCAAGGCATAGGAATGGACGCCATTGCCGAACATGAGGCTCATCTTATTGAGTACACCCTGTCCCGAGCAGCCGAGTTCCCGGACCTTGTCAGCTACGGTCCTGCGGATCACAGCACTCGGGGCGGCATTTTTTCCTTTAATCTGGGAGATGTGCACTCGCATGATGTGGGCTCCATTCTGGACCAGGAAGGCGTAGCGGTTCGTACCGGCTTTCACTGTGCCCAACCCATTATGCGTCTGTTCGGAGTGCCGGGAACGGTGCGAGCTTCTATGTATCTTTACAACGACACTGACGACATTGACATGCTTTTTGAAGGTCTGGACAAGGTCAGAGGAATTTTTAATAGATGAGCTACGAAGAGGATCTATACAAAGAGATCATACTGGAAAACTACCGTTCCAAGAAGAACAAGGGAGCTATCGACGGTGCCGACTTCCATGCCGAGGGTGCAAACCCAAGCTGTGGAGACGACCTTGAGTTGTTTCTCACCGTCAAGGCCGGGGTAATAGAACGCATGACCTACGAAGGCATAGGGTGCAGCATTTGCTGCGCTGGTGCCAATTTGTTGTGCGAGTCGCTAACCGGACGCAGCTTTGACCGTGCGCGCGAAATTGTGGCACAGTTTAAGGGTATGTTACTTGAGGAGCAGGAGCCAGATTTTGAGGATGAAATTTCGGATCTTGAGGCCATGCAGGGGGTGAAGAAATACCCAGTGCGCATAAAGTGCGCCTTACTTGCGTGGAATACGGTAGAGGGGATTTTGAACAATGCTGAGTAAAGACGAACTGCTAGAACTCATTCGGCCGGTCATTGATCCGGAAGTTGGTTTCTCTATTGTAGATATGGGACTCATCTACGAGGCGGCGCACAACGAAGACGGCACTGTAAATGTTACCATGACCCTCACTACGCCCATGTGCCCGCTTGGGCCACAGATTGCTGACGAGGTAGTAGCCACCCTGGAAAAGCATCCAGATATCTCTCAAGCCACCCTGCAATGGAGCTTTAGCCCAAGCTGGAATCCGGCAACCATGGCAAGTGATGAAGTCAAATGGGCAATGGGAATCTTCTCGTAGACGACACGGTTTTTACGTTGGTGCTCTTACGGCACGGCGAAAGTGTGTGGAATTGCGAAAACCGGTTCACAGGCTGGACGGATGTGGAGCTGTCGGCTGCTGGGAGAGCAGAGGCCCAAAGGGCTGGCCGCCTTCTGTCCGCGAGTGGATTCACCTTTGATCTGGCCTTTAGCTCGGTGCTGCGGCGCTCAACCGAGACCTTAGACATTTTGCTCAGCGAGCTTGAACAGCATTCCTTGCGCGGTGCGCACACCAAGCTTGAACGACGCTACCACTGGCAGCTCAACGAGCGCCATTACGGAGCTCTTCAGGGCCAAAACAAAACGGAAGTTTTGCGCTACTACGACCCGGCACATGTTCACCAATGGCGCCGCGGTTCCTTTGCTCGCCCCCCCGAAATAAGCATGCAGGACGAGCGTTTTCCTGGTAATGACCCTTTGTATGCTGGTGTCCCGCTCAATGAGCTTCCGCGAACTGAGTCTATCCGAGACACCCAGCGCCGGGTGCTGCCCTTCTGGAGAGAATGTGTGTTACCGGAGGTAGCCAATGGAAGGCAAGTGCTGGTTGTGGCTCACGGCCATACCATTCGGGCACTCGTTCGTGACATGTATGCGCTTCCCGAGTCTGAGTTTGCCTTACTCAAAATTCCCAACGCCTCTCCCATGCTTCTCCACTTAGATGCGAGGTTACGCCCGGTGCATCGTTGGCGCTTTGTTAAGGAGGTCTCAAATGCCGGTTGAAGTAGAGTTAAAGGTCTGGGTGCAAGACCGTCCACGTTTGGAAGCAGACCTTCAGCGGCGTTTTGGGGTAGGTGAGCCCTACCATAAGTCGGACCGCTACTTTAGTGTTAAGTCCGAGGAGAGTCGGGTTGAGTTCCGGCTGCGCCAGGACGGCGAGCGGATGCTATGCACCCACAAAACCAAGCAGATCCACGACGGTATTGAGACCAGCCATGAAAATGAGTTCGATGTCCCCAATCCAGTAGCCTTTGAGCGTTTTGTAAAGCTTCTGGGTGCCCGTGAGTTCATTCGCAAAGAAAAAATAGGCCGACGCTTTCGCAGCGCTGACATGGTGCTTGAGTTGTCAGAGATTGTTGGACTTGGCGATTTTCTGGAGCTTGAGCTGCTGGTATCAGAAGAAGCGGCGGCGGAACCTGCCCGGCACTCGGCCCTTGTCCGTCGGCTGCA
>REEM01000041.1 GCA_007695055.1 Spirochaetaceae bacterium | reverse complement strand
GAGATCGGCGCCCGTCAATCAGGAGGGGTTCATCCTCGCGGCCGCTTCCAGTAGTGGCCGCTGTAGGGGCCTCCTGTTTTAGGCTCCCCAATTAGGCTGGATTAGGCTTGACAAGGAGGAGAGCATGCGGTATAAGTTCCAGAACAATCAAGAAACGAAAAACGCCGCTGTAGCTCAGTCGGTAGAGCAGAGGACTGAAAATCCTCGTGTCGACAGTTCGATTCTGTCCGGCGGCACATTCTTAAAGGCCCTGCACATGCAGGGCCTTTTTTTGTGCGCCGCCATAGGACGTGCGCCGCCATAGTGTGCGCCCGCCTATGGTTCGCCTGCCTAGGATATGCACCCGCCTATGAGCACAAAAAAAAGGGGTAACCGGTTAAGGCACCCCTTCGTTACAACAGCAAAGTTGCGGGCGACACCATGCCGCCCGCCAAGAAATCTCTTAGTCTTCGTTCGCCATTTTCGCACCCAGAATTGCCTGGGCTGAAGCAAGGCGCGCAATAGGCACCCGGTAAGGCGAACACGAAACATAGTTCATGCCAACATGGTAGCAGAACTCAATTGAAGATGGATCACCGCCATGTTCACCACAGATACCAACCTTGAGATCCGGCTTGGTTTGGCGTCCACGTTCAATACCAATTCGGACCAGCTCGCCTACACCGGTCTGATCCAGTGAAGCAAAAGGGTCTTGCTTCAGGACGCCATTCTCAAGATAGTACGGCACAAAGCTACCTACATCGTCACGTGAGTATCCGTAGGTCAACTGCGTGAGATCATTGGTGCCAAAGGAGAAGAAGTCTGCGTGCTCGGCTATGCGGTCGGCAACAAGCGCTGCTCGTGGTATCTCAATCATGGTGCCCACAAGGTACTTCACTTTTACTTTCTTCTCCGAAAGCACCCGCTCGGCCACCTCAATGGATCGTGCTCGCAGATCTTCAATCTCTGCCTCAACACCAACCAGCGGAATCATGATCTCTGGCACAACCTTCACGCCAGCTTTTGCTACCTCACACGCGGCGCTCATGATTGCTTCTACCTGCATTTCATAGATTTCTGGATAGGTCACACCAAGTCGGCAACCGCGGTGGCCAAGCATGGGGTTGAGCTCCTGAAGAGACTCTATCTTTGACTTGAGTTTGGCTACTGTGATTCCACCAAGTTCTGCAAGTTCCTTGATTGCGTCTTTCTCATGCGGAACAAACTCATGGAGCGGAGGATCAAGAAGGCGAATGGTGACGGGAAGCCCATCCATTGCTTTGAAGATTCCCTTGAAGTCCTTCTTCTGCAACGGTAACAATTTTTTCAACGCTTTGCGGCGGGCGCCCTCGTCCTCGGCCACAATCATCTCTCGGAAGGCCCTGATCTTTTCACCTTCAAAGAACATGTGCTCTGTTCGACAGAGTCCAATGCCCTCGGCGCCAAACTCACGAGCACGCTTGGCGTCACCCGGTGTATCGGCATTCGTCCGTACCCCAAAACCCTTACCTGCTATTCCCGCGCGTTCGGCCTTGTTCCGCACTTTGTCGGCCCAGGAAAGAAAGGTGCCAATCTCTTTGGAAATCTTTGGCGAAACAAGGTCTACATGTCCAGCAAAAACCTCGCCAGTAGTACCGTCTATGGTGATGTAGTCACCTTGCTTAATCTTGACGCTGCCAATTTGCACTGACTTACCGGTAACGACCGCGTCGCGACACCCGGCAACACATGGTTTTCCCATGCCACGGGCCACAACCGCGGCATGACTTGTCATACCACCTGTTGAGGTAAGAATACCCTCGGCAGCATGCATTCCACCAATATCTTCAGGCGAGGTCTCCTTGCGCACAAGAACAACCTTCTTGCCTTGTTCCACCCATTCCTCGGCTTCGTCAGCCGTAAAGACTGCGTGCCCAGTAGCTGCACCAGGAGAAGCATTGAGTCCTTTAGCGTGGGGCTGAATTGTCTTTCGCGCTTTGGGATCAATCATGGGATGAAAGACCTGATCAAGCTGCTCAGGGGTGACCTTGGTCAGTGCTTCTGTTTCGCTGAAGACACCTTCGGAAACCATGTCGACAGCAATTCTGATAGCCGCGGCACCGGTTCGTTTACCGTTACGGGTCTGAAGGATGTAGAGCTTGCCTTGTTCAATGGTGAACTCCATATCCTGCATGTCTTTGTAGTGCGCCTCGAGCTTATCTTTCACATCCACCAGTTGATTATAGATGGTAGGATTCTTTTTCTTCAGTGTGCTGATTGCCATTGGAGTGCGAATGCCTGCTACAACATCTTCACCTTGCGCGTTCTGCAGATACTCACCGTAGAAGATTTTCTGCCCTGTGGCAGGATCACGCGAAAAGGTGACTCCGGTTCCAGACGTTTCTCCCAGGTTGCCAAAGACCATGGACTGAACATTTACAGCGGTACCTTTGAGTCCAGTAATATTATTGATCTTACGATATTTCAGGGCTTTCTGAGCGTTCCATGAATCAAATACTGCGTTGATAGCTGCCCAAAGCTGCTTTTTGGGATCTTGCGGAAAGCTTTCCTTCGTATGCTTCTTGTACACCTTCTTGTACTGCTCTACAACTTCCTGCAGATCTTCAGTACTCAACCCAGTGTCAAGCTCAACCCCCCGCTTGTTCTTAATCTTTTCAAGCTCGTGTTCGAACTCAGCATGCGGAATGCCCATAACGACATCGCCAAACATATTGATAAAACGGCGGTATGCGTCCCACGCAAACCGTCTATTCTGAGAAACCTCAACGAGTCCCTCTACTGCTTTGTCGTTGAGTCCAAGGTTCAAGACCGTATCCATCATTCCAGGCATAGATACAGCGGCGCCCGAACGGACAGAGACAAGTAGCGGGTCCTTGGCATCACCAAGCTTTTTCCCGCGAATCTTTTCAAGATTAGTGAGATGCTTCTCAACCTCAGCCTCAAGCCCAGGCGGATACTTGCGATTCTGAGTGTAGTACTCCTCACAGACATCTGTTGAGATAGTAAAACCCGGTGGTACCGGAACGCCTGTCTTGCTCATCTCCGCAAGGTTTGCGCCCTTACCACCAAGCAACTGACGCTGATCTCTTCCACCCTCTGCTGTTCCATTTCCAAACGAGTAAACGTACTTTTCCGGCATAAGCCAATACCCCCTCACCGGTGCTTCGTAAGATGTTGCTGCTATTGTATATGATAACCGGGGAGATACAACAAAAAAAGGGGCATGATACCCGAAAACCAATATCAAACCCCAATTTGTATGCTACGAGTGCTGCAGAAGTAATCTATGCGATGTACGACTCCAGCAATTGACTCCGCTTAGGATGCTGCAAACGCTTAATCGCCTTCTTTTCAATTTGGCGAATCCGTTCCTTGGTCAAGCTATAGCGGTCTCCAATTTCCTTGAGTGAAAGCGGACTGCGTCCGTTCAGCCCAAAACGGTATTGTACAATTTCCGATTCCTTGTCGCTCAATGTCGAGAGTATCTCGTTAATGTCGTTCTTGAGAGCCTTCTCAATAACAACGGTCTCCGGATGCTTGTATCCCTGATCCTCGACAAAGTCACCAAGCAATGATGAGTCTTTCTCTGCATAAACCGGTGTCTCAAGTGAGATCAGTTCCCGTGAGATGTTGACGAGGTCTTCTACATGATCTTGGTTCATGTTCAGAGTCTTCGCAATTTGCTGCATTTCCGAGTGCTCGCTGCGGCTACCCTGAATCTCTTTACGTACTTTTTCAATTTGAACCAGCTCATTAGCACGGTTAAGTGGGAGCCGGATCATTCGTGACTTCTCACAGATTGCCTTGAGAATGGCCTGACGAATCCACCACACTGCGTAGGAGATAAAGTGGTATCCTTTATCAACATCAAATCTCTCAATCGCATTCATGAGGCCGATGTTTCCCTCGCTAATGAGGTCGGAAAGTGGGAGACCCTGGTTCTGGTATTTCTTAGCTACATTCACTACAAAGCGAAGATTAGCCCTAATAAGTTTGTCTTTACATACTTGCTCGCCTGCGGCGGCTCCTCGTGCGTACTCGTTCTCTTCAGCACGGGTGAGCAGAGGTATTTTGTTAATCTCTTTCAGATAAATTGACAGGACGTTTTCATCGTCGCTGCTTGAACGCTGATACCTGGGCTTCGTGGCCTTGCTTGCTGTTGCTGCGGGCATTCGAACCTCCTACCCTCAACATGCAATATGCGTGCCTATTTCGGATCACAGCCAAAGAATTATAATTGCATATGAAGCAACAATTTAAAAATCTATTGGGTTGGGTAGGGAAATATCGAGTGATGTGACTGGGTCATAAAAGCCCAACTATGCAATTAACGCGGAATTATGGGCCAAAATTTCCCAATTCCTTGTTCAATGGTGCCAGGAATGCGCCCATGACACCGAAAATGACTCAATCCGCTTCCACACCAACATCGACGTTCGGGCTGCACCCGTTCACCTTGATCGAAATCCACCTCAATCATTGGGTCTCGGAAATCAGGTGGCAATTCCACGTAAGGAAATACAATTTGAACGCGCCCAAATGCCTCCATCAGCTCTGTCGCCGAGGCCTGAGAGCGAACAACTTGATCCCGCTGCTCCTCCCAACTTTGCAGCAGCAATTGCAGCAGCATATCCGCTTCTGCGGGAGTAGCAATGCGACGCGTGCGCTTGCGTGCAAGATACCGACTAAGCTGTACTCCAAAGAACGCCTGCCGCGCATCTTCCTCAAAAGAAGCTCTACGAATCATACCAAACTCGTTGCTCACACTCATTAACCGCTGTTTGGCAGAGCCCCGTTTACAGAACCTCACTCCGTTAACGAGGAGGGCCACGGCGAGATCACCCTCCCCTTTGCGTAACGCTTCCATTGCAGCCGCACGGTAGAGCGAGGCCAGACGTCTTCGTACCCCATACTGAGAACCTCGGACAAGGTACCATGCCTTGGGTGTCCTGCCCGTCAACTCGATACTTGAGCCCGCTTTGCAGGCATATCCCGGGCAGCTATCAGCTAACTTTGGAATAAGCCGTTGTTTGTATTTCTTTCGGAGAAGCGTCTGATGATTCACACCACAAATGTACGACCTGTGATGCCATAGCGGCAATGCCGTATTACTTCTTGACCTCCTTCGGTCATGCGCGTATATTCTTCCATACAATTGAACATTCAAACACCACGCAACGGATAGAACCGACAGGAGGAACACACATGAAAATAAAGCCGCTTGGTGATCGCGTACTACTCATGATCGAGAAGGAAGAAGAAAAGACCAAAGGCGGTCTCTTCATTCCTGAAACAGCGCAAGAGAAAACTCAGACCGGTGTAATTAAGGCGGTAGGTGACGACACCGAAGCCATAACGGTCAAGGTTGGTGACAAGGTCATGTACGACAAGTACGCCGGAACCAACATCAAGGTTGACGGTGCTGAGCACCTCATCGTCAAGATGCAGGATCTCATCGCAGTGGTAGAGTAAGACCGTTAGACAGCTTATTTCAAGTTGTACGACCACATCAGCCTCCGCTTATGCGGAGGCTTTTTTGTACCTTGCTGCAGAGCTGAGTTGCACGCAACCGGAGTAGCGGTGCCGAGCTCAGGGGTAGAGAAAGCGCTCTAGTTCCTCAAGCAGGCGTTCACCGGTGTTTTCAATACTGCGCGGAGGCCCCGGGAGCGAGTCAATAAAGACTTTTCCATAACTCTTGGTTGTCAGTCGTACATCTGTTATGAACACAACGCCACGGTCGTCGCCGCGCCGCATGAGCCGTCCAAAACCTTGCTTGAGGCGCATGACCGCGGCCGGTAGAGCCAACGCAAAGAACGGATTTCCGCCCTGAGCCTTAAGGTGGTCCATGCGGGCAAGCAACACCGGGTCGGTAGGAACGCGAAAAGGCAGGCGGCAGATAATTACGAGCTGCAAGGTTTCACCGGGAGCATCGACACCCTCCCAGAAACTGTCGGTAGCAAAAAGCGCGGTTGCCGGTTCCTGAACAAAACGACGCAGCAAGCGCGACCGCTCGTCATCCCCTTGGCGCATCACCGCAACCCCAATGGCGGCAAGGCGAGGGCGCACTGCATCGGCCACTCGCCGCAACATGTCGTATGAGGTAAATAACACCAAGGCCCGCCCTTCGGAAATGAGCAATGCGTTTGCGACAAACTCCACCAGATATGCCTCATAGTCCAGAGAGTCGGGTGTTGGCGCATCATACGGCACACCCAATAGCACGTTGGTGTCGTAGCGAAAAGGTGAAGGGAACACTCGTAATCGGGTGCGCTCATCCCCAACATCCAGTCCTACCCGGCCCGCCCAGTAGCTGAAGTTCTCACCAACAGTGAGCGTTGCACTCGTGAAGACCACGGTGCTGTAGGGCGTGAAGACAGCCTCTTCCATTACCTGACGAATAGAGAGCGGAGTCCGCTGCAGGCGCGGGGTCGGCACCCCTGTCTCACTCCGACGTTGTTCAATCCAGTACACCGAGGCAGCATCGTCCTCATGTTCAACAAAACGCCGACACAGCGCGGCTGACCCTTCGAGCCTTCGAATAGCGCCCTTCAACTCGTAGGCTTCTGCGGAGTCCGAGAGTTCGTCGTTGAGCACCGCGTAGAGGTCGCTCAAAAGACCAATGAGATACAGCAAGTCATGCCGCAGCGCGTCAAGTGCGGGGAAAAGGCTGCTACGATACAGCTCCCTCTCGGTGCCGAGCAGGCGCAGGTTGGTGCGGCCGTTGAGTACCTGCAGCGTATCTGCATCGGCCGCGCTGATAGATGTCTCCAGCTGCGACAGTGCGGTTTCAATTCGAGCCAAAGCCTCCTCGTTGAGAAATCCGGCCTCTTGAATTCGCATGAGCAAACCTATGCGACGGGTGCGACGGGTTCTAAGCAGACGAGAAAGGTTCCGCCGCAGTGCGGCCGAGGTGTGGCTGTCCGAGAAAAAGGAGGTTGCGCTTGCCTCTATGTTGTGAGCCTCGTCAAAAATAATCCGGTGAAATGGCGGCAGTACCGCAGTTCCCTCAAAACCGAGTCCCTGCACACGAATAGCCAGGTCTGAGAACAGCAGGTGGTGGTTCACCACCAGAACGCGCGCCCCGGCTGCCGCCTTTCGAGCCTTTGCAAGAAAACACTTCTCGCGGTTGGCACAACGCAACATGAGGCAACTATCAGCCTCGGAGCGCACCTTCATCCAAAGCGATTCCGGTACCATGAACGGGACATCGCTCCGGGATCCGTCAGAACTGTTCTCGGCCCAGGCCTGTATGCCTACCAGCTCTTCCTCGCCTTCACCAAACAGTTCGTTCTCCTGAGTGATCTCCTGGAGGCGATTCCAACACAGATAGTTCCCACGGCCCTTTACCAGTACCGCCTGTACTGGCTCCGGTAACATTTTGTTCACCGCCGGAATGTCTTTTTCAATGAGTTGCTGTTGCAAGTTGATGGTTGCGGTTGAAATGAGCACACGCTCTTCATTAGCGGCTGCCCACAGCATGGCGGGAATGAGGTAGGCAAAGGACTTACCTACACCGGTGCCAGCCTCGGCGGCGGTGAGGTGGTCCTCGTTGAAGGCCTCGGCAACCGAGCGCAGCATTTGTATCTGACTCTCACGACTCTCGTATCCGGGAATTGTCCGAGATGCCGCGCCTCCGGGCTCAAGATATTCAGCCGCCTCCGGTATGTTAAGGGGGCGTAACTCGGCGCGGAGTAGTGGCTCGGCAATGACAAAAATTTCACTCACGGAGTTGTTGACGATGTAGCTGCCGATGCCTCTATTCCCAAGCTCGGCCGCCACCGCAAGATCCGGTGCACTCGGTCGGAGTTCCCCCGATGGGTGGTTGTGCACCACAACGCTGCCGCGATCCATATGTGGATACAAGGCGGGTACCGAGTTCGCACCACCGCGGGCCGCAATGCTTACAGACTCTATGACGCCGTCCTGGTCAAGCTCACATACGGCAAGCACCTCGGCGCCGTCTACCTCGGCTATGGCTGCTCTAAGCTTCTCGCAAGCCTCAGCCGAGATTCGCTCACTAATCTGCATGAGAATGAGCGGCGGACAATCCTTCGATAAGTGAGATCAGTCGGGTACGGATAGATCTCCCGACCTCGACCACCTCTGCATGGTCAAGCGTACCTTCGCCAAGCCCCGCAGCGGCATTTGTCACACTCGAGAGACCAAGAACCTTCATGCCAAGATATCGCGCCGCTATAGCTTCAGGCACGGTGGACATTCCTACCAGATCGGCCCCAAGAGTCTTGAGCATGCGCACCTCGGCTGGCGTCTCGTAACTCGGCCCCGGAACCGCCGCATATACACCCTCTGCCAAGTCCTCACCCGCAACTGTACGCGCAAGGCGGCGTAACCCTGCATCGTAGACTTCGGTCATGTCTGGAAAGCGCGGGCCTAGACTGTCGTTGTTCGGCCCGGTTAAGGGGTTAGCGCCCAGCAGATTCAGGTGGTCCGATATCAGCACTATGTCACCAGGACGATAGGCCGGGTTAATGGCGCCTGCGGCATTGGTAAGCACCAGGGTTCGCACCCCAATTGAGTGTAATAGAAAAACTGGCAACACGAGCTGATCAAGCGAATAGCCCTCGTAAAAATGGGAACGCCCTGCCATAATGGCGGTAGTTTCCCCAACCGTAAGTGTTCCGCTATGACCAGCAACTCGTGGCTCGGGCAAACCCTTAATGTCGCCATACGCGACAACATCGCCCTCAAATGCCTGGGCAGCCTCTGAAAGGCCAGATCCCAGTATCACACCAAAGGAAGGACGAGCGTTCGTTCTGCTTCGTACCGAGTCATGCGCCGCCACCACTTGTTTGGCAAATTCTTTTTGCATCAATGTCTCCCGTGCCCATGATACGTCATAGCCGGAAGGCAAGGCAAGACTCGCTACGCTGAAGTAGCGCTGTGGCACAGCAAGGTGGGTGGCACAGCAAGCACAGCCGCCTTGACAGTCAGCGGGTGCATTACTACCATTGCGCCCAAGAAATTGTGCCCAAGAAATTGTGCTAAGACTTTTAGAAGGATATACCAATGAATCAGATTCCAGTCGCAGTGCTCGGAGCCACAGGGACAGTCGGACAGAAGTTTATCACGCTCCTCCACAATCATCCTCAGTTTCGAATCACCGAGCTTGTGGCCTCGCCACGAAGCGCCGGTAAGCCCTACTACGAAGCTTGTAACTGGAAACAACCGGGCCTCATCCCCGCGGACTATGCCACGCTGGTTGTCAAGTCAATTGAGGAACCGCTCACCTCTCAGATACTTTTTTCGGGGCTGGACAGTTCAGTGGCAGGCGAGGCCGAGACTCGTTATGCAGCGGCCGGGCATGTTGTCATAAGCAACAGCAAGAACCACCGCATGGATCCAGATGTGCCGCTGATCATACCGGAGATAAACAGCGACCATTTTGCCCTGGTAAAACGCCAGAAGCATAAAGGTGCGCTTATCACCAACTCCAACTGCTCTACCATGTTCCTGGCAATGGCCCTGGCCCCGCTGCATGCAGAGTTTGGTATTGAGGCGGTACAGGTAACAACTCTTCAGGCCATCTCAGGCGCTGGTTATCCTGGAGTAGCCTCTATGGATATCATGGGAAACATCGTGCCCTATATCGGAGATGAAGAAGATAAGCTGGAAACCGAGCCAATGAAAATACTTGGGACTCTAACCGATGCTGGCGTGCAGTCTGCGGAGTTCACCGTAAGCGCCACATGTACCCGCGTGCCGGTCTTTGACGGGCATACGGAATCGGTATCAATTAGCTTCAAGCGCAAGCCGAGTGTTGAACAGGTCAAGCAGTGTTTGGCAGACTTCCGGGGCCCGGCAGAACTCCAGAGTCTGCCTTCGGCCCCCAAGCAGCCCATTGTGGTGCTTGAAGAAAAGGACCGGCCACAACCTCTACGTGATTTATGGCTTGAGAACGGAATGGCAACTGTTGTTGGTCGTGTCAGAGAGTGCCCGGTCATGGATGTGAAGCTGGTACTGCTTGGACACAATACCGTCCGCGGTGCCGCAGGAGCCGCCATACTTAACGCCGAAGCCTTTGTTAAACTCGGATACCTAAACTCATGATTGTTATCAAATTCGGTGGAAGCTCGGTGCGCGACGCACACTGGATAAGGCGGGTGGTGGACATTGCCTCCGACCGCCTTGCCCAGGCACCGGTGCTCGTCAGCTCGGCCATGGGAAAGACTACAGATCGGCTGCTTGGCATTGCCTCATCTGCGGCTGCCGGGGATCGCACACATGCTGAGAACGAGATCTCCGGACTTGAACAGCTCCACACCGAGGCTGCGGAACACCTGACCTCCGGACGCGAGCAGGAACGGGTCATTGCCCGGCTTGAGACGCTCTTTGGTGAGCTCCGGAGCCTCGTCAACGGCCTTGTGCTGATAAAGGAATGCACTCCGCGTACTCAGGACGCTATTCTGGCTTTTGGAGAGCTTCTCTCAACAACAGTCATTGCGGCGGCTGCCCGTGAACGTGGTATAGACTGCCGCTTGCTTGATAGTCGCGAGTTCATTCGCACCGATGAAAACTTCACAGCGGCCGTCCCGGACTTTGCGGCAACCGACGACCTCATTCGTCGACTTGTGCCAGCCGAATCTGGGAAGCTCTTGGTCGTACAGGGCTTTATAGCAGCAACCGAAAAGGGTGTGACGACCACCCTTGGGCGCGGTGGTTCTGACTGGAGTGCAACGATTATTGGTGGTGCACTCGGTGCGGATGAAGTTCAGATTTGGACCGATGTCGACGGAATTATGACTGCAGATCCGCGGATTATTGACGGAGCCATGACGGTGCCCGCAATTAGTTATGAGGAGGCCGCTGAGCTTGCCTACTTTGGCGCTAAGGTAGTGCACCCCTCCACTATTCAACCAGCCATTCGGCGCCGCATTCCGGTATGGGTGAAGAATACCGGCAACCCGGTTTCGCCGGGAACGCGAATATCGGAGCTCAGCGATAGAAAGGGCCTGGCGGCACTTGCCTCCAAGAAGGGAATAACCATTATTACGGTTGCTAGTTCGCGCATGCTGCACGCGCACGGTTTCATGAGTAGAATCTTCTCGGTCTTTGCTGAGCACCGGATCTCGGTAGACCTGGTCACCACATCGGAGGTAACCATATCCACCACCGTGGAAGGTAGGCTGGACCTTGGCCCTGTCATTCAGGATCTCGAGCAGTACGGCTCAGTCTCGGTTGAGTCTGGTAAGGCCATTGTCTCTCTAGTCGGCCGCAGCCTCTGGCGCACCGGCAGCTTTACCGCCCGGGTCTTCTCGGCGCTCTCGAATATATCGGTCCGCATGATCTCTCTTGGATCCTCGGACATCAATCTGTCACTTGTGGTAAATGAGGGTGACGCGGATCTCGCCGTGCGGGCTCTCCACGACGAGTTCTTCTCCGCCAATGCAAGCGTGGCCGCGGCCTCGGCGCTACCCCCAAAGGACACAACGTGATCTCACAGCTTGAGTCGTTTATCCGGCGGGTGCTCAACGAGTACGAGAACAGCAGTAGCTACAGCGGCACAACCCAGGACGAGGACTATCTGAGGGCGATGGAGGAACTTGAGGCCTTCGTTCGCGGCGACCAGGTCCCACCGGCCAGTCCACACAAAGAGTCGACACCTGCATATCTGCACGCCGACTACCAAGCGCTTGAGGTAGCGCCGGGAGCCCCCTTTACGGAGGTGGCAGCCGCCTACAAAAGACTGGCCCATCGCTACCACCCGGATCGCTGGTCCTCGGTCTCTGAAGAGAAGTTACGCTTAGCCACAGAGATTTTCACACGAATATCATCGTCGTTTAGCAGGATCAAGGACTACGAAACCCGCCGTTAAGACTCACTCTCACTCGCCTCACTCTCACTCGCCTCACCCTCACTCGCCTCGGACACCTCGTCCTCAACTCCGTATTCGCTCAGTTTACGGTGCAGCGTCTTGCGTCCAATTCCCAGAACGCCAGCGGTCTTACTCTTGTTGCCATTGTTTGCACTGAGGGTGCTACGAATGATTTCTTGCTCGGCCTCGGCGAGGCTTGACCCGACTGCAATGCGAATGAAGTCATTATCCGAGTCCTGCATGACTCCAGGGGGCAGGTCATCCGGTTGAATAATATTCCCCTTACACATTACAACTGCACTTTCAATGGTGTTACGCAGTTCGCGAATGTTTCCCGGCCAGGAGTAGTTGTACAGCATTGAGCGCGCCTTGGAATCTATTCCCTCTACCGGCTTGCCGTTCTCAGCCGCAAACTCCTTAATGAAAGCCGCCGCCAGGAGCGGAATGTCTTCCTTGCGCTCCCGCAGGGGCGGGATATGAATATTGACTACATTCAGCCTGTAGTATAAATCCTCCCGGAATCTTCCATTCTCAATCTCCGCCTTGAGATCCTTGTTGGTGGCGGCAACGACGCGGGCGTCAACCATTATTGTCTCCTCACCGCCAACGCGTTCAAAACGCTTCTCCTGCAGAACTCGCAGTATCTTTACCTGTACGTTGGGATTAATCTCCCCAATCTCGTCCAGGAAGATGGTGCCCATGTGAGCCAGCTCAAAGCGTCCTCTCTTGCGCGACACCGCACCGGTGAAGGAACCCTTCTCATGGCCAAACAACTCACTTTCTAGCAGGCTTTCAGACAAGGCCGCACAGTGCACCTTG
>REEM01000141.1 GCA_007695055.1 Spirochaetaceae bacterium | reverse complement strand
GTGATCACGTCTCTATTTCCGGTTGCAGTGACGTAGATGTCAGCCTGTCCAAGGCTGTCCTCAAGCGTGGCAATGGTGTAGCCCTCCATAGAAGCTTGCAGAGCGCAGATAGGATCGACCTCGGTCACCATCACGCGCGCACCAAGCCCCAAGAGGCTCTGAGCACTTCCCTTTCCAACATCGCCATATCCACAAATGACCGCGAGTTTGCCCGCAATCATAACATCGGTAGCACGTTTGATGCCGTCGACCAGACTCTCGCGGCAGCCATAGAGGTTGTCAAACTTGCTCTTGGTAACCGAGTCGTTCACATTGATTGCTGGAACAAGAAGACTGCCTTCTTTGGCCATTTTGTAGAGTCGATGTACGCCAGTAGTGGTTTCCTCACTCACCCCGCGCCATTCCTTGGCTACGTCATGCCACTTTTTGGGATTCTCAGCCTTTACACGCAGCAAGAGCGCTTTGATAATGGCCTCTTCACGGGTCTCCGAATCTCCATGAACCCAGTCCGAGCCATTCTCCAGTTCATAGCCCTTATGGATGAGCAGGGTCGCATCTCCCCCGTCGTCAACAATAAGTTGTGGACCAAGTTCTCCGTACTCGCCGGGGAAGGTGAGGGCCTTGAGAGTACAGTCCCAGTATTCCTCAAGGGTTTCCCCTTTCCAAGCGAAAACCGGAACACCCCGAGGATCCTCAGGACTTCCACCCTTTGCTGGAGGGCCCACCACCACTGCCGCAGCGGCATGATCCTGGGTGGAGAAGATATTACAGCTCGCCCAGCGCACATTCGCACCAAGCTCGACCAGCGTTTCAATCAGCACCGCGGTCTGTATGGTCATATGGAGACTACCGGTGATTCGTACACCAGCCAATGGTTGAGTAGGTCCGTACTTCGCTCGAACTGCCATAAGCCCCGGCATTTCGTGTGCAGCAACGTCTAGTTCTTTGCGACCCCATTCGGCTAGGGCTAAGTCTTTTACATCATAGTCAAGACCAAGCCTTAAGCTACGGTCGGTACTTTGATCGGTATTTCTTGGTACGGTGGACATAATAGTTTTCTCCTCAAAAATCTGATGCTTGGAATAGGCACGCTATAATCAAGCGATGTTACTGGTGTTCTTGACTGCTAGTGGCAAGAAAAATACCCGCGACACCTGCTATGAAAGCCAAGTGGAGCGGGCGTTGTTATTGTAGTATAGCGCTTAGAGTTCAACTTCGGCAAGGTCCTGGGCTCGTAGCACCAGGTTCTTGGCGGCATAGACCTCATCAAGGCGTCGGAGGGGCATTTCGTGGGGCGCTTGCTCAAGAAGCTCAGGAGTTTCTTCTGCTTCCTTTGCAACCTTTAGCAGCACTGCCGCAAATTCATCAAGAGTCTCAACACTTTCGCTTTCGGTTGGCTCAATCATCAGCGCCTCTTTAACAATGAGAGGAAAGTATACAGTCGGTGCATGCATTCCGTAGTCGAGCAGCCGTTTGGCAACATCCATAGTGTGCACCCGATCACTTAACTTGCCGACCGAAACGAACTCATGCATACACGTTCGGTTATACTTGGCCGGAAAGACCTCACTCACCTTATGCTTTAGGTAATTGGCATTCAGAACCGCGATCTCGGAAAGCTCACGCAGACCGGAGCCACCATTGCTAAGAATATAGGTAAAGGCCCTGACAAGCATCCCAAAGCTTCCATGAAAGGCTTTCATACGTCCAATAGTATGTTTGGGCATATGAAAGCGAAATCCATCTGCGCTTTCTTCTACTATTGGACCCGGCAGAAACTCTACCAACTTTTCGTTCGTCGCCACCGGCCCAGCACCCGGCCCCCCTCCACCGTGTGGAGTAGAGAAGGTCTTGTGCAAATTGAAGTGCATTACATCAATGCCAACATCTCCGGGGCGTAGAATACCAAGAATTGCATTCATGTTGGCGCCGTCACCGTAAACCAACCCACCGCAATCATGAACTGCCTTGGTAACCTCCTCAATACGTCGCTCGAAAAGTCCAAGGGTATTGGGGTTTGTAATCATCAGTCCGGCGACCGTATCGTCGCAGGCCGCTTTGAGTGCTTGAAGATCTACGTTTCCCTCGGTGTCCGAAGGAATCTCCACTACTTCGTATCCCGCCATTGTCACTGTTGCAGGGTTTGTGCCATGAGCGCTATCTGGAATGAGCATTTTCCGTCGCTTGGTATCACCACGATGGGTGTGGTAAGCCCGGATCATGAGGACGCCTGTGAGCTCGCCTTGGGCACCGGCGGCAGGTTGCAAGCTTGCTTGAGCAAACCCCGAAATCTCACTTAGTTGGGCTTGAAGTCGATATATGAGTTCGAGACTACCCTGTGAAAATTTCATTGGTGTAAGTGGGTGGTGGCCCGAAAAGCCCTCAAGTGAGGATGTTGCCTCGTTCAGTTTTGGATTGTACTTCATGGTACAGGATCCAAGGGGGTAAAAGTTGGTATCTATAGAGAAGTTAAGCTGCGAAAGCCTAGTGAAGTATCGAACGACATCCAGCTCGCTTAACTCAGGAAGTGTGAGTTTTTTTCGGCGCAGACCTGCCGGTATCTCGGTTTCTGGTACTTCATTCTCCGGTAGGCGGACGGCACGACGCCCAGGTCTGGATATTTCGAACAGCAGTTTAGGTCGTTCCTTTCTCATGACTGTTCCTCCAGTGCCTCAACAAGCGCATCGATCTCAAGCCGGCTGTTCATTTCGGTTACCGCAATCAAGAGTTCATTTCTCCGACCAGGGAAATATCGGCCCAAGTCAAGTCCTGGGATAATGCCTTCCTCGGCAAGCTCGTTAATGAGGTCCTTGGCAGGCCTAGGTGTACGGACCACGAACTCTTTGAAAAAGACAGACTGTGGTTGGGCTCCCCCTACAGGCGCACCTAAGTCCGGTACAGAGTAGCCCGGGAGCTCGTTAATTCGCTCAGCAGCATAGTGCGAACGATGATAACAAATCTCAGCAACACGTTTGAGCCCCTCTGGCCCCATTGCTGTGAGGTAGATTGCCGCTCGTAGGGCCATGAGCGCCTGATTCGTACATATGTTGCTCGTTGCCTTATCGCGCCGTATATGTTGTTCTCGGGTGTTGAGAGTGAGAACAAAGCCACGACTGCCCTCGGTATCCACAGTTGCACCAGCAAGACGACCCGGCATTTTGCGAACCAGATCTTTACGGGTACCAAATATCCCAAGATATGGGCCCCCGTAAGAGAGATCTATACCTAGCGGCTGCCCCTCGCCGGTTACTATATCAGCCCCATAACTGCCTGGATCACGAAAGACCGCAAGTGAGATTGGTTCGGTGTTCACCACCAGGAGCACCCCTTTGGGCTTAAGCTGCTCCGCAATGCCGTCAAGATCGATAACTCGCCCAAAAAAATCCGGGCTCGAAACGACTACACATGCGGTGTTTTCATCTGCAGCTTTAGCCAAAGCTTCAACTTCTGCTCGCGGATCTCCGGCATAGGTGGATGCAGGGTTACCGCCAGCCTCTAGAAAAGCCTCTGGACTTGGAGAGGACGATTCGTTTATGCCCAGCAACTCAACTTCCATAGCTTGAAGATAGGTTTGCATGACGCGCCGATACTCGGGGTGTACTCCCCCGGAGACCAAGACCTTCTTTCGCTTACCGCGAGAAACATTAACGCTCATCATTGCCGCTTCTGCCAGTGAGGTTGACCCGTCATAGTGCGATGCGTTAACTACCTCCATGCCGATTAGTTCCGAGATCATACTCTGGTACTCGAATACTGATTGCAAGGTTCCTTGGCTTGCCTCAGCTTGGTAGGGAGTATATGCGGTGGCGAACTCGCCCCTTCCAGCGAGGAACGGAACAACACTGGGAATAAAATGGTTCCAGGCACCGGCCCCTAAGAATGATATTGCTGCACCTGTACTGAGATTTTCTACCGCGAGACTCTCTAACTCAGCCATGCAGTCCAACTCGGAGTAGGGTGCTGGCAGACCGAGTTCGGGGAACCGAAGCGATTTTGGAATGTCGTCGAACAATTCTTGAATTGAGCCGACACCTATCGCCGTGAGCATTTTTGCCCGATCCTGATCACTATTTGCTATGTATGCCATACTCTATTCTTCTCCTCGTCCAACGGTAGTTTCGGATTCATGAATTAAGAGTCTAAGCCGTCAGTAAACCTCTTGTAGTCATCTGCCGAAAGTAGGGCCTCAAGTTCGTCGGGATTACTAGGTTTTACCTTGATCAGCCATCCCGCACCAAAAGGATCGGAGTTCACCGTCTCGGGACTATCCTCAAGATCACCGTTAATCTCAACGATTTCACCACTTATAGGCATATAGACATCACTCGCGGCCTTAACGCTCTCAACTACACCAAAAGCGTCCCCTTTGTTGAAACTGGAACCAAGTTCCGGCAGCTCAACAAAAACTATGTCTCCCAGACTATCCTGCGCATAGTCAGATACACCACATGCCACTAGTTCGCCGTCTTTCTTTGCCCACTCGTGTGATTCAAGATACCGTGCGTCTTTGTCAAAGTTCATACCAACTCACTCCTTACTATTTGGTGCGAATAGGGTGGTCTTGAGACCCAAACCCCTTCGCCTTTATACGACTCCCTTCCAATAAAAAGGGAACAAAGATTTACGTCAAGCACTTATCGATAACTCGGGGTATAAAGGGGGCGCTTTATAACCTCCGCAGCTTTACGCTTACCGCGAATGTCAATCTCAAGCATCGTTCCAACTTTATTGAAAGTACTGTCAAGGTACACATTCGCTGCATAGGCATCAACCGATGGAGCATACATTCCGGTTACCACCAGACCAATCTCGGAACCATCAGAAGGATCATGGACCGCGCAGCCTTCTCGTGGAACGCCTCGATCACGCAACACTATAGTTGCGAGCTTCCGAGGATCTGCTGAGTCAAACCTCTTACGTAATGCATCTCGTCCAACGAAATTACGATCAAACTCACACGCCCATTTAAGGCGCGCCTCGAGTGGGGTAATATCCTCGGAAAGCTCATGGCCGTAAAGTGGGAATCCCGGCTCAAAGCGCAGACTGTCGCGTGCGGCAAGACCAATCGGCTGCAAATCAGTTCCGTGCTTCTCTGCTTCAACAAAGAGGTAGTTCCAGACCTGTAGAGCAGACTCACTCCCGAAGAATAGCTCAACGCCGTCCTCACCGGTATAACCGGTGCGACCAACAACTACATCGACCCCGTCAATTTTTAAATAGGCGGCACCAAAGCGAGGAGTTCCGGAAAGTGGGGCTGAACCAACGGTATCAAGAAATGGAATGGCTTCCGGCCCCTGGATCGCCAGCATGACAGTCTCCGTTGAACGATCGAGCAGCTGGACGTCGAAATCCTTTCGCAATGCATCAAGGTGCCTATAGTCTTTTTCTAGATTCGAGGCATTTACAACAACTAAGAAATGATCCTGTAGCCTATAGACAAAGACATCGTCAATGATCCCTCCATCTTCTCGACACAGGAGTCCATAACGCGATGCGTTCTCAGCCAGTGTAAGGATATCGCTGCTTACAGCGTAGTCAAGAAAGCTAACAACGTCCTTGCCCCGAAGCTCAAAGCGGCCCATATGTGAGGTATCAAAGACTCCAAGATGGGCTCGCACATGCCTGTGTTCGGCTATTGCTCCAGACGGATATTGAATAGGCATTTCCCAGCCAGCAAAGGGAGCAAAACGAGCATTTTTTTCTTTATGAACAGTGTAAAAAGGTGTTTGTTTGAGTGTGGAGCCCATCTGAAAAGTATACAATCAAAAAGTGTATCCTACTACCGTATTATGTATCGACTCAGTGAATCAACAATCCTAGCGTGGTAAGTAGACCGAAGACCGAGTTAAGTCATTGAGCGCAATAGCTTTATCTAGGAACTTTGCTGTGATGGCAAAAAAGTTATGCACAGGTTGTACACATGCTACGGGACAAGCCGCAATGAATGAAGTCAAAAAGACTCAACCGATCAGCTGAACGCTACCGAAAGGTAGGACTCTGGGTGACACCGGAAAGGCAAGAATAAATATCCAAAATATATAATTACTAGGCTAATCTAAGAAATAAACGCTGTTTTTCGGGAGAGTGCGAGAGAATCAGGAGAACTACCTTAATATGTGCTAGGCAGAGTAGCATGATCACAAAAAACTCGGACAGAAGTCCGAGTTCTTTCCACAAGCTATCCACAAGTGAATTTCGTGCCAAGTTCAAGCTCTAAGCTAATTATTGTCCTGCACCACGATAATATACACGAACCTGTTTGTAAAGGCCCTCACCCTCACTTTTTGTGGCAATGTTTTCTATGTCAGTCAAGGAGGTGTGAATGAGTCTTCGTTCGAACGGATTCATTGGAGCAAGCAGCCGGGATCCCTTTTCTCGGAGAACCTGGTCGCCTACTTGGTGGGCAAGTCGCACAAGGCTTTCCTCCCGACGCGACCGGTAGTTTTCGGTATCCAGAATCACCTTGATTTCGTCACCGTACAGTCTGCCAGCAACGACATTGGCCAACAACTGCAACGCATCAAGATTTTGCCCCTTACGTCCAATAAGAATTCCTGAGCTCTCCGAATCTATTCTCAAGCACAGCTTAGCAGGCTCCCGATACTTTATGACAATTTCAGCTGTATAGCCCATCCGTTCGATCATACCCGCTACAAAGTCGATAATCCCGTGCTCAAAGTCGTTTTCCGGCTGTGTATCGTTCACCGGTGCATAGTCGCTGCTGGTATGAACCCGTATGCGAACCTTTTTTGACATTCCAAATAGCCCGGATTTCTGGGTATCGACAATTTCTACATCAAACTCATCGCGTTCGAGCCCTAATTCCGATATAGCTGCGTCAATCGCGTCTTTTTCGGTTTTACCTTCAAACTCTCGTGTCATATGCGTAGTACTCCTTTGTTAGGCTTATGCGGACTGCAGCTTACGACGCTTGGTCAACATCTGCTGCCCGACCTGTAGAAGATTGGAGAAAATCCAATATACCAGGAGCCCGGACGGCATGTTATACAACACAAAAAAGAAAACAACAGGCAACATGTAGGTCATCATTTTCATCTGCCCGGCTTGTGCCGAGGGTGTTTGCATAAACTTGGTGCTGAGTAATTGCGTTGCAACAAAGACAATAGGTAACAGTCTTAGGTCATTCCATCCTAGCAGTGGTAAGGTGAAATCGCCAAAGTTCAGTATAGACTCTGGAGCCGAAAGGTCTGTAATCCAACCCGGAATAAAGACTGCTCCACGAAGATCAAAATGGTTGTTGAAGAGTCCAAACATCGCAATGAAGAACGGGAACTGAAGCAGCATGGGTAAACAACCACCTAAGGGGTTTACGCCTTCTTTCTTGTAGAGCTCGGCCGTCATCTGATTCATTTTTTGTGGGTTGTCGCCATGCTTTTCTTTGATCTCTTGGATCTTAGGAGCAAGTTCCTGCATTCTACCCATGGACTCAAAGCTCTTCTTGGTAAGAGGAGCGGTTGCAAGTTTCACGAGTATTGTGAGCAGAATAATTGCAATCCCGTAATTAGGAATCACCCCATAAATGATATTGAGGAAAAACTTCAAGAAGTTCTCAAGCCAGCCAAGGAGAAACCGAGTTTGCACCAACTCATCAAGTTCAAGGTTACGTGCGGCAAAAGCGTTATCCGACGGGTTGTTGTAGCGAGCAGCGTAGTCAGTACGCGGCCCAACATAGTATCGAAGTGTGTCGGTCTGGAACTGGCTACGAATGACCGGTCGCGACAGAAATAGTTGAGCCCCCTCTTCAAGGCCAGTAACATCTCGCTTCGCAAAGGTCACTTCATACTCAACCGTCCCGGGTACTACAGCTAGTGCAAAGTACTTTCCTACTATAGCCGTCCAATTTATCCTGCGATCCAAAACCTCTTCCGCTCCTGCGCGGAGATCCTCATATCGGGTGCGATCTCCGTCGTAGTGAGCAAAGCGTCGGTACTCGTTTCGACCATCGAGTTCCTGGAAACTTGGCCCGATCTGGGGACCCAGACCAATGGTGTAGGCAATCCCGGAGAAATTTAGAGGCACAGCTCCACCGCTCAGGTTTTCAAATACGGTGTCACCTTCAACAAGGTACTCGCCGTCTTGGAACCGATAGATTCGACGAACGCGGAAACGGATAGGATCTTCACCGTTGTTGGAATTTCTATGAACTAAGAAGTCGCGGTAAAACTCAACTGTGTTCGCCGCGGTGGTATCACGCCGATGGAAAGCAGCATCAACAGCCGGACTATTGGAGTCGCCAAAATGGAGGGTAAAGCCACCGTCGGAACCCAGGCCTTGTTTGATCATTTCAACCGGACGATCTCCATCGCGGTGCTCGAGCAACTCAAATGAGCGAATCACGGCTCCATGTGGGTCAAAAGTAACGCTCAGCAGATCGGTACGGAGTGTGTAGTCGGCAACGCGTGCTGGCTCGTGGTCGGGTGCAGGTTCAATTGTGCCAGCCGCACGCACGGGATCTGGTAGGGGATCAACGGACTGAGTGGCCTCAGGTGCAGGGCGCTCTTCTGCGGGAGCAGTTACAGCGGGCCCAAAATCATCTGGAGGAAACAACGCGTTCTGAATCATGAATCCTACGGTGATTACTACAACCGAGAGGATTACGGCAATTAGGGTATTCTTTTCCATGAGGACTCCTACAGGATTCCGGCTTTACCAAGTAGCACGCGAAACTGCCGGCTTCGTTCGGAAAAGGTGTAGTCCCCCCGAAAGACGATCAGCGCGAGGTCGAATCCTTGAGTTTGCTCGGGTTTGGATGTACGAAAAAGCTCTTTGGCAACTCTACGGGCCTTATTTCTCCGCACCGCTGTTCCAAATTTCCGTTCGGTAACGACCAAGTAGCGATTATGATTGAGGTTGTTTGCAACATATCTAAGCTGCATCCCCCGTCCACGTAGTACCTTGCCGCTCACGAAGACTGACTTTATGCTACGCTCTGTGCGAAGACGTTCATCTCTAGTAAGGCTTCTTTTCATCAGCGACGGACAGCTTGCTCCGTCCTTTAGCACGGCGTCTCTTCAAAATTAGACGTCCGCCTTTGGTCTTCATTCGGGCACGAAAACCGAACTTTCGGTTTCGTTTAACCCTGCTGGGTTGATATGTGCGCTTCATCGCAGGTCTCCTTTGATAACTAAGACAATAATGGTAACGGGCGCGTAGTATACGCTTTGCAATTCAGACGTGTCAATGATTTGGAGAAGATCACGAATCTTCATCGTGCCGCCGTAGTGCTTCCGCGAGACGCTCAAGGCCTTGGCGCAAAGTGTCGTCGCTAATGGCGTTTAGTGCCTCTTGGTCTGTGACAGCCTGCAAATCCTGAGTGGTTGATGCTTTACCGGCTGTCTCGTGTACATTCTTGGTGTCCGTTTCCAGATTAGTGCGTGGTTTCTGCTTGGTCAGGTCAACATTTTCACTCTCAGGTGCGCTAAAGTGCCCTGGATCTACCAGTCTATATCGCATTCCCGTAATCTTTAGGTCCGGGAACCTCCTATGGAGCGCTTGAAGTACATTATTTTCGCGCAGCTGCAACATCTGAAGCCAGCCTGGATGATCCACTTGTACTACCACCGACGAGTGAACAATGTCGACTGCTTTTGCATGAGCAGATATGTCTGGTCCGACAATTTCATCCCAAGCACCAAAGAATCGTAGGTACTTTTCACCCTCGGCGAGCACAGAACGGTCAAAGAAGGTTTTGAGAATATCACCAGCCTTTTTCATCTCAGACATGCTTGCCCTCGTCTTCTTCATGGAGTGTAAAGCTTCCGCTTTTCACCTCATAGACAAGGGTATCTGGTTTACGATAACTCGCATATGGCTCCTGGGGAAGAAAGGTGAAAAATGCCTGTTCATAGGGTGGAAGATCATTCAGAAAGCGTTCGCGACGAGTGTGGTCAAGTTCAAGGAGTACATCGTCCAAAAGAAGTATTGGTCGCCTCTGGGTCTTGTTCCAGAAGTAGTTTACTTGAGCTGTGCGGAGAACCAAAGATAGGAGACGCAACTGTCCAGTACTTGCTGTCTCAGTAAACTGACGACCATCCTTAATGAACCTATATCTGTCACGATGCGGCCCTGAGGTGGTAGTTGCGAATGTCAGGTCTCGTTCCCTTAGACGATTCAGAGTAGCTGATTCTTGACCTTCCTTCCAAGATGGCAAATACCGTATGTTCACCTCTGCGTTCATTCGTGCGGTGCGCTCAAAGACCTCAGATAAAGACTCGTTAAACTCGCTCACTACCTCAATCCGCCTTTTCGTAACTAGCCGTCCGTACTCAATGAGCTGTTCATCATAAACGCTCAGTAGCTCATGGCGGTTATCTTTAATACAGGCGTTGCGTGAACGAAGGATCTGGCGGTAGTTTCGTAATAGGTCAATGTATCCATGGTCAAGCAGGGTTAATGTTTGGTCAAAGAACAAGCGTTGTATCTCGGGTGGTCCGGTAATGAACTCAATATCTCCGTGACAAAAGACAAAACAAGGGAACCGTTCGAGTAGATCTTTACGATCCTGTACAACTTTGCCGTCAAAACAGATCTGACGTTTCTTGTCCTCAAAGGTAACCGAGAGCTCGTCAATAAGCTGGTTGGGTTCAGAGACTCTTGCCACAAGCCGAAAGACCTTATCACCAGTACGAAGAAGATGTTCAGGTTTTCGAGTACGAAAAGAACTGCCGTAACAGAGGTAATGCAAAGCTTCCAGAAAGTTACTCTTACCCTGGCCGTTCTCACCAACAAAAAAGACTTCAGGAGCATTGATTTTCACTGTCTCATCCGCAAGATTACGAAAACCAAAACTTCTAAGTTGCGTAAAAGCCATTCAGGTTTAGCCGATACCTTTAATCCAACTGCATAGGCATGACAATGTGGAAGTAGTCCGATTCCGGCTCGGGCTGTAAAGTCACCGCTTTGTTGGACTCGGTGAAGCGTACTCTCACACGTTCAGACTCAATAGCTTTGAGTGGCTCCGAGAGGTACAGATAATTAAGGGCTATAGTTAATTCAGGTCCGCTATAATCACAGGATATCTCTTCGCTAGCAGCTCCAATATCGGTTTCTTCACTACGCATAAGAATGGCCTCTGGACGGAGATCAACATATATTCGGCGAGACTTTTCTACTAGCAATGAAACCCGCCTAAGCGCCTCGGCCAGTTCAACTCGAGACACCGTAAGCTCATGGATTTGTTCCTCCGGAATTACGCGTCGATAGTTTGGGAACTGACCGTCAATGAGGGCTGAGGAGATCTTTTGATTCTCAAATCGGACAAACAAGTTCTTCTCTGTTACTGCAATGGAAAAGGAGCCCTCACCGGATGCTTGTTTACGAATCAAGGTCAGTACTTTTGGTGGTACAATTATTCCTGGAAACTCTTTCATCTCGGAGCTGGGATACTTCTTTACGAGAGCCAGTCGGCGGCCGTCTGTAGCCACCATGATAAGTGTGCCTTCTTGGTTCTCCATGTAGACACCGTTCATAAAATAACGAGTCTCGTCATCTGAAACGGCAAACACAGTTTGGGAGATCATTTCTATAAAGTCTTTCTGAGGGAACTCCCAGTAGGCGTCTTCAACTGCAAGTTGAATCTCGGGAAATTTATCTGCGTCAATGCACTTTAGTCGGAAATCAATCTTTTTTCCTCGGGGACGAATGATCATACGGTCAGAGCCGGTAGTTTCAAATTCAACATCACCGGAAGGTAACGAGCGGAGTATTCCCAGCAGCTTATCGCAGAAGACAGTCGTACGGCCTTCACCTTCAACGGTTACTGGAATTGCTGTTTCAAAACTTACCTTGAGATCTGTAGCACGGATCTTCAAGCTTTGATCTGAAGCTTCCACTAACACATTTGAAAGTATGGAAAGCGTAGTTTTTGACGAGATGATGTCCGCAGCAACGGATATCTCTCGCATGATTACATCTTTGTCACATACGAACTTCATGATCACGTGCTCCTTGTCCCTCTTATTATTGTATATAGTTATAAACTAGTAGTTGTAATAGTGGGAACACTTAACATGTGCAAAACCCACTTAAGATCTTGTCTCACCGTAAGTTGAAGTGCATGACAAGTCCTTGTAGTTATTAGTAAACGGTCCACAGTTTCCGAGCTCCCAAAAGATATCCCCAGAGAACCCCTATTGGTAGGGGTGTTCTCCACAGAGTTTCTACCGTATTCCTTTGCTCTTAATATCTCTAATTAGGTTCTGAATGATGGTTTCAACAGTGGCGTCTGTTCGAATACGGTTTTCAATTCGTTGGCAAGCATACATGACCGTAGTGTGATCGCGGCCACCAAACTCAAGCCCGACCTCGGTCGTAGAGTATTCGGTAATCTCACGACAGATATACATAGCTAATTGCCGGGGAAATGCTACTGTTTTTGTGCGTTTCTTCCCTTTGAGTTCTTGGCTTGAGAGATTGAAGTAGTCCGCAACTGCTCGTTGAATAGCGTCTATGGTAATTTTTGACTGATGAGGATTAGATAGCATATCTTTTAACTGGCTACGTGCAACTGCGACTGTGATCTGCTTGTTCACTAACTCGGCATAGGCTATGAGTTTTGTGAGTGCAGCTTCAAGGTCACGGACATTGGTTGTAACATTATTACAGATGAGCTCTATGACTTCGGTAGGAATGTCTAATGCACTGCGTTCAATTTTCTTTTTGAGAATTGCAAACCGCGTCTCATAGGATGGCGGTTGTAGATCTACGTTGAGCCCTCGTTCAAATCTATTTCGTAGGCGGTCTGTGAGATCGCGAATCTCAGAAACCGGTCGGTCACAGGTGAACACCATTTGTTTGTTTGCGTCATAGAGTGCATTG
>REEM01000077.1 GCA_007695055.1 Spirochaetaceae bacterium | reverse complement strand
ACAAGGAGTAGGTCGTGGTATATGAGTTTGACGCGGTGATTGTCGGCGCTGGTGGTGCCGGACTGTACGCAGCTCTTGAAGCAGGAAGAACCGCAAAAACAGCGGTGATTTCCAAGTTGTACCCAATGCGCAGTCATACCGGTGCAGCTCAGGGAGGAATAGGCGCAGCTCTCGGTAATGTTGAGGAAGACAAGCCGGAGTGGCATGCCTTTGACACCGTAAAAGGCGGTGATTACCTCGTTGATCAGGAAGCAGCGCGTATCCTCGCCGAGGAAGCCGTGCAGACAGTGTATGATCTTGAAAACAGAGGGCTTCCGTTCAGCAGAACACCGGAAGGTCGTATTGCGCAACGTAGGTTCGGCGGACACACCCGGAACTTTGGTGAAGGGCCGGTGCACCGCTCGTGTTACGCAGCCGATCGTACCGGAAACATGATCCTTCAGACCTTGTATCAACAGTGCATTAAGAACGACGTTCATTTCTTTGACGAGTTTCAGGTCGTTGAGCTTCTGCTTGACGGTACTCGCTGTACTGGCGTTGTTGTTTTTGAACTCAAGACCGGAGAGGTGCACATTTTCCGAGCCAAGGCAGTTTTATTTGCCACCGGCGGCTTCGGGCGCATGTTCCGCATCACCTCCAACGCCATTGCGAACACTGGTGACGGCCCGGCCGTTCTGGCTCGTGCTGGCATTCCTATGGAAGATATGGAGTTTTTCCAGTTCCATCCGACCGGTATCAAGGGCATGGGCATTCTCATTACCGAAGGTGTCCGCGGCGAGGGCGGAATCCTGCTCAACAGCAAGGGTGAACGCTTTATGGAACGCTACGCTCCCACCATGCTTGATCTGGCGCCGCGCGACATGGTTTCCCGCGCAATAATGACCGAGATACTTGAGGGCCGTGGCGTGCGGGGTGACCGCGAAATAGACGACTGGGTCATGCTTGACGCAAGCCATCTCGGCCGCGACGTGGTTGAGAGCAAAATACCCGATATCGCGGACTTCTGTCGCACCTATCTCGCGGTCGATCCTGCCGAGGAGCCCATGCCGGTACAACCTACCGCACACTACGCAATGGGTGGAATACCGACCGACGTTCACGGCCGTGTAGACACAGGCGGCACCGTATATGAAGGTCTGTATGCCGCCGGTGAGTGTGCCTGTGTGTCGGTTCATGGGGCGAATCGCCTTGGTACCAACAGTCTGGTTGACCTGGTTGTGTTTGGGCGGCGTGCAGGTAAACACATTGCCGAGTACGTTCAAAATGTGAGCCACGGCGCAGTAGATGAAGGGGCCGCAAAGGTCTATGCGGCGCGTATTGAGAAACTCAAGACCGAGAAAGGCAAACATCCCGGGCCGATCTATCGTGAGATGCAGTCGGTCATGACGGCTAAGGTCGGTGTGTATAGAGAAGAAAGCCAAATGCTGGAGGCTGTAGCCGCTATTCGTACGCTTCGCGAAGAGTTTAAGGAGGTTCGGGTTCAGGATACAGCCGAGAACTTCAATACTGAAGTTTTGGCAATTCTTGAGCTGGAGAATTTGCTTGATCTCTCGCTGATCACCGCCGTTTCCGCCGAGAATAGACAGGAAAGTAGAGGCGCCCACTCTCGCCCGGACTATCCTGATCGTGACGATGATGGCTGGCTCAAGCACACGCTTGCCCGGCTTGACGGCGACAAAGTCAGCATAGACTATAAGTCGGTTGATGTTGGCATTTGGGAACCCAAGCCGCGAGTATACTAGGCCCTCAACCTAGCAGGGTGTGAACAGGAAGAAGGAGAAGATATATGAACGTTGTCCTTGAGTTATATAGACAAGATCCGGCCTCCACGGGGGAGGGCGAGTTTAAGCGATATGAGCTGACCCTAGAGCCGACCGACCGTATACTTGACGGCCTTATCCGGATATCTCGAGACATGGACGGCAGCCTGAGTTTCCGGAAAAGTTGTGCTCATGGTGTGTGTGGTTCGGATGCCATGCGAATTAACGGCAAGGAACGGCTTGCCTGCAAAACGCTGGTGCAGGATGTAACTGAAAAAGAGGGCGATGTGGTTCGCATTGAGCCGTTGCGGCATATGCCGGTACAACGTGACCTCATGGTTGACCAACAGGTCTTTTTTGAGAAGTTTCGGTCCGTAAAGCCCTTCCTTATACCTAAGGATGAGGTACAGGAAAAGGAGCGCCTCCAGTCTCCGGAGGAACGAGCGCTCTTTGACGAGGCCACCAAGTGCATTAACTGCTCTGCCTGCTACTCTGCCTGTCCTGTACTGGACGACAACCCGGACTTCATTGGACCTGCGGCGATAGTGGCAGCGGCGCGGTATGTCTTTGACAGCCGTGACCAAGGACTTGAGGCGCGACTAGATGTGCTTGACTCCAAGAACGGAGTCTGGCCGTGTGAGAATCATTTTGAGTGTACGCGCGTCTGTCCGAGAGATATAAAAATTACCAAGCTTATAAATCTGACAAAGCGTGAGATTAAGAAGTATCGTGAGGCCCGTGGTGAGAAAACGGCCGAGGAGTGAGGTCCGAACAATATGAAGGTACATGAGTATCAGGGAAAACAACTATTCGGTGAATACGGCGTACCGGTACCGGTAGAAATGGTGGTGACCACTGCCGAGCAGGCGGCCGAGGCTGCAGCGAAAATTGGCGGTACCGTGGTCATTAAGGCGCAGGTCTTAGTGGGTGGCCGCGGCAAGGCCGGTGGGGTCAAGATTGCGAAAAGCCCGGACGAGGCGCGGGAACGTGCCGCAGAGATCTTGGCCTTGACCATTAAAGAACTTCCGGTTGAGAAGGTGCTAGTCGCGCCAGCGGCGGATATCAAACAAGAGTTTTATCTTGGTCTGGTGCTGGACCGCAACACCAAGAGCGTGCTGCTTATGGTCAGTAAGGCCGGTGGTGTAGATATAGAAGAACTCGCGGTCAGTAGTCCTGACGAAATTCTCAAGCTACCCATTGATCCGGTCAAAGGCATACAAGACGCCGAGCTGAAACAGACCCTTTCCAAGGTGTTTGAAACGCCAAAGCTGCTAGAGCAGGCTCAAGACACGGTAACAAAGCTCTACCGCCTGTTTGTTGAGAAAGACTGCTCCCTGGTAGAGATTAACCCCTACGGACTGGTTGAGGACGAGGTACTCCTTGCGCTGGATGCAAAAGTGAACTTTGACGACAACGCACTGTTTAAGCATCCGGACATTGAAGCCCTGAAGAATCTGGAAGAGTACTCCGCCGACGAAATTGAAGCCAATAAACACGGTCTGAGTTTTGTTAGCCTGGACGGTGATATTGGGTGCATAGTTAATGGCGCGGGGCTGGCTATGGCTACTCTCGACATTATCAAGCTGTATGGTGGTTCACCGGCCAATTTTCTTGATGTAGGTGGCAGCTCAAACCCCGAGAAGGTGTTGAACGCCTTATCTATCATTTTGGGAAACCCCAACTGCAAGGCGGTGTTGATCAATATTTTCGGTGGGATAACCCGTTGTGACGATATCGCCAAGGGCATTCTCATGGCAATGGATCAGATAGACATTAAACTGCCGCTGGTAATCCGACTGATTGGTACGAACGACAAGGAAGGCCGAAAGTTGCTTACCGACCGTGGTCTTGAGGTTGCTGAAAGCCTGAGCGAGGCGGTTGAGAAGGTTGTATCGGTCGCTTAAGAGCGCAACGAGCCTAACGAGGAGCGGCAATGAGTATATTAATTGATGAAAAAACACAGGTTCTGGTTCAAGGAATTACCGGACGCGACGGAGCATTTCACGCTCGGGCCATGACGGCTGACGGTACCAAGGTTGTAGCCGGGGTAACACCGGGGAAGGCCGGAGAAAAACTTGACGAGATTCCGGTGTATTCGACGGTCAAAGAGGCCATGGCGGAACATCGTGTTGATGCAACTGTCATTTTTGTCCCTGCGAAGTTTTCCTCGGCAGCGGTGCGGGAAGCTGCCGACGCCGGTGTGCCCCTGATCATTTGCATTACAGAAGGTGTTCCGGTTCTGGAAATGATACACAACTATAGCTACGTGCAGGAGCGTGGCCTCAGACTTATAGGGCCCAACTGCCCGGGGCTCATCTCGCCGGGCAAATGCAAGATTGGAATTATGCCAGCGCGTATTCACAAGCCCGGTGGAATTGGTGTGATCTCTCGCAGTGGGACCCTGACCTATGAGGTTGTGTACAACCTCACCATGGCTGGCATGGGCCAGTCGACCTGCGTGGGTATTGGAGGTGATCCGGTTATAGGGTCAAACTTCATAGACATGCTGAAACTATTTGAGGCCGACCCGGATACTACTGGCGTTGTTGTCATTGGTGAGATCGGTGGCGAGGACGAGGAAGCAGCGGCTGACTTTATACGCGAGCACATGAGCAAGCCGGTTGCGGCCTTCATTTCTGGTCGTTCGGCACCGCCGGGCAAACGTATGGGGCATGCAGGCGCAATTATTTCAGGTGGCAAGGGAACTTCCGAGGCAAAGGTGAAGGCTTTTCATGAGGCTGGAGTACCAGTTGCCGACAAACCGGACGAGATTCCGGGACTCTTAGCAAAGATGCTTCAGGCTACCTAATCCACGGCGCTCAGCACCGTTGGACTACATACAGAACAAGAGCGGAGAGGGAATGGTGAACTCGGAAGACCTCAGTTTGATGCGCTCAGATTATCTAGAGGAGCTCTACGAAATGTGGAGCTCGGACCCCACTAGTGTCGACCCACCCTGGCGAGACTACTTTTCGCACCTGGAAAGTGAAGGAGCGACAAGGCCTGCAATCGAAGGACGAGCGAACAAAAGAATGCCGTCTTCCTCGGTTGATGGTCGTGACTTCACCGAGTTTCGGGGCCCGTCTCCTTCTGGCGTGTCCGAAAGCGACCCAGGTTTTTACCAAGGGCGCGTCAATGCGCTCATTTGGGGATATCGGGATATCGGGTACATCTATGCGCGCTTGAATCCTTTGCAGCAGTACACGACGCCTGAGCTGGACTACATGTACTACACCATGGAAGGCAACTTCGAGAGCCTTGACCTTGCTGCCTTTGGCCTCAGTGATGCACCGGCCGACCAGGATTTCAGCACCGGCCGATACATTAAGCCCGCTCGGATGAAACTCCAAGATCTGATCTCCAAATTGAGCGACATCTATTGCGGTAGTACCGGTTACGAGTTCTTGCATATTCAGAATAAGCCCATGCGCCGTTGGTTAATTGAGAAGATCGAAGGCGCCTCATCCGAAACACGGTGGGATACCGAGCACAAGGTGAGATTCCAGAAAGATCTCATTAAGGCAGAAGAGTTTGAACATTTTGTCCAGAACAACTTCATTGGTCAGAAGCGGTTTTCACTTGAGGGCGGTGAGGTTCTGATACCTGCGCTGCACTACGCTGTTTACTCGGCCGCACGGCACGGGTTACAGGAAATTGTGCTTGGAATGGCCCACCGCGGACGCCTTAATGTGTTTACCAACGTCTTGCGCAAGCCAGCCGCCGAGACTTTCTCCATGTTTATAGACAACTACCAGGCGCATGCCTACGGTGGTAGTGGTGACGTGAAGTATCACCTTGGTCATAGCTTTGATTGGGAGAATAATGACGGTGACAAGATCCACATCAGCCTTGTTGCTAACCCCAGCCACCTTGAGTCGGTTAATCCGGTAGTTGAAGGCAAGTGTCGGGGTATACAACGGCGCCGTAACGACAACAACAGAAAAAAGGTAATGCCAATACTCGTGCACGGGGACGCGGCCTTTTCCGGCCAAGGAGTTGTCGCAGAGACCCTTAATCTATCGCAGCTTAAGGGTTACCGAACAGGTGGCACTGTTCATATCATTCTCAACAACCAGATTGGTTTTACGACGGCAAGCCGCGATGCGCGGTCAACATTCTTTGCAACAGATATCGCCAAATCTATGCCGGTACCCATTATTCACGTCAATGGAGATGACCCTGAGGCGGTTATCAACGCCATTGACCTGGCCATGCGCTATCGCCAGAAATTCAGTTACGATGCTGTGGTGGATATTTTTTGTTATAGGCGCCTTGGCCATAATGAGGCAGACGAGCCAAGTTTTACGCATCCGCTCATGTACAACACCATTAAGGAACATGATAGTACTGCTGCCATTTATGGCGAAACCCTCAACGAGCCAGAGGTGTTTCCGCTTGAAAAACAGAAAGCCTTTAAAGAAAAGTACCGCAATGTTTTGAAGCTGCAGCTTGAGAAAGCCAAAAGTCCCGACTGGGCGCCTTCTGTGAACGATTCGTTCCAGGGTGGAGAGTGGCAACAGTTTACTACCAAGTATAGTTTTGACCCGGTCACTACCGCGGTTGGCCATGATACGCTTGAACACATAACTCAGGCGCTTGTTGGTTATCCGGCGGACTTCAATCCACACCCTAAGTTGCAGCGGCTCCTGACACAACGACAGGAGGTCTTTGATTCGGGAGAGGGGTTGGATTGGGCCTTTTGCGAGAGTCTGGCTTTTGGAACTCTTTTGCTTGAGGGGCATGCGCTGCGACTCAGTGGTGAGGACTGTGGGCGCGGGACCTTTAGTCAACGGCATGCTGTATGGTGGGATGTGGCAAGCGCAAAACCACGGAGCTACGTGCCACTGAGGAATCTGGGTCCGGAACAAGGCTGGTTCTCAGTTTTTGACAGTCCCCTGAGTGAGTTTTCGGTTCTTGGGTTCGACTATGGCTACAGTCTTGTACAGCCCAATATTCTGGTCATGTGGGAAGCTCAGTTTGGTGACTTTGTCAACGGAGCTCAGGTCATCATTGACCAGTTCATTGCATCGGGAGAGTCCAAATGGTTCCGTTCAAGTGGCCTGGTAATGTTGTTGCCGCATGGGTACGAAGGCCAGGGCCCGGAGCATTCAAGTGCTCACCTAGAGCGATTCCTGCAGCTGTGCGGCGACGACAACTTACAGGTAGTCAACATGACGGAACCAGCGCAGTATTTTCACGCCTTGCGGCGACAGATACACCAGCCCTTTCGAAAGCCGCTTATTGTTATGGCTCCCAAAAGCCTGCTGCGTCATAAAGAGGCGGTTTCCTCGGTGCAGGATCTCACCGAGGGAGGTTTCCAGCATATTCTGGATGACCCTAAAGGCCCGACGGACGCAAAGCGAGTACTCTTTTGCAGCGGGAAGGTCTACTACGATCTAGACGCGTATCGTGAGAAACAAGGAATTACCGACACCGCAATTATTCGCATTGAGCAAATATATCCCTTCCATCGTGAGCAGTTCCGTGAGGTTGTCGCGCATTACAGCAAGGCTGAAGTCTATAAATGGGTGCAAGAAGAAACCCAAAATCGTGGGGCTTGGACTTTTATTCAACCTTACCTGCTAGAGGCACTTGAACTCGTGAGCATTCCCTATGTGGGACGGCCAAGACGACCAAGCCCGGCAGCTGGCTCCTTTCGCAAGCATAGCTTGGAGCTTGATAAATTTTTAGGTGAGGCCTTCTCGGAGGAAATAAATGATGCATGAAGTACAGGTTCCACAGATCGGTGAGTCGATCTCAAGCGGCATACTGGCCTCTTGGCTCAAAAAGAGCGGCGAGATGGTGGAGGAAGGGGAGGAGCTTTTTGAGCTTGAAACCGACAAGGCAACCATGTCGGTGCCTTCTCCCGCATCTGGCGTTTTGAGTACCAGCGCAGCTGAGGGTGAGGAGGTTCAGGTTGGTCAAACGGTGGCTAAGATTGACACCGAAGCATCCGCACAAGCGGCTCGTGACGGTCACGCCGCGAACGGATCTGAAGCGGAGGCTGGAGGCGACAGCGGAAGCGACAGCAAGCCCGGGAACGAGCCCGAAAACGAGGCGCTCTCGCCCGCAGTGAGACGCATTATCGCCGAGCACGACCTTGATGCTTCACGCGTGAAAGGCAGCGGCAAGGACGGGCGAATAACCAAAGAAGACGCGCTTGAGGCAGCCGCGGCAGCCAGCCGGGCAGTCACCCCCGCCGCCAGCCCCGCGGCCAGCCCGGCAGCCGCCGCCAGCTCCACCGCGCCCGCCCCGGCAGCTGGTGAGCGACAAACACGCAAGCCCATGTCCAACCTGCGCAAACGTATTGCGACAAACCTTGTTTCGTCAAAACAAACGTCAGCGCATTTGACTACCTTCAACGAGGTAGATATGAGTCGTGTAATGGAGCTGCGAAGCACCTATAAGTCCGATTTTGAGAAAAGGTTTGACGTCAAGCTCGGTTTCATGTCTTTTTTTGTTACTGCCGCGGTGCACGCACTTCAGCATTATCCGGAAGTGAACGCCTTCATTGAGGGTGAGGACATTCTGTATAACAACTACTACCATGTTGGCGTGGCTCTCTCGAGTGAAAAGGGTCTGATCACCCCGGTGGTGAAGGACGCGGATAGCAAAAGTTTTGCCGATATCGAGGCAGAAATCCTTGGCTTCATTACGCGTGCCGCGTCCAAGAAAATTAAGCCGGACGAACTGAGTGGCGGAACCTTTACTATCTCAAATGGCGGGGTGTTTGGTTCCATGCTTTCCACCCCAATTCCAAGCCCGCCTCAGAGTGCGGTGCTGGGTATGCATTCCATACAGAAGCGTGCGGTTGTAGTTGAGGATGAAATTGTCATACGACCCATGATGTATCTGGCGCTCACCTATGATCACCGAATTGTTGACGGCCGCGAGGCAATAGGTTTTTTGAACACCATAAAAAACGCGGTTGAAGACCCTGCACGACTCCTGCTTGGTTTGTAGATGAGCATGGTGGAAACGTGACTGGGCGGAACTGAAGGACACAGAATGGCAGATAAAGAACGATATCAGATGTTGGTGATTGGTGCTGGACCAGCGGGTTATGTAGCTGCACTGCGCGGTGCTCGTCTGGGCCTGCGTACCGCACTGGTAGATAAGCGTCCTACACTTGGGGGCACATGTCTCAATGTCGGCTGTATCCCCTCAAAAGCGCTGCTGGACTCCAGTGAACAGTATCACAAGGCGCTTCATGGGCTTGAGGCCCACGGACTCAAACTGACAGGCGTCACGCTGGACCTTCCTACCATGATGAAGCGTAAAGACTCGGTTGTAGAGAAACTCACCGGCGGGGTTGCCATGCTCTGTAAGAAGGCTGGCGTAGATGTGTACACCGGCACGGCGCGGCTTGTTGACGCTCACACGGTAGAAGTTAGCGGTGGGGGCGGCGCTGGCGGTTCCGGCGGCGCAGGCGGTGAAAATGGTGCAGGTTCGGAATCCATGTCGATATCGGAGCTGACGGCAAATGCAGTGGTGCTTGCAACCGGAAGTGTTCCGGTGGAGCTTCCGAGCCTGCCATTTGACGGAAAGCAGATACTCAGCTCCACCGAAGCGCTGTCGCTTGAGACGGTGCCCAAGCAGTTGGCGGTTGTGGGTGCGGGCGCCATAGGCTTGGAGATGGCAAGCGTCTGGGCTCGGCTCGGCTCGGACGTCACGGTAATTGAGCTGCAACCCAACATTCTTCCAGGATGGGACCCACGGCTATCCAAGGTGCTGCAGCAGGAAATGGAAAAGGCGGGAGTGAAGTTCCACTTGGGGGCTCAGGTTGAGGAAAGCAAGCAGTCCAAAAAGGGCGTGTCACTCAGCGTGAAGCTGAAGGACGGTAGTTCAGCAACGGTAGAGGCTCAGAAGGTGCTCGTTGCAGTTGGTCGTAAACCCTACTCAGAAGCTTTAGGGCTTGAGGCACTTGGCGTTGCTGGTGAGAAAGGCCGCGTCACGGTAGATGAGAAGTTTCGCACCTCAATAGACGGGATCTACGCGGTGGGCGACCTCATCCACGGGCCAATGCTAGCCCACAAGGCGGAAGACGACGGGTTTGCAGTGGCCGAGATTATTGCCGGAAAGCCTGGCCTGGTGGACTACAGCACTGTGCCCAATGTGGTGTATACCTGGCCGGAGCTTGCTGCGGTGGGGTCTACCGAGGCCCAGCTGAAGGAAGCGGGGATACCATTTACCAAGGGCCAAGCTAGCTTTGGGGCGAACGGGCGGGCACTGGCTATGGAAGAAACGGCTGGCTTTGTCAAGATCCTTGCACACGCCGAGACCGACAAGATTCTGGGTGCACACATTGTGGGCCCCTGGGCGAGCGACCTCATTGCCGAGATTGTCGTTGCCATGGAGTTCGGCGGCAGCGCTGAGGACTTAGCACGCACCTGCCATGCGCACCCTACTCTGAGTGAAGTCGTGCGTGAGGCGGCGTTGTCCGCGGCGGGAATGCCGCTTCATAGCGCTTGATGATCAGAGCCTCACGCTGACAGCGTGGGCCTGAATTGAAGACTGTGGCATGGGCCTGACACCAAGGCTAAAGGTTACTATATTGTAGTTAGGAAGCGGTTACACAGCGCGGTTGCTGTGTATCTACGGCCCGCCGACCTGAAATATGCGGCGCGAATACTTACTGAAAAGGGGATAACCGGCTATGGCCAACACCGAGTATGCAAAGGGACTGGAAGGCGTTATTGCCGCAGAGAGCAAGATTTGCCGGATTGATGGCGAAAATGGGAAGCTCTTCTATTTAGGATATTCCATAGAAGATCTTGCTCGCAACACTAGCTTTGAAGAGACAACCTATCTGCTGCTTTATGGGGAGTTGCCGACTCCAACGGAACTTGAGAGCTTTCGCGCTCGCATGCGGGCTGGCCGAGACCTTTCGCCAGCGGTGCTTCACATGATTAAGGAGTTCCCGCCCCAAAGCCACCCTATGGAACTGCTGCAGTCCGTAATCTCATATCTCAGCGGTTATGTTGAACACAAAATTCAACACTCCGCCTACTGCAACTGCCGCGACACCTTACACCAAATTTCGCAGATTGCAAGCGTGGTAGCAGCGCTGCACCGCTTCCGGCAAGGGCTCGAGTACGTTCCGCCTCGCAGCGATCTTTCGCACGGCGCAAACTTCCTGTACATGCTCCATGGTGAGGAGCCGGATCCGGAGGACGGGCGCATTATGGACGCCTGCTTAGTGCTGCACGCTGAGCACAGCTTTAACGCATCTACCTTTACCGCCCGCGTAGTGGCTTCTACCCTTTCCACCTGTTACAGCAGCGTCTCGGCCGCCATTGGCGCCTTGTACGGAAGTCTGCATGGTGGTGCCAATGAACGAGTTCTGGCCATGGTCGATGAGATTGGTACCAAGGACAACGTTGAGCCGTGGCTTGAGAAAGCCTTGGCTGAGAAGCGCAAGATCATGGGAATGGGCCACCGTGTGTACAGGGCCAAGGATCCACGCGCCATAATTATTGAGGAGTATCTGCAGGAGCTGGGGAAACGCAAAGGGAACACCCAGTACTACGAGATCCTCAAGGAGCTCGAACGTGCATTCCGGGAGCGAATGGAAGAGAAAGGCAAACCAATCTATCCAAATGTAGACTACTTCTCAGGCGCGGTTTATGCGTTGCTGGGCATTCCGGCACGTCTGTTCACCCCGGTATTCGCCATGGGGCGCGCCCCCGGCTGGTTGGCACACATTCTTGAACAACGCAGCGACAACCGCATCTATAGGCCCAAGGCTTTGTATGTGGGTGAGCTTGGCAAGGACTTCGTGCCAAGTTCTGAACGCAAGAGCGGATAACGAGCTGCTGCGACACCGAATGCGGGCGGGGCTTGTGAGCCCCACCCATTCGGCGTGCCCGGGTACGTCTTCCAGAAGCGCATCTTGGTGCGCCCCAAAACACCGTCTAATTCCAGACTGAGTCGAGTTCCTCCACACCTTTTTGAACCGCAGCCACTGACCCGTCCAGTGCCGCTTTTTCCTCAAAGGTGAGGTTGAGTTCTATAATCCGTTCAATACCTTGCGCACCAAGTACCACCGGAACGCCAAGAAAGACATTTGAGTAGCCGTACTCGCCCTCAAGGAAGGCGCTGGCAGCAATAAGGCGCTTTTGGTCAAGGAGCACTGCCTCCACCATCTGTGCCACCGAAGCTCCGGGTGCGTAGAATGCGCTGCCCTGCTTGAGGTAGCTCACAATTTCGCCACCGCCCTTTCGGGTGCGCTCTACAAGGCGCTCTATAGTTTCAGCGTCCAGGAGCTCGGCCAGACCGAAACCCCCGACCGAGGTATAGCGTGGCAGCGGCACCATGGTGTCACCGTGGCCCCCCAGAACCATACCGGTCACGTTCTCCGGCAAGACGTCTAATTCCTCGGCAATGAAGTAGCGGAACCGGGTTGAGTCAAGGACTCCGGCCATGCCAACCACCCGCCGCGGGTCAAAGCCAGTGCCGCGCAGCAGCGCCATGGCAATGACATCTAGGGGGTTGGCCACCGCAATAACGACCGAGTTTGGCGCGTAGGTGCGTATGGCCTCGGCCGCATCCTTAGCAATCCCTACGTTGGTCTTGAGTAGATCCATGCGGTCCATGCCAGGTTTTCGCGGAATGCCAGCGGTATGCACCACCACGTCCGAGTCCTGAATGTCAGCGTAATTGTTTGTTCCTGTGATGTTGCACCGGAAGCCCTCTATGGGTCCCGCGTGTTGAAAGTCCAGGGCCTTGCTCTGGGGCATGCCTTCCACGACATCGACCATAACTACATCTGCAATACCTGACTTAGCCAGATAGTACGCAGTGGTTGCTCCAACATTTCCGGCCCCGATGATTGAAATTTTTCGCATTGGTGATTCCTCCTGATGCCTCATTAGCTTGCGAGGGTGTTAGCGACACCCTGGGCACCGGCCTGTAGCAGGGCTTTTTCTTGTTCGTCGAGCTCCGGGCTAAGCATCTTAATGACCCCGCCCGCACCAATTACGGCAGGCAAACTCACCGCAGTGTCCTTAAGTCCATATTGGCCGTTGAGCAAGGTCGATACCGGCAGTATTCGGTGTTGATCTCGCACGACCGCCTCGGCAAGCTCGGCCAGTGCGTCGGCTGGGCCGTAGAACGAGCTTGAGCGTTGTGACAGGTCTATG
>REEM01000045.1 GCA_007695055.1 Spirochaetaceae bacterium | reverse complement strand
CGAAGCTCACCGCGGTGAGTCCAGGAGAACACCACACTGGTGGAGCCCTCAGCGAGGCCCCGGATGTGAACGTGGTCACCGAGGTCGACGAACTCAACAATACCCTCTGCCGCGCCGGATGCAAGCGCCACGACAAAGTCGTTCACGGCGGGGTCAGAGAGATCGCGGTCGCGCCCGTCGGCAGAGACAATGATCGCTCCAAGTGAGACCCGATCACCAACCATGACCTTGGGGATAGCCCCGTGCCAGTGGTCGTCGTCAACCTCGGCAACTACTGCCCGGCCAGCGCCACGGTCAAGGATCTTGAACTCACCAATCTCACCGACTACTGCGTGGCCATGGCCGTGGTCGTCATGCCCGTGGCCGTGGTCGTCGTGTGCGTGATCATCGTGCCCGTGCCCGTGGTGGTCGTCATGATGACCTTCCCATGCAAGCAACATGTGCTCTGGTACGGCTCGGCCCACCTCAAAGGCGCGGTCGCCGAGTCCCTGAAAGACCCCTACCATCTGAATCTCAAGTTCCAAGCCATTCCAGAACACAATGTCGGCACGTTCAAGAGCCTGTGCCTCACGTGTGGTTGGTGTGTAGGTGTGGGGGTCAGAACCTGGGCCCATAAGAACCTGCAGGTTTGCATCCGGCGCAATGCGCGCGACTGCATCCCCTATATGTCCGGTGCTCGCGACAATATCGAGCCCTTCAGAGCGTTCTCGAGAACCTCCGGCCCAGAGTAAACTTGTGGTGAGCAGCAAAGCCACCAAACTCAAAACTATAATTTTCCGCATCTTGTACCTCCGTAGCGGTTTTTGACCGTTATTACCTCGTAATACGATTCATGGGTAATATATGGTAACACCGCTACCGCGGTCAAGCTACGGAGGCTTTCTTGTCCCTTTTGAACATGAGCAGCCGCACGCCGTTGAGTGAAACCAGCACCGTGCCTCCCTCGTGCCCAATCACCGCCAGCGGTAGCGGCAGTCCAATGGTGTAGATTCCAATAACCATCATGGTAATGAGACCCAGCGCCACCGAGATGTTGGTAATGAGGGTTCGTCGAGTGCGTCTGCTCAGCGCTATGAGATATGGAATCTTATCAAGGTCGTCTGACAACAGCACCACATCGGCGGTTTCAAGCGCTACATCAGTACCGGCTGCTCCCATAGCAATGCCAAGCCGAGCTCCAGCGAGAGCAGGCGCGTCGTTCACACCGTCTCCCACCATAGCGGTTGGGCCGTACTCGGCTTCAATGCGGCGGATCGCGTCAAGCTTGTTCTCCGGCAGCAGTTCGGGAAACACCGCGTCTATGCCAGCCTGTTCGGCAATGGCCTCTGCGGTGGCCCTGTTGTCACCGGTCAGCATGACAACGTGCCGGATTCCGTTATCGCGCAGGTCTTGAATCATCTCACGAACACCCTCGCGCAGCCGGTCTTCAAGTGATATCAGGCCAAGCAGTCGCACACCACCTTCTGCAGACTCAAGCAGGAGCACCACTGTTTTGGTTTCACGCTGCAGCCGTAGAATTTCTCCGCGAGCAGCGTCCAGTCCGGCGGCATCCTCGGGCAGGCTATCTAGCAGGGACGGACTGCCAAGACGCAGATCCCGTCCTGCAACAATGCCGCGCACGCCAACACCAGACTCACTGCGAAACTCGCTGGGTGCAGAGTAACTCAGTTCGCGAGTGCGCGCCGCAGCAGTTATGGCCTGGGCCAGTACATGCTCACTCTTACTCTCCAAACTTGCAGCGCCACTGAGAACCTGATCCTCGCTCCAGTCAGCGAGCGGGACGATGTCCGCCACAAAGGGTTTGCCCTCGGTTAGCGTGCCGGTCTTGTCAAAGGCCACTGCCTGTATACCGGCGGCCTGCTCAACATGCACGCCACCCTTGAAGAGAATTCCGCGCCGGGCCCCATTACCAATGGAAGAAAGAATTGAGGCGGGTGTGCTTATAATGAGCGCACACGGACTTGCCGCCACCATAAGGGTAATGGCCTGATAGACCGCTATGCTCCAGTCGACTCCAAAAACCAGGGGCGGGAGCAGCGCCGCAACAATGGTTGCCAGAATAACACCGACGGCATAGTACTGCTCAAAGCGATCTAAAAAGCGTTCGGTTTTTGCCTGTTGCTCGCGCGCTTCCTCTACCAGGTTTATCACCTTAGCTATGGTCGACTCATTGCTCGTCTTGCTTACCCGCAGAACAAGCTCGCCGTCCTGGTTTATTGTACCGGCAAGTACCGTAGCTCCAACGCCCTTCTCCACCGGCATGGACTCACCAGTAATGCTTGATTGGTCTACGCTACTTGCGCCGCGCTCCACAACCCCGTCAAGCGGAATACGGTCCCCGGGGCGCACCTGCAACAGGGAGTCAATCTGCACCGAGTCGACCTGCACCCGTTGGCCTTGTTCGTCATCTATGTTCTCCAGAAGAATAGCGGTGTCGGGACGCAGCTTGGACAGAGCCTTTATTGCACTCCGCGTCCGGTCAAGGGCGTAGTCCTGCAACACGTTGGAAAGTGAGAACAAGAAGAGCAGCAAGGCTCCCTCAAACGGTGCGCCAACTCCGGCTGCACCAAGAGCGGCAAGCACCATGAGAATGTCGATATCGATCTTTCGAGCCCTCAGGCTACTGAGCCCGGCTCGTACGCCAAAGTATCCACCGGATAGGTACGCCACCAGATAGAAAACCAAAGACATTGCTGGTGGCCCGGTGCGTTCGGTAATTGCCCCGCCAATCATAGCCAAAAGAGTGAGGACAACCGCGGCAGGCTCAAGCGGAACGCGGCGCAGACGCGCAAGCAACCCGGAGACGGCCATAGCGGGTTCGGATGTGGGTTCCCCCGCACTGCCTCCTCCTGCCCCTACTCCGGCAGCGGTGCTCTGTACCCCACTGCCCTCTGCTGGGCTCCCAATGCGAACCTTGCGTTTGACCCAGGGGCTGCGGCGATCGTCGGCGCCGTTCTTCGCGCCGCCTGTAGCATGGTCATAGGGAGATGCAACCCGCAACACCCCACGCCGCAACTCAATGCTGTCGTCTGCCATGAGTGATAGCGCGGTACAGTCATGCGAGTCACAGCCAATCTCGGTGCCGAGCTCGCGAGCGCGCCGCTGCAGCTGCTGCAAACACACCCCGCACCCACGACGCAAGCCGCGTTGGTCTCTATCACGACAGGTGGCACTACGTTCACTGAGCCGGTGTGTGAGGTCATCTATAAGACGCTCGGCATGCTGCTTTTGCAGCAGCTCACCGTCATACTCAATTTCCAGTTCCTGGCCAGCAGTGTCGTACTTAATCTCACGGATTGCAGGCTCAGCCTTCACCAAACGGAAAATGGTCACCGAGCAACAACGTTCCTCGACCGGGACTGGGCAGTTGGGCGCCGGCGCCGGCGCCTGCGCCTGAACAGCCCCTATCTTTTTCTCACTCATCAACGCGTCCTTCTTTATTTGATGATGCAGGGTTAAACCGACAGTCCGATGGGTCGCTCTGTTCAAGGCACTCACTATAATAGACAACTCGCCCACTCAGAACCTTGGAGCCTATGGCCTCTTGCACCTCAGCCTCCAAGGCCTGAATTGCGGTGCTGTTGAGGTCACAGATCCTGTGACAGGTCAGACAGGCAAGGTTTATGTGTGGGTCGGTATTGACCTCAAAATGAATGGTGTCGTCCCCCGCACTACCAAGGCTGGTAATGGCCCCAATTCGCAGGAGCGTATCCAGGGTTTGGTACACGGTGTTAAGGCTCAGCGAGGAGTACTCCGCCTTAACCTGCTCGTAGAGTGAATGCGCAGTTGGGTGATCAAAACGCGTAGAAAGAGCCTCGCAAATTGCGGTTCGCTGCGGCGTCATGCGAAACCCCGCCTCCTTCAAAGCTTCGACCAGCCCTGTTCGTTTCTTGACCATACACCAACAACCTCTGCAGCCCTAGATAATGGAACCATTCCTTAAAGGTTTTGATTCCTTCTTAGTAATCATTACACATTAGCAACGAATCCAGAATAGGTCAAGATATCTAGTCCGTTTTCTCTCCCATGAGCACCACGCTCGAAAGTTGCACTAGGCTTCTGGCGACACTATTATTAAGGCGTGAAAGGGCAACCGTATCGCCGCATAGGCTACTGGATCACCGTCCTCCTCGGGTTGTATGTCTTTATTTCGGCGTCAACGGTTTGGCAGCAACGCCGGACATTTGAGACGGAATACACTAACGCCTTGCGGATACTCGAGCAGGAGTTTGTTACTATTCTTGCGGGTTACGAGACTGCAGCCCGCTTGATCTACGACGAGTATCAGTTCCGAGCAGACTTCCTTGAACCAATTGCCCGCGCCACCCGTGCTCGACAGAGCTTTGGGATTCAACCCGGAAGCCCACCAACCGAGTTCGAGAACCAGGCCCGTGAGCAGCTCTACGCTACCCTTCAACCCATCTACCGCCGTCTCAAGAGCCTTGGGTTTCGGCAACTCCATGTACACATGCCGGACAACTCGAGTTTCCTTCGCATGCATAGCCCAGAAGATTTTGGTGACGATCTCGCCGAGGTTCGTAGCACGGTTGCTCGGGCAAACCAGGAGTTGACGTTTGTGCGCGGTTTTGAAGAGGGCCGCGTTTTTAGCGGCTACCGTTTTGTCATGCCGCTTTTCGAGCATGGAACTCAAAGATCTGCACGGAGCGCTCATACCCATATTGGTTCTGTTGAACTTGGTGTTGGATTTGACACCCTTATTCGAGACCTGGGTGAACTATTTGACAAGCACTACAACTTTGTCATAAGTCGCCGAGTGGTTAAGTCGACGGTGTTCCCGGAACACCGCACCTACCAGAAGGAGTGGTGTTTTTCGCCGGACTTCCTACAGGATCCGGATATCTCTTGTAATGCCCCAAGGGGCGAGAGACTTTCTTCGTCAATCTCCTCACGCCAACGGCTGAGCATTCGCGAGCGGCTTAATGCGCATGAGCGCTTTGCGGTTCATGTGCCTCATCGTGATGGCGACCAGCTGCTTACATTTCTGCCGGTGAGCAATCTGGAGGGCACGGTGGTAGGTTACTTCACCTCTATTGAGCAGAAGCCCGCTCTTGGCACCTACCGTCGCAGTGTGTTCATGATCCTCAGTATCCTCACCGTGGCCTCGCTTCTCATTGGAGTGCTTGGCATTCAGTTCATAAGGCAAGGGCGAACACTTGAGTATTTAGCTGGCCACGACCAGTTGACCGGACTCTTTAACCGAAGAATGTTTGAGGAACTATTCCGACGGGCTCGGGCCGAACAAAGCCGCAACGAGGGCTCAATGGCGCTTGTTGTCCTGGACATTGACCATTTTAAGCGCATTAATGATCGTCGGGGCCACATCTATGGCGACCGCGTGCTTGTGGACCTGGCTCAAACGCTGAACGAGCATGTCCGCGCAGGGGACGTAGTCGGGCGCTGGGGTGGTGAAGAGTTCATTATACTCCTGAAAAGTATTCACTATGACGATGCAGTACGTGTTGCCGAGAACCTCCGCAAGGCAATCCCCGAAAACTGCCATGACGGCACAAAAGGGGTCACAGCAAGTTTTGGGATTGCCGAGGTCACCCTTGGCGAGGAAGGTCTTGAACACTTCGTAGGCCTTGCCGACTGGCGCATGTACCGCGCCAAGGCCTTGGGCCGCAACCGTGTTGTGTCCGACAGCTTGCCGCCAGCGAACACATCTAAGCACTAAATCTAAGCGAGCGCGGTCGAGTTTGTTTTGAATATTTGATACACTCTAGGGCATCTGAGGTAAGACAAATGGCAAAAGATTTACTACATCAATGGAAGGTGTCTGAGTCCGCCGATCTGTACGGCATTAAGGAATGGGGAGCCGGTTATTTTGACCTCAACGACAAAGGCGAGGCCGTCGTTCGCGTCCGGTTCCCGTCTGGCATTGTCGAGGTCAGTCTCATGGACGTGGTTCAAGGCATTAACGCCCGTGGACTTGGCTCACCGGTATTGCTCCGCATTCAGAATCTGCTGGACACCCAGATTACCCTCATTAACGAGAGTTTTCGCAAGGCAATGAAAACCCTTGAGTACAAGGGTGAGTTCCGTGGGGTTTTCCCCATTAAGGTGAACCAGCAGCACGAAATCATTAACGAGATTATTCAGTTTGGCAAGCAGTACCATCATGGGCTAGAGGCCGGAAGCAAGGCAGAGTTGCTCGTAGCACTGGCCATGATTGCCAGCACCGAAAGCCCGCTCATTTGTAACGGCTACAAGGATGCTGAGTTTATTGACCTGGGTTTGCAGGCAACGCAGATGGGATACAAGGTATTCTTTGTCGTAGAAATGCCAAGCGAACTGCCCCTCATTATTGAACGCAGTCAGGCAACCGGAATCCGGCCAAACATTGGAGTTCGGCTCAAGATTGCAGCTAAGGGCGGTGGGCACTGGAGTGACTCCGGTGGCGACAACAGTCTTTTTGGGCTCACCGCAACGCAGATTGTAGATGTGGTGGACGCCCTTAAGGCCGAGGAAATGCTTGACTGCCTTAAACTGGTACACTACCACCTGGGTTCGCAGATACCCAATATCCGCGACATTCGGGTTGCTGTTCAGGAAACGGTACGCTTTTACGCCGACCTGGTGGAGGAAGGCGCCGCTATGGGCTATATCGATTTAGGCGGTGGTCTTGCGGTTGATTACGACGGGTCCAAAACCAACTTCGTGCACAGCATGAACTACAACATTGGCGAGTACTGCCTTGACGTTATTGAGGTGGTCATGCAGGTGCTGGACGACAAAGGAATTGAGCACCCCACCGTTATAACCGAGTCTGGACGGGCAACCGTTGCATACTCCACGCTCTTGGTTTTTGATGTGCTTGAAGCATCGCGTACCGAGACAAGAGACCTGCCTGAAAAACTACCGGAAGACTCACAAGAACTATTGCTGAACCTGGAGGAAACACTCCGCATTGTGAATGTGAAAAACCTGCAGGAATGTTACAACGACGCAGTCTATTATCGGGAGCAGGTTCGTGAGCACTACAAGCTTGGACAGATTACCCTGCGCAATAGAGCCCTTGCAGAGAACTACTTTCTGGCAATTATGAAACGAGTCGTGACGTTGAAGACTAAAATCAAGCGCATGCCCGCTGAACTGGAGAATCTTGAGAGCGCGCTCTTTGATGTCTACTATGGCAACTTCAGCGTGTTCCAGTCGCTGCCAGACTCCTGGGCTATAGACCAGGTCTTCCCGGTTATTCCACTTCATAAGCTCAACGAGGAACCAACTCGTAAGGCAATCATAGCCGACATGACCTGTGACTCGGACGGCAAACTCGACCGCTTTGCAGACTTTCATGATGTACGTCGCACCATTCCTATCCATGACCTCAGTGCCATGGATGAGTACTACATCGGAGTCTTTCTTGTGGGCGCCTATCAAGAGACCCTAGGCGACTTCCATAACCTCTTTGGTGATACGCATGTGGTGAGCATTCGCATTAACGAGGACGGCAGCTTTGACTTTGTCGCCGAGCAGGAGGGGGACTCAATTGCAGATGTCGTCTCAATTGTGCACTACGATCCTAAGACCCTCATTCGACTGTTCCGAGAAAAGGCCGAGCTTGCGGTGCGCCAGAAACGGCTGACGGTGGGCGAACGACGCCGTGTCATGGACAACTACGAATCCAGCATGAACGGGTACACCTACTTCAAAAGATAGACAGCGTTTCGCACAGAAGGCGTTACACACAAGACAGGAGGTTAGCATGGCAAAGGTATTGATCATTGGTGCTGGTGGCGTAGGCCAGGTTGTGGCACACAAATGCGCCCAGGTACCGGAAGTCTTTTCGGAGATCGTACTCGCCAGCCGCACCGAAAGTAAATGCAAGAAGATTGCGGAGCAGATCTCGCGACCTATCAAAACCGCGCAGATAGACGCCATGGATGTAGCCGCAACGGTCAGGCTGATCCGCGCTGAGCAGCCACAGTTGGTGCTGAACGTGGCCCTCCCCTATCAAGATCTGGCCATTATGGATGCCTGCCTGGAGACCGGAGTCGACTACCTGGATACTGCAAACTATGAGCCGCCGGACGAGGCTAAGTTTTCCTATTCCTGGCAGTGGGAGTACCATGAGCGATTTCGTGAGCGCGGCATTATGGCCCTGCTTGGTAGCGGCTTTGACCCGGGTGTCACCAATGTGTTCACCGCACATGCCCGTAAGCACCACTTCGACAGCATTGAAGAGCTTGATATTATTGACTGCAACGCTGGGGACCATGGGCAACCCTTTGCCACCAACTTTAATCCTGAGATTAACATTCGCGAGGTCACTGCCAAGGGCCGCTTCTACGAAGCTGGCGCCTGGAAGGAGACCGACCCGCTGTCAGTGGTGGAGGAGTTTGACTTTCCGGAAGGCATTGGCCCCAAGAAGATTTACCTCATGTACCATGAGGAGCTCGAGTCACTGGTGCACCACATGCCCGAGATCAAGAAGGCTCGCTTCTGGATGACCTTCTCTGACAACTATCTCAAGCACCTTGAGGTGTTGCAGAATGTGGGTATGACCCGCATTGACCCGGTCCTGTTTGAAGGCAAAGAGATTGTCCCGCTACAGTTCCTTAAAGCCCTTTTGCCTGACCCAGCAAGTCTGGGGCCGCTGACCAAGGGGCGCACCTGCATTGGATGCGTGGTGAACGGCAGCAAGGACGGCAAGCCAAAACGTTACTACGTGTACAACATCTGCGACCATGAAGAGGCCTACCGCGAGGTAAAGTCGCAGGCTATTTCATATACCACCGGAGTACCGGCCATGATCGGCGCCAAGATGATGCTCGAAGGTAAGTGGCGGGGTGAGGGTGTGTTCAACATGGAACAGTTTGACCCGGATCCATTCATGCAGGCGCTCAATCAACACGGACTCCCATGGAACGAGACATTTTTATAGGCTTTGATCCGAACTCGGTACCGAGCCCATGTTACGTCATAGATGAGGCCGGGGTTGACCGCAACCTGGCCTATCTGCGTGAGGTTCAAGAGGCCTCTGGTGCTCGCATTCTCATGGCACTCAAGGCCTTTGCCTTGCCCGCCCTCTTCCCGCGCATACGCAGGGTCCTGGACGGCGTCTGCGCAAGTGGGCCGTGGGAGGCACGCTTGGGGCGCGAGTGCTTTGGCGGTGAGGTGCACACCTTTGCCCCCGCCTTTTCCGAACAGGACATGAACGAGGTGCTCGCACTCTCGGATCATGTGGTGTTTAACTCCTTCAACCAGTGGAAGCAGTTTCGAGTCCGTGCGCTTGCCGCCCAACGCGCGCCGTCTGCTGGCGAGCCTTCCGGTTGCGGCAGACGGAAACCCGAGTTTGGCATACGGGTTAACCCCGAACACTCCGAGGCCGAGGTACCACTCTACGACCCGGCCGCTCCCTACTCACGGCTCGGCGTAACGGCAGAGCACTTTGAGGTGGCCGCCGCCGCGGGTGAGCTTGAGGGGCTAAGCGGGCTACACATGCATACCTTGTGTGAGCAGGGCTTTGACGCCCTTGAGCGTACTGTTGAGGTGCTGCTTGAAAAGTTCGGGCGCTACCTGCCGCAGATGCAGTGGCTCAATCTGGGTGGGGGGCATCACATAAGCCGCCCGGACTACAACCGTACCGGACTGATAGAGCTCATACGTCGAGTCCGGTCGGACTACGATATCGACCTTATTCTTGAACCGGGTGAGGCAGTGGTCATACGCAGTGGGGCCCTGGTGGCAACGGTGCTGGACGTCATTCATAACGGTATGCCCATTGCAATTCTTGACACCTCGGCAACCGCACACATGCCGGACGTGCTGGAAATGCCGTACCGACCCGATATCGTAGGTGCCGCCGCCCCAAATGAGAAGGCCCACACCTACCGCCTGGGTGGGCAGACCTGCCTCGCTGGCGACGTCATTGGTGACTACAGCTTTGACGAGCCGCTTCAACCCGGGCAGCGGCTGCTATTTGAGGACATGGCGCACTACACCTTCATCAAGAGCACCATGTTCAACGGGGTCCGCCATCCGGCTCTGGCGCTGTACAACTCAAACAGCGGGGTCACGCGTGTTGTTCGTGAGTTCAGCTACACCGACTTTCTAGGGAGACTCACATGAACATTTTTCTTGGAAGCGAGATTACTCAGCCAGCCCCGAACGCTGCGGCCTTCCACATTATTCCGGTACCTTTTGAGCACAGTGTGTCCTACGGAGGCGGCACCGCCAAGGGCCCGGCCGCAATTATTTCCGCGTCTCAGCAGCTTGAGCTCTACGACGGTGAGGGCATTCCGGCCAAGGGTGGGATCTATACCCAGGAGGCAGTCCGTTGTGACGTAGCTCGTGAGGACGTCTTTAACGAGATTGGCGAGCGCACGCTGTACGCCCTCAGCTCAGGCGCGGTTCCGGTGCTGCTTGGCGGCGAGCATGCGGTGAGTTTTCCGGCGGTTCAGGCGGTGCAGCAGCACCTGAGGTCAAGCGAGCCACGTGCCAACATCGGCATAGTACAAATAGATGCTCACTCGGATCTGCGCGACCGTTACGAGGACGACCCTCACAGCCATGCCACGGTCATGCGCCGGGTCTTTGACCTTGGCGTTCCCATGCTGCAACTTGGTGTCCGGGCTATATCGCCGGAGGAGCTGAGCCTTCGGGCACAGAACCCCGACCGCATTCGCTATATCGATGCACGCTCGCTGTTGCGCCCAACCGGACAGGCAGCCCACCAGAGCATAGCCGAGCGCATCCTGCCTTTGCTTGAGTCCCTTCCTGAGCACTTGTACCTCACCATTGACGCGGACGGTCTGGACCCGGCGCTCATTCCGGCAACAGGCACACCCGAACCCGGCGGGCTCGGCTGGTATGATGTGCTGGAAATAATTGATGCAGTCGCTGCAAGGCGCAGAATTGTGGCCGCAGACCTGGTTGAGTTGGCCCCTATCGCGGGGCTGCACGCAAGTGAGTTCATTTGTGCCCGGCTTGTGTATCAGCTCATGGGTGCTATTGCCCGCAGGGCTGTTTCCCACAGTGGTGTAGTCTGAACTGAGGACTCGGGCTTAGGGCTGGGTTTTTGCGGGAAAGCGAATTCGTGCCACCGAACCATTGCCATAACTCACCTGCGCATTTGCATGATCAGCAAGGCGTCTAATCAAGAGCATTTTTGAGCCAGCTAGTAGTCCCGGAATAGTCATGTTCTTACCGAAGCTGTCTTCCACCACAACCAGGATCTCTGCGCCATGATCGGTTGGGGCAAGCTTGAGCACCGCTGCTCCTGGGGGTTGTTCGCTATCACCGCACGAAATGCTTGCAAGTATCTCGGTCACAATCATGGTCAAGGAGGGAAGCACCGCAGGATTCACATACACCGGAACTACATCGAGCCTGAGCCTGAGTGTTGCGGATCGGGTTCGCACAGCAACCACCAAGTGCTCATATAGCTCGCGCAACCCATAGGACAGGTCAATAGTATCCTGTTGGAACTTGGGCTGCAGAAACTCATGCACTCGTACAAGCAAACCAAGACGCAGAACCGTCAATGAGGTAGGGCCGCAATCACAGTGGTCGTCTTCCTCGGCAGACTCAGCTAAACCAGCAACAATTGCGGCATATCCAGTGAGAAGTCCACTTAAGCCAGCTGAGCCGTACTCACTTGAGTCGTCGTAGAGCTCACGCACCAAGGCCGCTCCAATAGATATAGAAAGTGATAAAAGGAGATCGATCTCGGGCTCGCTCCAGCTCCGCGGGTGCTCGCAGTCGTCAAAGCCAGCAAAACCCCAGAGCGCAGCGTTCACGTAAATGGGAATGACCACCAAAGACTGAATACCCTGCTCGGCTAAGGTTTCGTACTCGGACTGAGGAAACTCCGAAACCGGCCCGTGCACTAGATCGTAGCGGTCAAAGTGGTCTACCCAACGCCCATAACCGGCCTCGTACATGGGTATTTCCTGTAGCACAGGATTGTCAATTTCCGGCTCTACTCCAGGAGCTACCCACTCATAACGCTGGCTTCCGTAGACTGTTCCGTCGGCGTCACGGTGAAAGGCAAAGACATATGAACGGTCAACACCAGCCGCCGATCCAACTGCACCCAGTGCGGCCGGAATTGCTACACCTACCGGCGCCCCACTTAGCAACCCCTTCTGCGCTTCCAGCACCCCTGCAATAAACTTTTCATTTCTGGAGCTATCGTCGCTTGTTTTTACCTGCATGCCAAACAATACCACGATTACATGCTCCAATCAATGTTACGGTTTTGCGTGTTATGTTGCATTGTGGCCCTGCGAAGACCCTCGCTCGAACGCAACATCCCGCAAGGACTGCCACTTTTGCAACACAGTGTTCTATAGATAGAAAAATTTTTGGTCAGTGGCTTGAATTTTCCGTCCCGACACTTGATTTCTTTTTCAATAAGGTAGATCTATTATTATAGAGTTAATCACGAGCTATGGGAGGCTACAGATGAAGAAACGATTCATGGTATTAGCCGTGCTAGTCACGCTACTCCTGGTTCTACCGCTTCAGGCATTTGCTCAGGAACAGGAAGACAATGAAGAGGCGCCTGCGGTTGTCATTGCGGAAAGTGGAGATGCAACAATAACCGAAAGCCGTATCTTCAACGTCACTTTAGGGTTCTTGGGCGGATACCACCTCGGCGAGGAAGAAACTGTGGTAGGACGGCAAGTATCGCTCAACTTTTCCATTTTGGAAAATGCACAGATTGGAATTGAGGGCGTTTCGTTCCAGGATGAAGGCGGTGCTTCGGTGCAAGATGAATACGCCTTTGTGCGCTTCGATTACTTCTTTACGGAGTTTCTATCGTTGAGCATAGGAACTGGATCGCACAACTCCGGTACTGCCGCAGGTACTATTGGTGCAAATGCACTGCTCATTCGCAGCGTACCCGAAAACGGCTTGTCATCAAGCCTTAAGGCGGGAGTT
>REEM01000043.1 GCA_007695055.1 Spirochaetaceae bacterium | reverse complement strand
CCCCCCCCCCCCCCCCCCCCCCCCCCCCCCCCCCCCCCCCCCCCCCCGCGGGCGGGAGGTCAAAGGCATAGCGTGTGTGTGTGTTCTGCGGCGGCAGGAGCTCGCAGGCCTCACCCAAGAAACGGGCACGATCCACGCGTGGCAATTGAGTGCACCCCGCCTGAGCGGCCCCCTCAATAAGAAAGGCGCGGTAGGCATCCTGCTGCCACAGATTGCTCAGGAAATAGGACTTCTCTCCTAGCTCGGTGTGGGTGACAATAATATGGCCCACGCCTATGGTCGTGAGGTCACGAAGCACCCGCTGCAGCACAATAGGCCGGGTGTGACCCAAGACTACCGTGACAGGAAAGAGCGACGGCGGTGTCTCGTTGAGCTGCTCCGCCTCCAGGACTATGTGCGTCTGCGTCAGCTCACGCACCACTGCGGTGCCTGCGAGCCCGTCTACAATGCCAACGCGGACCTGGTCACCCACATCCGCGTTCAGCACCTTGACAATATGCCGCGCGCGCGGGTCAGTCCGAGATAGAGGCTGTTCAATTTCACCGGCCTCAAAGAGCACCCGGTTCATTGGTCCATGTGTTTTTGTACCACATGACGCTTGATCTTGCGGGTGGTGGTTGTCTCCATAGGCTCCCAGAGCACGGTGCTGCGGCGAATACGCTGATAGGGCTGGAGGCCCTTGTTCACCTGTGAAATAATTTCGCGGATGCGGGCCTCGGCCGCCTCTTTGTCAGTATTGCCGTCCTTGCTTTCGAAAAAAGTCGTGTCGGGGTGAATGAAGGCCTCAATATCCTCTGTGTGTTCTTCCGGGTCGCTCACATACCCCGCAACCATGACCTGGGCCACTTCGTCAAAGAGATCAAAATGACTTTCAAGCTCCTCGGGATACACGTTCTTGCCAGCGCTGGTAACAATGAGTGACTTCTTTCGTCCGGTTAGATACAAATAGTTTTCACTATCAAGATACCCAATATCACCGGTATGCAGGAAACCCTCTTTGTCTATGGTTTCCTCGGTCGCCTTGGGGTTGTTGTAGTAGCCCTGCATCACCATTGGGCCGCGCACCACAATCTCACCACGGCCACGTTCATCTGGATCTATGATCTTCATCTCAACTTCCGGCAACACCTTCCCGACCGAACTCTCTTTGTAGTGCGCGACCGGGTTCAGGGTCAGAATGGGAGCGGTCTCGGTAAGACCGTAGCCCTGCACAAAATCTATACCTAACTGGTTAAAGCGTCGGAAGGTCTCGGACGGCAGGGGGCCTCCGCCGGAGATGCAGATGCGAATACTGTCGAGTGAGGCCTTAGCGAGTATCCCTTTGAAGATTCGCTTGCCGGGATTCATTCCGGTAGCCTTCTTGACCATGCCGCTGCTTATCATAAGGAAGCGAATAATCCCATACACAACAGGCCCCTTCTCACGGACGCCACGCATTATTCCCTTCAACAGTCGGTTAAATAGCGTTGGAACTCCAAGAAACATGGTGACCTGAGCGGTCTTGAGATCCGACAGGATCTGCTGCACCACCAGTTTCTTGGCAAACACCACCTCGGCGCCTACCGAGATCGCCTCAATAAAGACCGCGAGCATGGTATAGGAATGGTGTATTGGAAGCAGCGCGTAGAATACATCGGTATGCCGCACCTGGAGCAAAGACTGGGCAAGTAAGCAGTCGCTTACAAAGTTCTCATGCGTGAGCGTAACGCCCTTGGCTGCTCCGGTAGTACCTGAGGTGAACATGATCGCCGCACTATCTCCTGCGGCCGGAAAGCCGTCCTCAAAGCCCTGTGCCGGGTCGTGCAGTGCGGTTGTGTTGGAGTCGGAACGCACCAGGTCAAGAATGTAGTCCGGGTCACCTTCAGCAAGCGCAATGGTGTTGGTACCGAGTGAGGCAAATGTTTTGAGCTTCTCGTGGTCAACAAAGGCCGTCTTTGCTTCAGAAATCGACACAAGGTTCTTGATCTCCGCATCGGTGAGCTGGAAATCAAGTGGAACTACCACTGCACGTCGAGCAAGCACCGCCAGGTACGCAATTGCCCACTCCGGTGAGTTCTTACCGGTCACCACTACCCGGTCACCAGGCAGCACACCGCGTTTGGCTAACTCAAGGGCTGTCTTGTAGACCGCATCAAAAGCCTGTGCATAGGTGAAGCGCAGTTCCTTGGGGTCGTAACAGCTAAATGCGTTTCGGTCGGGGTAGCGGGAGGCGCTGATGGCAAACAGGTGCGGTAGACTGGGCCAACGCTCGGTTAGCCTTAAAGAACCGGCGGACTCGTCACGGTAGGCATCAAGAAAGCTCCATGGTAACTCTTTCGTCATTCTGATCTCCCGAGGTCTCAGTTAGGAACCGATCTCACCGCTGACGGCACGGCTCTGCCCAGCAGTGCCCTGCCCGGCAATAAAGCGAGAGATTCGGTCAAGCGATATATTTGGTACGCCCATAAGTTGCTGGAGCAGTAGGCCGTCCATGGTTGCAAGCATGACTTGCGACATGGTCTCAAACTCACGGTCGTCTGAGAATATCTTCCGCAGTCCGTCCTCAATCATCTGTCTCCAGCGCTCATACTCCTGTATGAAGCGCCCGCGTATTGAGTCGTTCCCGCGGAGTGCTTCCTCAATCAGATAAACCCGAATCTGCCCTCGCTTCTTTGAACGGATCATGGTGCGAAATACCATACGAATGACATCTTCCCGAGGCATACCCTTTCCACTCTCTTCCAGCCAGCTCAGGATCTTCCCTCCAACATAGGCCATATGCCGTTCGGTAACATCAAAAATGAGATCCCCTTTCGACGAGTAGTAGTAGTAGAGGGTGCCCTTGCTGATTCCGACCTCTTTGGCAATGTCGGCAAGACTGGTATTGGCAACTCCGCGCTCAATTATGAGCTTGGCGGCAGCCTGAATAATGCGCTCACGATTCGCGCCGGTGCGGGAACGCTGAAACTCCATACGTCTCCTCTGTGTCCTTCCGGGAGTGTGCCGTGCGGCGGGCCGTGCCGTTCCGGGCGGCGGGCCGTGCCGTTCCGGGCGGCGGGCCGTGCCCCGTTTCAACACCCCATAGCTCTATGAAACCACGCCAATCAGCCAGCAATCGGCCGGGCGAACGACCGATGTTAGGGCTTGGGGATATCATAAACCCGGCATAGTGCGCTGTCAATCGGTCGCCGACCGCTTGAGCTATTTGGGCCGCACTGGCCGGGCCCGAACCATGCTTGACGCGGAAGGGGCGCTGGGGCTTGCTGTGGGATAGCCAACCACAGTTGCGACCGGTATGCTGCGCGCGAAATGCTGCACGCAGACGAAATCGGGGCAGTTCCAAGTTTCATTCGGTATGTGAAGGTATTTCAACTTCAGTATAGGGGCAAAATGCCATCACTTTGATATCATTTTGCCTACAGCATGTACTTTTTTATTACCTCCCAAGCGTAGACCGGTGTGGTGGTGAACCGTTTGTTCACCATGCTTGACGCGCAAGGGGCGCCGATCTACCATGGCGCAATGCCAATATCGACCTTGCTGGAAAACCCAGGAACTCTGACATTAGCCGCGCTGGTGGTGGTGCTTGTGCTGCTCTACCTCATGACAATGTTTGTGTTGCTGCGGCGCTCGCGGAGATCCGGTACCGCAGGCGAGGGTAACGCAGGCCTGGGCACCGGAGATCTGGCAGCAACCTTGACCAAGATTGGAGAGGAACTGGGACGCTTGGAGCACCTCGCAGGCGATGTTGAGCACCTGCGCAGCGTCTTTCTGAGCCCTCGGCGCCGTGGTATTGTGGGTGAACTTATGCTTGAGCAACTGCTCTCCGACTGGTTACCACGGTCGGCGTACAGTCTGCAGCATAGTTTTCGGGACGGCGCCCGAGTTGACGCGGTGGTACGTCTTGGTGAGTACCTCGTGGCCATTGATGCCAAGTTCCCCTTGGAGAGCCTGGGAGAAGCAGGCGCATCGGGAGACCCTAGCAAACTCCGGGCCGCGGCGACCAAGGCACTACGGCCCCAGATTGAGTCTATTGCCCAGAAGTACATTCGCACCGAGGAGGGTACCCTACCCTTTGCGCTCATGTATCTGCCTTCCGAGCATTTGTACTACGAGGTCTTTGTTACCGAGGAAGGGCCGCTGTGGCGCTTTGCCCTTGAGCATGGGGTGGTACCGGTTGGGCCAAACGCGTTGTTGCTGTACCTGCAGACGGTCGCCTACGGCTTGCGGGGATTTGCCTTTTCGGAGCACGGTCGCACCCTGTCGTCCGCATTGAGCCGCCTTTCGCGGGACGTAGGCGCGCTGGGGCGAGAGCTGCAGCTGGCGGAAAAGCACTTCCAGAACTTTGAGAGCAGCTTTCGCAACGTAGGTGAAGGATACCGGCGCGTTGCCGCTGACGCTACTCGCCTTGACGGTGGCGTGAAAAGGAATCACGCTCCGGGTAGTGAAGGCAACGGGGAGTTTGAACATGGGGGCGAGTAGTTCTCAGAGCTCTGGGAGCAGAGTCGCAGAGGCCCTTGTTCAGATCAGCGCGCAGCTACGAGATGAACTTGACGGACTGCGCTTCAGCCCGCCAACGGAGTATGTCTACAACCCCTTGCAGTACGCCTGGAACGCGCACACCGAGTACCTCAAGCGCTATGCAAGCGCAGAGAAGCGGGTGGTTTTTCTGGGAATGAACCCTGGGCCGTGGGGAATGGCGCAAACTGGAATTCCCTTTGGTGAGGTATCGTTTGCGCGCGACTGGATCCAGAGCCCGGCTCCTGCTGGCAGACCAGGCAAAGAACACCCCAAGCGTCCGGTACTGGGCTTTGAATGCGGTCGCAGCGAGCCAAGCGGCAAGCGGCTCTGGGGGCTCATGCAGCAACGCTTTGGCACCGCCGAGCAGTTCTTTACCGAACACTTCGTTCTTAACTACTGCCCCTTGCTGTTCCTTGAAGCAAGCGGCCGGAATCGTACGCCCGACAAACTGCCCAAGAGCGAGTCCCTACCGCTGAGCAGCGCCTGTGACAATGCACTTGGGGCCATGCTTGCGGTACTTCGACCGCAGTACCTTGTTGGCATTGGCCGCTATGCCGAGGCAGCCCTGAAACGGGTGGTGAACGCTCGGCCAGACCTCCTTGGTCTGGAAGCCCACATAAGCGGCATTCTGCACCCCAGCCCGGCCAATCCACGCGCGAACGCAGGCTGGGACGAGGCAGCAATTGCTGGGCTCAAGCAGGCTGGCGTTTGGTAGCCGGCCATGCACACTCAGTTGTAATGCTTGAGGCGTAGCAGAAGCGGCAGGTGGTCAGAGTAGCCACTCCTGCGCTCGGTGTCCCAACGAAGCGGCGTCCCCCGATTGGTGAGAGCAAAGCTGGGGGCAACCACCGAAAACCCCTCGTAGTCCAGTCCGCGCCCGTTGTCAAAGTTCGGGCCTAACAGTATATGGTCAATTGTCTCCCAGGAACCCTGGTAACTGTAGCTTCCAAGGTGGCCGCCTTCCTTCCATGGTGAGTACAGTACCAACTTGGGGCCTAAGGAACCCGGCTGACTCAGATCACCGGTGAGGAAGATTCCGCTCTCACGAAAGTCAGGCGGGTAGTCGTCCGAAAGACGAATAAGAGCGGTTTGGTACGCCCCGTCGACTCTGCGGTATTCGTCGTAACTCAGATTCAAGTCACCTAGTACAACAATGGGCAGGTCGGGTTCCATGCGCAGCAGCTCGCGTATGCGACGCGCCAATAGCGTTGCGCTTTCTATACGTTCGGGCTCGGTGTGGGGGCCGCCGCCACCAAACTTACTCTTCCAATGATTCACAAACACCACCAAGGGTGTTCCTCCGGCGTCAAGCCGTACCTCCAGAATGCTGCGGCGAGGCCCCCTATCCGGTACCGATACCATGTGAGAGCGCACCGAGTGAACCGGGAACCTACTCACCACCGCAACATGAAAGGCTGAGTCTGGCGAGGGCGCCATGACCATTTCGGTGTACCCGAGTCGGGACAAATGCGACTCTACAAGCCGACTGAGGGCATGCGCGTTCTCAATCTCCTGCAAACCAAGTATGTCCGGGCCGCCTGGTATGGAGGCCTCAATCACCGCCGCAATGTTCTCGAGCTTCCGTTCAAAAAGCTCGGTATTCCAGTTGTCCCGAGCAGGATCATAGCCCCTATACTCAGTTCCGTCTGAGACATCATCAAAGAGATTCTCAACATTGTAACTCAGAATGCTTACTTCATTGACCTCGGAGCTCAACCCTACCGGTTCTGCACAACTCCCAAGAACCAGTACCGCAAAGACTACGAGCCCCACCAAAGGAGCACGCCACACCGAACACCGCTTCCGCACCACTGTCTACCTCCCCACACAGGAGCCGACGGGCCAAAAGCGGCTGCTCTTGAGCGCTATGACTCCCTGTTACTTAAGAAAGACAGGATTTGCATGCGTTCTGCTTCGTGAGATGTTGAAGTTGGAGAAAATTCCTCGCCGCAAAGCAGCGCGAAACTTTTTTTGTAGCGCTCGGCCGTTTCGGCAAAGACCTCGGGCGGAATTGCAGGTGGCTCGCCCTCCCCGCTCCAGCCCTGCTGCATGAGCCATTCGCGCAGGTACTCTTTGTCGAGCCGCTGTGCGGGCTGTTGCGGCTCACCGGGGGGCGATTGCTCTACCCCGCTCGGCTGCGGCTCACCGGGGGGCGACTGCTCTACCCCGCTCGGCTGCGTATCGCCCGGGGGCGACTGCTGCGCTTCACGCGGTTTGAAGCGGGAGGAGTCGGGAGTGTGAAGTTCGTCAATGAGCATAAGACTGCCGTCGGGGGCAACACCAAACTCGTACTTGGTGTCCACCAGAACCAGTCCCCGCTCAGCTGCAAGCTGTGTACCACGGGCAAAGAGCTCCAGCGCGACCAGCTCAACCTGGCGCCACAGATCGGACTCGACAAGGCCGGTTTCTATGATCTCGGCAGAGCTTATGGGCGCGTCATGGAGGCCCTGCTCGGCCTTGGTAGAGGGGGTGAGAATTGGTTGTGGCAAGAGCTGATCCTGCCGCAACCCGGGTGGAAGTTGAATACCGGAAACAGGCCTGCCAGCCGCGTAGTCACGCCAGGCAGAACCGCTGAGGTAGCCACGTACCACGACCTCGACCGGCAGCGGCTGGCAGGCGCGCACCAACATGGTACGCCCAGTAATGCCGTGGAGGTGATGGTTGGGAATGATGTCCGATGTCGCCGAAAACCAGTACTCCGAGAGGCGTGAAAGCATTTCACCCTTGAAGGGTACGAGTCCTAGAATGCGGTCAAAGGCCGATATCCGGTCCGTAGTGATTATGAGCAACTCGTTGTCCAGGTCGACAACCTGCCGCACCTTGCCGTTTCGGATTGAGTAATGAGCGCCAAGTTCACCCTCGGCAAAGCCGCCGAAGGCGTCTTGGTCACCCTGGTCACTCGGGTTGGGAGAACCGTTCTTACTCGAACTCGGCACGCCGGCTTACCACGCGTGAGATAAGGCCGTACTCAACTGCTTCCGTTGCTCCCATCCAGAAGTCACGGTCGGTGTCCTTCTCTACCTTCTCTAAAGGTTGGCCGGTTTCGTCGGAAATGAGCTTGTTGATGCGGGCGCGGGTTCGTTCAATCTCCCGGGCGTGAATCTCAATGTCGGTTGCCACGCCGCGCATGCCGGAAAGAGGCTGGTGAATAAGATAGTGTGAGTTCGGTAGCCCAATGCGGTCTTCTTTGTCCGCGGCAAGCAGGATCAATGCACCTGCGCTTGCAACCAGACCCATGCCAACCGCATAAATTCGTGGTTTCACAAAGCGCATCATGTCAAAGATTGCGTACCCGGCATCGACATCACCGCCAGGTGAGTCAATGAGCACGCGAATAGGCTCGTCACCGGAGTCCTCAAGCAGCAGCAGCTGCCTGACCACGCGTTCGGCAAGAGGCTTGTTCACCTCACCCGAAAGCAGTATGGTCCGGGTCTTGAGCATCTTATTCATTAACATTTGACCGGACTCGTCCTTGTTTTCTTGTTCGTCCTGGTCTTCGTCGTCGTCATCGTCTAGTCTGGAGAAAGGGGGAAGTTTACGCCTATTCATGCTGGGTTGCTCCGTGTATGCTGGTAGTTACTCGCTCCACGCAAATATAGCAAGAATTGAGGAAGGATGAAAGGGCGGCATGCAAAAATCAGGTTTTACTGCAATAGTTGGTCGGCCGTCGGCCGGTAAATCGACATTGCTGAATGCTTTGTGTGAACAGAAGGTCTCAATTGTCTCCGATGTTCCCCAAACTACTCGCAACAAGGTTCGCGGGATTGTGAATAGGGACCAAGGTCAGATCGTTTTCGTGGATACTCCTGGTTACCACCACTCAAGTAAGAAGTTCAATATTCATATGGTCGATCTCGTACGTGGCGCCTGTGAGGAAGTGGACGCAGTCCTCTACCTTGTGGACACAACCCGCCCCCCCGGAGAGGAAGAGCGCGACATGCTTGCGCTTGTGGGCAAGCTCTCACGACCGGTGATTGTGGCATTAAACAAAATTGACATGAAAACAAGTGCACGCAGCGAGGCGCTTCACTTCATACTGGAAAGCCTGCCGGACGCAGAGGTTCTAGAGATCTCAGCGGTTACCGGCGAGGGGCTAGAAGAGCTCCTAGACCGGCTCTATCTGGAAATGCCAGAGGGCGAGCCGATGTACCCGGAAGACTACTACACAGACCAAGATCCGGTGTTCCGCGTCAGCGAGGTTATCCGCGAGAAGGCAATACACCAGACCAAGGAAGAACTCCCGCACGCGCTGTATGTTGAGGTTGCCGACATGGAACAGAGGCAGGAAGGAGAAAAGGAAATTCTCTGGATACGCGCCTTCCTCATTGTAGAACGTGAGAGCCAGAAAGGCATTGTCGTGGGCCGCGGTGGTGAGAAGATCAAGATAATACGGCAGGCCGCGCAGCGCGAAATTGGGAAGCTCTTTCCCTACCGAGTCCACCTTGATCTACGGGTAAAGGTTCACCCAAAGTGGCGTCACAAAGACGCACTCTTAGGAAGACTTATTCGCTGAGCTGTAACTCGCGAATGCTCCCATCCCCAGCACCCAGATACACCACCGGCTTCATCCCCACAAAAAGCCCGGTCTCTACTACACCCGGAATGCTGTCAAGGCGCCGTTCAAGCTCACCAGGGTCGTGCTGCTCCCGAAAGCGGGCATCAATAATGATGTTTCCGTTGTCGGTAATAACGTGCCCCATTTTCCGCACCGCCTCACGGACCGTCGCCTCGGCGCCCATACCTCGCAACGCTTCCAGCACTACACGACGTGCAAGCGGAACAACCTCCAGTGGAAGGGCAAAGCTCACACCAAGACTCTGCACGAGTTTGCTGTCGTCACCCACTATGACATAGCGCCGCGAACAATAGGCTGCAATCTTCTCGCGCAGTAACGCTCCCCCACCGCCCTTGGTGAGGTTCCCGGCAGGATCAATCTCGTCGGCGCCGTCAATGGTCAGATCAAGCACACCGGCAATGCGCGGATCGTTGAGGCTATAGGTAGAGAGCCCCAGCTCGTCGCAGGCGGCCTCGGTCTGTGAACTTGTGGCAAACAAAGTAAGGTTTGAGAGTTTGCCTTCTGAAAGGTGCTCAGCGACTCGTTTCACCGCCCAGACAGCCGTGCTGCCGGTGCCTAAGCCTATGCGCATTCCCGACTCAACATTGTGGTCCACCGCATGAAACCCCAGGAGTTTTTTTATCTCACTCATTGGTATTCCTTTTCTCGTAGCGCTCGAGCAGGGCCAATACGCGTTCGCGGCCAACCGTGCGGATAAAGGCTGCGAGTCGCGGGCCTTTCTCCTTGCCTATCATTACCTTGTACATGACCACAAAAAAGTCCTTGGGCTCAACCCCGGCATCTCGCGAGACTCGGTAGAGTTCCTCTGCAAGTGACTTGTCTGTAAGTGCGTCCCAATCTTTCTTGAGCAGCTCGGCCAGACCGCGGATAGCGGCCGCCTCGGAGTTGCTCAACTCTATGAGCTCGGCATCGGCAGTTTTCATGCGAAACCGAAAGTCCTCCGGCGCAAAGTCGGCTAACCAGCGCTCGGCACAGGCCGCGCGTCGCAGCAAGCGCACACGGTCCGCCTCGGACAGTGCTGCATGGCCGGTCTCATCACGCGCCATTTCAAGCGCACGTTCATGATTAAAGTCTGCAATTTGGACAAGACTGCAGAGGTGGCGGAACGCAACCTGAAACGGCGCGGCGGGCGCGGGGTTGTGTACCTGAGAGAGCTCATAAATCCGGCGTTCCTTGGCCTTCTTCTTCTCACTAATCTCGTCAACGCCGTAGTACACCCGCTCACACCGGTCGTAGTCCTCGTAGATTTTGACCACATCCATATCAAAGGAGATAGCAAACTCACTGTTCGGACGGGTTCCGGCAAACAAGTAACGGACGACTTCGGGCTCGTACACCTCCAGTACATCACGCAGGCTGACAACATCGCCACTGCTGGAGCTGATCTTACCGCCTCGCCCCTTAATGCTAATGAAGTCGTACTGAAAGGTGACCGGCGCTTTCCAGCCGTAGATCTGTTCCGAGACTCCCCGCGCGGTGTCAAATGAGCCGCCCTCGGAGTGGTGATCCTTGCCAGCTGGTTCAAAGTCAACCTGTTCGTACTGCCAGCGCATAGGCCAATCAATGCGCCACGGGAGTTTCACCAAACTGGTTGTGCGTAGGTCTACGGTCTCGCTCTTACCGCTTTCATCGCAGCTATAGCTCAGGTCCCATTCGCCGTCCCAGTCAAGAATGGTCGTGGTGTCCTTGTTGGTAAAACCACTGAACACCGAGACCGGCCACCAGTCGTCAGGGAGTGGTTGGGTTCGATGTTCGTTCAGCAGGGCCCGGATCTGCTCGCGTGCGGCAAGCGCGGTGCGAATACCTTCGGCGTAGGCAGAGGCGCGATATCTTTGTGCCTGGTAGATGTACTCTGGCTCAATGCCAACAAGGGACAGCAAGCCTTCGAGCTCAACCTCGTTGGCACGGGCGTAACTCTCCTCAACACCAGCGGGGTCCGGTACCAGAGTGATAGGCCACCGCAAGTAGCGCTCAAACTCGGCCGCGTTCGGCACGCTCTGTGGCACCTTGCGGAAGACATCGTAGTCGTCCCAGGAGTAGAGAAAGCGCACCTGCTCGCCGCGCTCCCGAAGCGCCCGGACAACTAGATCGACCGAGATAATCTCACGGAAGTTGCCTATATGAATGACGCCCGACGGTGTAATACCGGAGGCACAGGTAAACTGCTTTTTGTCAGAGCCAATGGGCCCACGCTCACGGATAACCTTCTCCGCGTTTATGTCTGCCCAGTGCCCCGAGTTGAGTGTCGGCTCGTAAGCGGCACCGCTATTTGGATTCTCAGATGTAGTACTCATTGCTTTGCCATTATAGAGATCAGCCCGGCCGGACACAAGATGAGCGGTAAGACTCACAAGTAGTGCTTCTATCCTCGATTGCGGATATGGGCTATCGGAAAGTCACTGTGTTCGCCGCACGATCTATGGAGATCCTCCATCCCGAGAAGAAAGCGCGCCGATGCGATATCGCGCAGTGCTTTCTCAAGCCACTCCTCGACTAACTCTTCAAGCTGCATACAACACTCGTCCAGTTCGGACCACGGTTCTCTCAAAGCCCGGGAGCTCCCTACGTTGGTCAAACACCGACTCGTTTTCGACAACAATGTCACAGGGAACTGTTAGGACGGCATTGAGTCCAAGGTGTAGCCGACGTGCCAGATCCCGGACATCTGAGATTGAGTCATCAACAATGACCATAATGTCGATGTCACTGTCTAAAGTTGCACCGCCCATCGCGTGGCTACCGAATAAAAATATCTTTTTGGGCTTCACGATATTCACAATGGTAGAGGTTATTCTCTTGGTCAATAATGGATCGAGCATGCATCAATTATAAGTTGCCCTCGATGGTAATACAAGCCGTTCTTGATGGGTGCGAGGTACTACACCCGGCCGGACACAAGATGAGCGGTAAGACTATAATTGCAGAGAGCATACGCCGATAAAGTGAGATATGAGAGAGTCGCAATTCGTTATCCGTATGCTTGTGGTGTGTGTGCTTGCTTTTGGTGTGTCCATTGGGGGCCTGTCGGCCCAGGATAGGGGCGCCGCGGGGTCAACCGCTGGCTCCAGTGCCAATTTTCATAGTCTTCCCTTGCCACAGTTGAGGGGGGAAGCGGCTTCACGCGCGCAACGCGCAGCCAGTGAGGCAACAGAGGCTCTTGAAGCATCTCGCAACAGCGAGACTCCGGTTCCGCGCTTGCCACTACCAAGTGCACCAGCGCCGAGCGCCAGCTCGCCGCACGAGAGCGAGAGCACCCCGACGACCGTTGCCGACAAAGAAGACAGCACCGAGGACGGCGCCACGACCAGCAGATCCGCGGCCGCGGCCACGACATCGACCCCAGTTGCCCGGGACGAGGAGCTTGGCATTGAGCTTGAAGGCATTGCCTCCTGGTACGGCGGTAAGTTTCAGGGGCGGCAAACAGCTAACGGCGAGATATTTGACACGAATCAACTCACGGCCGCGCACCGCACGCTACCCTTTGGTACCTTGGTGCGTGTTCATAATCCGCAGAACTCAACATCGGTTGTGGTACGCATAAATGACCGTGGCCCATTTGTAGATAACCGCATTATTGATCTATCGCGAGCGGGCGCAGACGCCATTGGCATGACGGCCCACGGTATTGCCCCGGTGCGACTTGAGATCATGTACGTACCGAACGACCACCTGTTTCACACCGTTCAGGTTGCATCATTCGGCAGCCGTAACAGCGCCAACACCCTCAGAGACAGGCTCCGTGAGGCTGGCATTGAGGCGGCAATAGAAAGTCCGGCAGAACCAGCGGTGCATAGAGTCGTTATCCAAGGGGTGCTCTTGGACGATATTGACAGTCTTCGTGCCGACCTCAGTCGTCTTGGCTACGCAAACGTGTTGGTACGCCGCCGATAGTAGCTCTCCATCACACTGGACAGCACCACATGCGTCCGCTATACTGCCGTATCTAGTCGA
>REEM01000103.1 GCA_007695055.1 Spirochaetaceae bacterium | reverse complement strand
ACACCGGCTAAGCCGAAGCCGCCTTGTTAGGTGACCCAGACGACCCAGCTGAACTCGTGCCGGATGAGCCACTGTCTTTGGAAGCTCCGTTGGAACCCGCTCCGGAAGAACCCGCTCCGGAGGAGCCGTTACCTGCAGCACCGGCAGCCGCGGTGGAGGTTGCCGCGGGACTGCTGGAGGTCTTACCGGCACCATTGCTCGACGAGCTCTTCTTCTTGCTATCGTTTACGTAAAAGCCGCTGCCTTTGAAGATAATACCTATTCCTCCGCCTACAAGACGTCGCAGAGAAGGCTTACCGCAACTCGGACAAACCTCAAGTGCTGGGGCGGACATGCTCTGCAGCTCCTCAAACCGGTGTGCACAGCTGCTGCATTCGTACTCATAAGTGGGCATGTGTATGTTCTCCTCAACAAATAGCAGGACCTACGTCACTACTCATCAAAATATAGCCGATCTGCATCAGATTGACAATATATACCGTGAATTGATTACTCAGGTCGATACTTTAGGCGTACCGGTAGACCCGCCGCGTCAAGGTGCTGTTTTATCTCAGCTATGGAGTAACTGCCGTAATGCACCATAGAGGCAATGAGCGCCGCATCGGCTTTCCCCTCACTCAGTACCTCTGCAAGGTGTTCAGGTTTACCGGCACCACCGGAGGCGACTACCGGTATGCCTACCGCCTCTGAGATCATACGGGTCAGGGGAATCTCATATCCGTCCTGGGTCCCATCGGCGTCAATAGAGTTGAGCACGATCTCCCCAGCGCCACGGTGCTCGGCTTCGAGCGCCCATTCAAGCGCGTCCTTGTCGGTGGGTGTGCGCCCGCCGTTAATGACTACTCTGTATCCACTCTTCATGTCCGGATCGCGGGCGGCGTCCATTCCTAACACAATGCACTGAGCGCCAAATGCGGCGGCCCCTGCGTTTATGATTTCCGGGTTCAGAACCGCCTGGCTGTTCACGCTAATTTTCTCGGCGCCCGCTAGCAGCACCGCGCGCATATCCTCGACACTACCAATACCGCCGCCAACACAAAAGGGAACAAAAATCTGGGCAGCAACACGCTCGACTACATCGATAAAGATCCCACGTTGCTCGCTTGAGGCGGTTATGTCGTAGAACACGAGCTCATCGACGCCTTGTTCGTAGTACTGACGCGCCATTTCTACGGGGTCACCAATATCGACATTACCTTGAAATTTTATGCCTTTGGTCGTTTTTCCGTCGCGAACATCCAGGCAGACGACAAGTCGTTTCTCCAGCATCTAACTCTCCTTAGGCTGCGCCTTAGTATGTTCGTTCGGGATCCCAGTAGAGGAAATTGCTAAGTAGCTTCAGCCCATATTCACCAGACTTCTCCGGATGGAACTGCGTTGCCGCCAGATTCCCTGCAAGTAGGCCACAGCAGAACTTCTCTCCGTACTCACTCTCACAAAGCACCAGGTCCGACCGCGACGGCTGTGTATAGTATGAATGCACAAAGAAGAACGATGTCCCCTGGGGAATACCGCGAAACAATGGATGTCCTTTGCGGAAGCTCACCTGGTTCCATCCCATGTGAGGCACCTTGAGTCCAAGCTCCTTAGGAAAGCGCACCGATACTCCCGGCACAATCCCAAGACAGTCGGCGTTTCCTTCCTCAGACCGCTCAAGCACAATCTGTGAACCAAGACATATTCCGAGCACCGGATCACCGCGTGACACAAACTCACGTATCATTACATCTAAGCCACGACTGCGAAGAACCCGCATGGCCGAGGAGGCATCACCAACTCCGGGAAACACCAGGCGATCGGCGGCAAGGAGTTCTTCGGGATTGGAGCTGACAACCTGATCTACTCCCAGATGCGCAAGAGCGGTTTGAACACTCTTGAGGTTACCTGCATCGTAGTCAACGACTCCCACCTTCATTCCTGCACCTCCTCAAGCGGTGGCTTTAACACCGCCCCCAGGCGCCGCACCAGTACCTTCTCTCCGACCGGAATTCCGCGAAAACCAATCACGGTTCCGTCACGTTGAATGTCCAGTGTTTCCATCAAGCGCCGTACAGGAATCCCGGCGTCCGAGGCTACCCCTATAACCGCTAAGCGCGCAATTACGGTGAATACCCGCGCATCCTGTTCCCGTTCCAGGCGCATAGCACCCGAGAGTTCCAACTCCGGGCCTCTATCCTCGTCGCCTTCAGCGTTCTGAGCAGACGCCCCTGTACTTTCGGCACTCGCCCGCATATGCGATCCCGGCTCCGAAAGATACAGTGCCAGCTCTACAAGTGGCACACGCAAGCGGGGATCGGGTAAGGCTTGTACCATTTGGTTACTCGGCTCCGGAACAAAGAGGCCCATGCCTCGCTCAAGCATATCTGCAAGCACAACCGGGTGCGGGGTTGCCTGACTACCGGTGGACTGAAGCGCAACCAAGGTAGATGTCGCCGGTAAATGTGCAGAGCCTGGCGCGCCCGGCGGGTCTATCATCAGTTCAATGCCGTCACTGGCAAATAACATGGTGTGGTCATCTAGGAAGATGAGCTGAAAGCCGTCTTCCCTATTGCGCCAGTAGTGGTATCTCCGGCCATTTATGCGAGTTTCTTTCCGCTCCCAGAGACGCATGACACGCAGCCCGAACTCATAACTACGCACCGGGTACTTGCCCCGACCGGCGACGTAGAGCCCGCTCAGGCCTCCGCCTGGAGGGTTACGCATAGCAATGGTGAGATGCTCGGTGTTGTCAAGAATTCGCCGCATGTCTGAGTTCAGCTGCTCTGCCTCCTCAAACACATCAAGCACGAACTCATAGTGGCGCGTGAGATCAGCCGCAAGATACATATCTGCCCCGGCAGGCAGATGCTCTGCTGGCTCACGCACAACGGGCGGAGGCGGCGGCGTAGCACACGCGACAGCCAGCGCCGCTGCCGCAAGGCCAAGTACTACGCCTTTTGTAAGGCGATATAACATTCGTTTTCCCCAACCGAGACAACTTCGGCGTTGTCTCGTTGTTGCCACTCAACCGAAACAGACAGTGTCTCGGCCGACAAATAGTCTTCAAATGCATGCACCGCTTCCTTGAGTTCGGAAGGCGAGTACAAATACAACTGAATCCGATCAGTTACCTCAAGGCCAGCGTCTTTTCGGAGCGTCTGTACCGCCCGAATGATATCACGGACATATCCCTCATGTCGCAACTCCTCGGTAACCTCGGAATCCAACGCAACGGTAAGTGAGCCCTCGTTTAAGACCTTGAGAGATTCCTTCTCAATGCGTTGAACAAGGATGTCCTCCTGTGTGATATCTATAGCCCGGCTTCCAATATCAATATGGAGCGTAGCGCCTTGCAGCAGGCTTTGTATCTCGTTTGCTGAAAGCGCTTCAATGGTTGTAGCCGCGTTCTTCATGTCCTTCCCAAGGCTCTTGCCGAGCGCTCGGTAGTTGGCCTTGGCTTGATACTCAACAAGGTCTTCCTCGTTCTCGCGGAACACAACATCCTTGACGTTGAGCTCCTCACGAATGATGTCCTCCATCTCACGAAGCACCTTGTGCTCCTGCGGATCCTTGGTCACCAAATGAATAGCACGTAAGGGCTGCCGCGTCTTGAGATTATGCATGCTGCGCAGGGCACGGCCCATTGCCACCGTCTTCTGGGTCGCCGCCATCTTGCGTTCCAGCTCGAAATCCCGTAGTGAACGGTTTTCCACCGGATAGTCACACAAATGAACCGAGTCAGGTGAGGACTCATTGCGCAAGTTGCGGTAGATCTCGTCCGTTATGAAGGGAATAAAGGGGGCCGCAATCTTGGTCAGTTGGATAAGCACGGTGTACAACGTAGCATAGGCCTGGTTCTTGTCACCGTCGTTCTCACTTCTCCAGAACCTACGCCGAGAACGGCGAATATACCAGTTGTTGAGTAGATCAATGAACTCGACAATAGGGGTTATGGCGCGTTGCAGCTCATAATCATCCAGGGCGCCACCCACCTCGCCAGCAAGGCGTTCTGTTTCCGACAGTATCCAACGATCCAAGGGATTGTCGAGGGTAGTAGGTGGTGACTGCGGTCCTATGTTGTCAATTCGGGCGTAGGTGACGAAAAAGCTGTAGGCATTCCACAGCGGAATGATAATGCTCTTGAGCACCTCTTTGACACCGTCATCCGAAAACTTGAGGTCTTCACCGCGTACTACGGCTGAGTTCATGAGAAAAACCCGCAATGCGTCGGCCCCATACTGCTGAATGACAAGTTGGGGGTCGGTATAGTTGCGTTCGCTTTTGCTCATTTTCTTGCCGTCCTCGGCAAGCACCAGGCCGTTGGTAATGCAGTTCTGAAAGGCCGGGCCGTCAAAGAGGGCCGCCGCGAGCACGGTCAAGGTATAAAACCAACCACGAGTCTGATCTAGCCCCTCACAGATGAAGGCCGCCGGAAAGTGGGTCTCAAACCACTCCTTGTTCTCAAAAGGGTAGTGGCTTTGGGCATAGGGCATAGCGCCGGACTCAAACCAGCAGTCAAGCACCTCCGCAACCCTGCGCATGGTGCCCTTTCCATCTGGTGCCGGGTAGGTAATATCGTCTACATAGTGCTTGTGGAGGTCATCAACCCGAACCCCAGACTTTTCAAAGAGCTCCTCACGTGAACCAATGCAGTCCACATACTCTCCATCCTCGCTCTTCCAAACCGGAATAGGGTTGCCCCAGTAGCGGTTGCGAGATATTGCCCAGTCTCGGGCGTTCTCAAGCCACTTGCCAAAGCGACCGTCACGCAGATGTTCAGGCACCCAACGAATTCCACTGTTGGCTCGGAGCATGCTGTCTTTTATCTTCTCTATGTCTACAAACCAGGAGGAGATTGCACGGTAAATGAGCGGCTTCTTGGTCCGGTAACAGTGCGGATACGGGTGCAAATAGCTCTCCCGCTTCACTAGTTTGCGCTCGCTCTTGAGTTTCTCAATAATGCCTTTGTCAGCGTCCTTGACGAAAAGCCCCTCAAAGTCGGTGACCTCGGCGGTAAACTTGCACTCTGCGTCAATGGGACACACTAGCGGGAGACCGCTCCCCTTCATAATGGTGTAGTCGTCCTCACCAAAACCGGGCGCAATGTGGACAATCCCGGTACCTTCCTCGGTGGTGACAAAGTCCGCAATTTTTGTGACAAAGGCGCCTTGCTCGGCGAGTTCCTGAAAATACGGAAACAAGGGCTCGTAGCTCAAACCGGCCAGATCTTTACCGGAGTACCGTTCCACAATACGATACTCGGACTCGTCGCGGTAGTAATGAGAAAGCCGCTCCTCGGCAAGAATGTAGGTGTCCTCGCCGTCTGCCACCTTGATGTAGCTAATGTCGGCGCCAAGCGCAAGTGCCAGGTTTGAGGGCAAGGTCCAGGGTGTGGTCGTCCAGGCCAGGATAAAGGTGTTCGGTTGGTCTATGAGTTGAAAACGAACGGTAATGGCCGGATCATGTACATCGATATACCCACCAAGATTCACCTCAAAGTTTGAAAGTGGTGTGGCCAGCGCCGGACTGTAGGGCAAAATGTAGTGACCTTCGTAAATGAGTCCCTTGCTCCACAACTGTTTGAAAACCCACCAGATTGACTCCATGTAGTCGGGTTCCATGGTCTTGTAGTCGTTCTGGAAGTCGACCCAGCGGCCCATGCGGGTGACAATTCTTTCCCACTCATCGGTGTAACGGAGCACAATAGAGCGGCAGGCTTCATTAAACTTGGCGACCCCGAAATTCTCAATCTCGGTCTTGCCGGAAATGCCCAGCTCCTTCTCCATTTCATACTCAACCGGCAGACCATGACAGTCCCACCCGAAGCGACGCTCAACGCGCCGACCTTTCATTGACTGATAGCGAGGAATAACATCCTTAATGGTGCCCGGCACAAAATGTCCGAAATGTGGCAGCCCGGTGGCAAAGGGAGGGCCGTCGTAGAACACATAGTCTTCACGGTCAGAGCGTTGCTCCACCGAACGCTCAAATATGCGGTGCTCCTTCCAATAGGTGAGGATACTTTCCTCCATGGCAGGAAAGCTAACTTTGGGGTCAACAGCCGAAAACAAGATGTCCTCCTCGCGATACTTGGGAAAAACTCATAACAAAACGATGTGTCGTTACTATACCGGAAAAGCTTGCTGCGTTGGAAGAGAAGCCACCCCAGGTCGCTACGGTCATTATGGGCGCTACGGGGGCTACGGGCGCAAGGTGCGGTCAGAGAACCAGTAGTCAAGATTGATGTTTTTGCGTGGGTCATGCATGACCCAGAGCGTATCGGCCTCTTCACCCATCGCGCGTGCTACACCAGCATAGGGATATCGGGCCAACAAACCCTCGCCTTGAAAGAGGTCGGTGCCGGTGTCACGGTCTAACACCGGAAGCACCGCGACCTTGTCGGTGCAGTGCTCCATATACCCAAAGAGCCAGGCGCTGCTGGCGGCCAAGCGTTGCTCATCTGGCGCGACATAGAGCAAGCAACGCGAACCGTCAAGCAGGCTGCGTAGAAGACCCCATTCCTCGGTGTCGGCTGGCAACCGCGCCGCGTTGTTCAAATTGTGGCGGTCCACACACACGCGAAACCCCATGGCCTCAATTTCTAGTACGACCGGGAGCAAGGACTCCCGCGAAAGTCCCGGATGAGCCAAGAAAATGTCGTGGCGCGCGAAACGAGGCGCTGGTTCGGCGAGCCGTTTCTGGAAACGACCGCGCTCGACCGAGATTACGTTACGGTATTTCTTACGTAGGTCTTTCACGGTTAGCAAAGTCATACGCGTTCCATGGTACTGTATCTCTACGGTGTGCGTCGCTACCCCAATTGGGGACATGGGAGCAGATTTTGTGGGCAGTTGATGTTCCTCTCGGTTCCTGATGACGGAACATAGGTTTGGAAGCCTGTCGGTCACACGACCGACTGAATACAATCTTTGGCTTGCGAGATCAGCCAAAACCAAGGTAAACTGTACTTAACCCCGACAACTTCGCGTCTCTCGCGATCGGATAGCTTGGCCTGACAAGTTCCGGGCGGCGCCGGGGTCGAGCTGCCTTTATGGCTGCAACCAAAGCTTAGTGCCATGGTCAGGAATAGAGCATTGGTATACCAGGGAGGCATTTTGTCGAGACATACAACAAACACACCCAAATTCCGTGCATTCAATGAGCGTAATTTTGAGCAGCTTTCCGGATTCTCCAACCTCAGCGCAGATGATCGCTTTGCGATACAGGTAGTGTCGCGGGTTTTTCCCTTCCGCGTGAACTCCTACGTCGCAGATGAGCTTATAGACTGGTCGCACATTCCGAATGATCCAATGTACCAGCTTACGGTGCCACAGCCAGGCATGCTCAGTACAGAAGACTTTGACAAGGTAGCCAATCTCCTGCGCCAAGATGCGCCAAAGGAGACCTTAGCCTCCACGGTGCTGGCAATCCGAACGAAACTCAATCCACATCCGGCCGGACAGGTGAGCCTAAACGTACCCCAGTTGAGTGGAGAGCGGCTCCCCGGTCTTCAGCACAAATATAGGGAGACGGTTTTGTTTTTTCCGCAGGCCGGTCAGACATGCCATGCATACTGCACCTTCTGTTTTCGGTGGCCCCAGTTTCTCACCGACTCCGAAGTGAGGTTCTCTGCCCCGGACAGCGACGGACTCGTTCGATACCTTGCTCAGCACCCGGAGGTCACCGATTTGCTGTTCACAGGTGGCGACCCGTTGATCATGAACACACGCCTCTTTGAACGTTATATCAACCCAATACTCAATGCCGACCCGCCTATGCTCGAAACAATACGCATAGGAACCAAGGCGCTTGGATACTGGCCGTACCGTTTCGTTACCGACCCAGATGCCGACGACCTCCTGCGTCTCATGGAGCGCGTCATTGCTACCGGTCGCCACCTGGCAGTTATGGCTCACTTTAACCACCCCCGTGAGATGGAACCTCCCATAGTGCAAGAGGCCATAGCCCGCATCCGCAACACCGGAGCCCAAATTCGCACGCAGTCACCTTTAGTTAAGCATATTAACGACAGCACCGAGGTTTGGCGTAAGCTGTGGCGCAAACAGGTGAATCTAGGATTGGTACCCTATTATATGTTTGTAGAACGGGACACCGGCGCATCACACTACTTTCGCGTTCCACTCGCGCGGGCATGGGACATTTACCGCGGCGCAATCACAAGTATATCGGGACTGGGACGCACTGCTCGGGGGCCGAGTATGTCTGCCAACCCCGGAAAGGTAGAGATACAAGGCATTACCTGGATCAACGGAGAAAAGGTCTTTGTTCTGCGCTTTATTCAGGGACGCAACCCTGAATGGGTACAGCGCCCATTCTTTGCCAAGTACGATCCGGAGGCAGCTTGGCTAACCGAACTCAAACCCGCATTCGGCGAGAAGGAGTTCTTCTTTGAACAAGAAATGCGCGAGATCGCTTCGCAGTCTGAACGGCAATACGACGAGGACGAGGAAGAAGACCAGTAGTAGCTCCAGAACCGCTACAGTGAGTTCGACTGGACTGTCCAACTCAGACCACAGACTCCCGGTCGGGACAACCTTCAAGGACATACACCTTGTTGCGCCCGTCTCGTTTGGCGGCATACAGTGCTTGGTCTGCAGTTAGGAGGAAGTCGACAATGCTGCGGTACTCACCCGGGCTTTTGCAACTAATGCCCACACTCAAGGTGACCTCCCGCGGCGCGTCACTATTATCTGCACCTCCGTTTGGCGCTATGCCGGAGAGCGACTCAAACTCCACAGGCGCCAGACGCCTCAGCGAGTCGCGCAACCGTTCTGCAACAAGCAAGGCTTGCTCACTATCTGTTCCCGGAAGGAGAATCACAAACTCATCTCCGCCGAATCGGCAGCCTTCATCACTCTTACGCAATGTTTCACGAAAAGCCTCGCCCACTGCCTGCAACACCAGGTCACCAGCCGCATGGCCGTAGCAGTCGTTGAGCTGCTTGAAATAGTCGATATCAATCATCATCACCGAAACTGGTGCCTTGTTTCGTTTGGCAAGCGCAATGCGATGTGAGGCAAGGTGCTCAAAGGCACGCCGGGTAGATAGGCCGGTCAACGAGTCGGTCATGGCCAAGGCCAAGGTCTCGTCATACAGACGTGAGGCCCGCAGTGCAACCGCCACCTGATCTGCAAATGCCCTCAGCAGCTCTGTTTGTCGGGCGTCAAGTGACCTGTCGCCCTCGGTGCAGAGCTCCAGCCTCCCAATGTGTTCGTCCTGTGATATGAGGTCAAACGAGATGTCGCCGGGAGTATCACTACCACCGACCAGACGTACCGCCTCGTCCTTCACCATGTAAACCCCGGCACTCCGGTAGGGAATAACTCTGCGGGCTTGGTCAAGCACGGCCTCAATGGCGTCCTCAACACTCATGGCCGATGCCAGAATAATGCCAACCTGCCTAAGTGTTTCGGCCTCCTCGGCTCGTCGTTCGGCAGCCTCCCTCGCGGCTGCAAGTTGCAGCTCCAACTCCTTTCGGTGGGTAACATCCATGTCGCGCCCCACATAGACTGCAGCGGAGTTATGCGCGTCACGCGATACTACGTTCACCGAGGAGTGAATCCAGCGCCATGAGCCGTCATGTGCCCGCATCCGATACTCACCGCTTATTCCGTCTACATCGCCACGAATAACCGCCTCGTAGCGACTGCGTACCGCCGGTCTATCCTCTGGATGCACTAACTGCATCCAGTGGTCGCCGAAAAACTGTACGTCTTCATACCCAAGCTCGCGCCAGATCTCGTTCGCTATGCTGACGCTGTTCTTGATGTCTCGCAGGAAGAAGCCCAGCTTCTTGAGAGCAGGAAGGATTGCCCTGGGTAGTGTTGCGTCAACCGAGGGTACGAGGAGATCCGAGTCGGGTTCATTCTGGAATGCTGCGGAGCCATTTTCCATATAGAATTTCCTATCATTTGGCAGCTCATTTTCTACGAGTACCAGACTAAGCGCGCAATGGCTCCCGGTCAAGTCACATTTTTCCAGCCGAGCACAGATTTTTAGTTTTCAACATAGCAGAGATACGCTACATTGAAGAAGACAAGAAAGTGTGGGATGGATGTGATGGAAAACAGTGCAATGCGAAGTGTCTATACAAGAGAAGCTATTGAGCAGATGGAGAAGGTTCCGCGCCTCAACCTGGTAAACAGTTGCGTAGGCTATAAGTCAGCAAACCTCATTGCCACCCGAAATCTGGACGGCAAGACAAACCTTGCAATGTTCGGTAGTGTTCTTCATCTAGGGAGCAATCCTCCTTTACTGGGGTTCATACAGCGGCCCATCTCCACACCGCGTGACACCTATACCAACATTAAGGAGTTCGGCTGGTTCACAGTGAACCATGTCAGCACCTCCATGATTAAAGACGCCCACCATACATCGGCCCATTATGACCCGGATCAGTCGGAGTTTGATTATACAGCTCTTGAAGAAGAGTACGTTGAGGGTGTAGAGGTACCCTTTGTGGCCGAGAGTCCAATACAGGTTCTATGCCGCTTTGAGAACGAGTACCCCATTCAAGAAAACGGAACCGTACTCATTGTGGCTGCAATAGAGATGATACGAGTCGATTTCGGACTCATGGGCGAAGACGGCTGGTTGCGACTAGACAAGGGTGCAGTAGTTGCCGTTAACGGCCTGGATGGGTATGCCCTCCCCCGCCTGCTCAACCGCTTTTCCTACGCCCGCCCCGGTGAAACAAGTGAGTCATTGTTGACGCATAACGGGAAAAACGGAGACGACCTTCCTCGCCAGATTGCCGACAGCGAAACCGCGTCTTGACGCTCTCTTCTCCTACCTACGTCCCTCGGTCGAAACTACAGCGCCAAGACTAACGGTGTAGGTGTGAAGCCAGTTGACGGTGTAGTCTTTCGGATCTTCATTGGCCGCCCCACCGCCGAGGTAGCGCACATTCACGAAGGTATCCATACTGGAGTTCACCCGATATCCGGCCCGTAGGCTTGCGTCAAGCAAGGCTCCCACGGTCTCGTTGTCACTCCCATTCAGGTAACTTATGGGGGCGTAGATCCCGTCTGCCTCTAAGCCAAGCCAAAACCCATGCGGCAGGTCGTAACGCCCCCTTAGCTTCAGGAGCGGTACCGGGCCTGTCCCGGCCGAACGGTAAAAGCCCGACGCTACGCCCGGTTCGCCTGTACCCCCGCTACCATCCGAGCCGCGCGCCTCAAACTCAGTATTGGCATTGCGAATTTGCAAGGAGCCGCCCGCCTCAACCCACCATGTGTCACCATGAAGAAATCTATACAGGTAGCTCAGTCTGTAGAAGGGAAAGCTGTACAAAAGACGTAAACTGTCGCCTGCAAAGGGCTCACCGTCAATCTGCAGTCCGGCAGGCATGTCCACCCGTGTCTCTATTTCAAGCGGCTGATACAGAAAGACTGCGGTGTGGCGTTGGTTCAGCTCAAGCTCGGCCGACAGGCGCGCAAAAGGAAAGAGTACATCCTGCCCGCCGTCCTTATGGTAGAGGAATGCCGAGTCGGCTTCGCTGTACCGAATACGGTGGTCAATCACACCAAGAAAACCTGCTTCCGCAACAAGCCGAATGACTACGGAAGGGTCGGTCTGAGTGAGATCAGCACTGCGGCTGGCGCCCGCGTGGTTGTCGACAGCATGCAGCTGCACCGGGCTGATAAAGCCTATGCCTCCAATTGGCGCGGACATCATAAGAACCAGCGCCAACCACAACATCGGAAGGTAGGGTTTCTTCATTTGAACAAGGTACTACATAAACTGGAGAAAGGGGAAACGTTAGAGCATACTCGAGGCAGTGAGCTAGGGGTAGACGACTCCAACCTGGCGACGAATCTCGTCCATGGTCTCCATAATTTCAATGCTTTCGCTCAGCGGCATAATGGAACTCTCGGCAATGCCCGCGTGAATACATCGCTCTACCTCAAGCGCCTGGAACTGCATGCCGCGGCCTTCAATCTCCTGGCTGTACTGCTCCACCACCGCGCCTGCAGCGTCGTACAGCGTGAAGCCGGTTTGGTTGTACCACACGGCCTCTATATCTATGCGGCCCTCACTCCCAACAATCGAGGCTGTGTTCGGCCCGGCGGCCAGAAAACCGCAGTGGAGCGAGGCCTGCGCGCCTGAGTCGTACTCCAAGATCACCGCAGTCAGCTCATCTACCCCTTGCTCGGTGAGGGTTGCACGCGCGGTTACGGCCTTTGGTCGGCCAAAAATACTGCTTGCAAAGGAAATGAGATACACGCCCAGATCCAACAGGGCTCCGCCACCCAGTGCCGGGTCATGCAGTCGCAGCGCCTTGGAAAGGGGAATGTACTGGTTGTGGTCGGCTAGCAGCACGCGCGGTGTACCAATGGCGCCCTCATGAATGAGGGCCATGACGCGGTTCATGCTCGGCAGAAAGCGCGTCCACATTGCCTCCATAACAAAAAGCCCTTTTTTGCGCGCGGCGGCCGCAATCCCCTGTGCCTGCTCCGCCGTGATTGTGAATGCCTTTTCTATGAGGAGGTGCTTGCCTGCCTCAATGGCGATGTGGGCATTCGCGGCATGGAAGGAGTGTGGCGTGGCCACGTAGACAATATCGACCTCTGGGTCGGCAACCAAGGCCTCGTAGGATCCGTGGCGGTTTGGAATTCCAAACCGCTCAGCGAAGTCCTCTGCGCCAGCCTGTTGGCGCGAGCCGACCGCTGCAACCCTACAGCCCGCCGCTTTGAGATCCTGCACCTGCAGTGCCGCGATCCTTCCGGTACCAATCACACCCCAACCAAGTTTATCGTTCATGTGATAGAGAGTAGCACACCTGTGGCTCCCTTAGGGACTCTCATGAGGACTCCCGCAGGGACTTGAACGGAGATTCCGCATTCCGTTATACTCTGGCCAATTGCGTAGCCTTTCTACATTCCACAACATCAATCCACAAACGACGATGCCATGCCGTCCAGATGACGAGGCATCGCCTACACTATTAACAAGATAAAGGCAGATATACGGTGTCAGAACAAACATACTGGGTAGGCATAGACGTGGGATCAACCACGGTAAAAATAGCGGT
>REEM01000128.1 GCA_007695055.1 Spirochaetaceae bacterium | reverse complement strand
GCTTCATATGCGGTAGTAGTATAGGTGCAAAGTGATCATAACGAAAGGGCGATATGGCCCGCAGTCATGCACTATGCCGGAAGCTTACTCGAACTCAGTTCTGGCAATGCCGGATTGCCGAATAATGGAAAGCAGACTTCTTTTCCGGATAACTTCTGGAGCTTACCCAATTGCTACTTCTACCTGAGTAATGTAGACCTCACCGTGCAATCGCTCACGAATCTCCTCATCCGAAGCAGTCTCAAAGAACAGGGTCAGCGCCTCTACCAAGTTTGCGCGTGCCTCATCTACAGACTCACCTTGGCTTGCTACATCTACTTCCGGACACAGCGCCACGTAGCTATCGCCTTCTCTTTCGATGATCGCGGTCAATTGCTTTGTCACCATGTAAACTCCCTCCAAGGCAGCTTTCGAGCGCTTCAGGTATTCCGATCTCTCAGTCGGTCGGTCGGCTTCATTATACCGCTAAACACCTTGCTCGTGGATATGGGGATCCTGCTTCGCAATCTTGTCCCGTACCTACCCTTCGAACACGTAACTTATCCGGCATCATTTGTAGAACCGCGTGCAGACTTTGACTTTGTTCAGCGTGCAGCAGGCACCATCCGTGCACAAATGGATTTGCATGGCGATGTAGTAGACTTTGACGATATAATTTCTTTCTTTAAGGGCGTCAACGCAATTCTCGTTCCCGTTATGTGGGGAAAGCGCAAACAGCATGAAAATGCGCTTCACATCTATCTTCCCGATTCACGTACCACCTGGGTCTATCTCAACCTGGACACAAAGATCATGGATTTCAAGTTCTGGATGGCCCACGAGCTTGCGCACGTCAAAGCTCCCCATATGGCGGACGACGACGCGGAGAAGTTTGCGGATATGTTCGCTGCCGAACTCCTCTTCCCGCTCAAGCTGGCAGAGGAGTCCTATAGCCACCTGTTGCGAGTTCAGTCCCCGGGAAAGCTCATCACAGATGTTCAGAGTATCGCTACCGAGTTCGTTATTTCCCCTCTGACCGTTCTATCGCAACTCAACCGGGTGGCTGAAAGGAGGGGCGACCAACCGTGGGAGCTGAACATGCACGGTGCTACGACTAACTTCAACAAGTCCTTTGCGGATGTACATCAGACCCTATTTGGAACAGATGACGCTTCCGCAAAACAGCTCGTCGAAAAGGCGGACGAGGTCTTCCAAACACCGTTTTACAGCATGCTACGACACTACCTCATAGACTCGGGAAAAGAAGCGTCATTCGTTCAGCGAGTTCTCAACCTCAACGTGCTGGACGCAAAGTCCATCTACAAAGAACTGGTCGGACATGGCGAGTTCGCCCCCTGTCTTCGACACAAGCGCTAAGACTACCAGCCCCAGACTATCCCCGCCGGGTCGGTGTCGAGCTCTCTGCGGGAGGCCGCACCCGGTGAGGTTTCTGCGCCTGGAGGGGGGGCAGACAGGAGCACCCGCACCAGCCCGGCCGCCCCTTCCGGGGCCGGGCGGTCCTTTGCCCAGGTATTGACCCCTAAATGATGATGGTACCCGCCCCAGGCCAGAAAGCGTGCCCCAGGATAACTGCGCTGCGTGACCTTGAGCCCCAGGTTCTTCCTATAGAATACCTCGGCACTGTCCAGGTCAGGCACGCGAAAATGAAGGTGCCCTATGCTACTGCCAGCACAAATGCCGTCGGTGCTTGTGGCACTTGCAAGCAAACCGGCCATATCAAGCTCCACGGTATCCATGGCTATGTTGCCCTCGGCGTCACGCCGCCACTGGCTTGAGTCACGGTCAGCGTAGAGTTCTACGCCGTTGCCGTCGGCATCGCGCAGGTACACCGCCTCGGACACCAGATGGTCGGCAGCACCCTCAATAAAGAAGGCGGGGCCGGAAAAGGCCTCTTGAGCGGGCGTCTCCAGGTCACCAGTCTCGGCACGGCGCTCGGTTGCGCTCCGCACCGCGGCAAAAACCCGGCGTAGGGTAGCGGCCAGCGCGGCTCTACTTGGCAGGAGGAAGGCTACGTGGTACAGGCCCACGGTTGTCTCGCTTTCGCGTTTGGACTCGGGGTTCACATCAAAGGCAAGCTCAAAGCCTGAGTCGGCCGAACGCAGCAGCCCCGGCTCGACCTCGGTGAGTCCAAGCGCGTCTCTATACAAGGCGGCCAACGGTTCATAGGCCGGTGTACGGTACTCAAGACGCCGAAACCTGGGCGCCACCACAGCAGATGTTCTGGAGCTGGAAAGATCGTCACTCATACACATAAAGTCCCGCTTTCTTGCCTCAGTGGCAATGCCGATATTGCCGCCTAACCGGCGCTAAGGCGATATACACGTGCTTCATAGGGCCTCATGGTCAGCTGCTCAATATCCTCGGTCGGATCTACCGGGTAGTTGGAGATAAGCAGCTCAAACTCGGCCAAAGGAGTCTCCTCCGGGAAGGTAAAAACGGGGTTTAAGGCGCTGAAGTTCAGCATGACCAATAGACGATCCGTGCCCGGTGCGAGGCCTGCGGGTGTGCCCGCGGATGTGCCTGACGGCGCGCCCGCTCGGGTGTCAGCGCCCTCTTCAGGCAGACTACGCAGAAAGCAGTAGAGTTGTTCATGTTCGGCCAAGAGCAGCTCATATCGCCCATGGGAAATAATGGGGTATTTTCGTCTCAGCTTAATGAGTTCTTTGTAGTAGGCAAGCACCGAGTTGGGGTCTGCGGCGGCAGCCTCTGCATTGATGTGTGTGTAGTTGGGGTTGAGCGGAATCCAGGGCTCACCGGTTGTGAACCCAGCGTTTGGCTTGGCGCTCCATTGCATAGGTGTACGGGCATTGTCGCGACTCTTGGCGTGAATGACACGCAGTGCGTCCTCTTTGGACAGCCCCTGCTCCTCCACAAACTCGCGGTAAATGGTTCTGGTTTCTATATCCCTGTAGGACTCAATGGTGGGGAAGGCCACGTTGGTCATGCCAATTTCCTCACCTTGGTAGATGTAGGGAGTCCCGCCAATGAGGTGAATGAGCGTAGCCAGCATTTTGGCAGACTCCACCCGAAAGCGGCTGTCGTTGCCGAAGCGTGAAACCGAGCGCGGCATGTCATGATTGCACAGGTACACACTGTTCCAACCACGCCCTTGCAGCGCGGTCTGCCAACGTGACATGACCTCTTTGAGTTCCGGAAGACGCCACTCCCGTATACTTCGCCGTGGGAGCGCGGTTGCAGGGTCTTCATCTATATCCATGTGCTCAAACTGAAACACCATGCTCAGTGAGCCTGTCTCGGCGTCGGTCAGCGCGACCGCCTTCTCCGGTGTGATCATGGGAGTCTCACCGACGGTCATAATGTCGTAGTCCGACAGCACCTCGGCCTTCATTTCTGAGAGGAACTCCTCCAAGCGAGGGCCGTTCACAAAGTGTTCACCACCAAAGTGGTACAGCCCGGCTCCTTGCGGTGGTGCATCTGGCAAACCAGGAACCTTGGAGATCATGTTAATGACGTCCATGCGAAAGCCGTCTACTCCCAGATCAAGCCAGCGGCGCATCATGCTGTAGACTTCCTGGCGCAGCTTGGGGTTCTCCCAGTTGAGATCCGGTTGTTTCTTTGAGAAGAGGTGCAGATAGTACTCACCGCTTGGCTCGTCGTACTCCCAGGCCGAACCCCCAAAGAAGGAGGCCCAGTTGTTGGGCGCCTGAGAAGCGTTGCCAGCCTCCGCTATGCGGGCCGGACGCCAGATGTAGTAGTCGCGGTAGGGGCTGTCCTTAGAGGCGCGCGCGGCCTGAAACCAGGCGTGCTCGTCCGAGGTGTGGTTAACCACCAGATCCATGACCAGCTTGATGCCGCGCGCGTGCATGCCAGCAAGGAGCTCCTGCCAGTCTTGCATGCTGCCGAACTCGTCCATGATGTCGTGGTAGTCGCTGATGTCGTAGCCGTTGTCGTCGTTGGGCGACTTGTACACCGGCGAGAGCCAGACGACATCGACCCCAAGCTCCGAGAGGTAGTCAAGCCGACCGATAATGCCTTGCAGGTCGCCAATGCCGTCGCCGTTGGAGTCGGCAAAGCTACGGGGGTAGATCTGGTAAACGACGCTTTCTTTCCACCAATTGGTTTGCATACTACCCGTTACGCCAGTTACACGTTGAAGCGAATATTGAGGATATCGCCGTCCTTGACGCGGTACTCCTTGCCCTCAAGCCGGAAATGGCCCTTGGACTTGACCGCCTTCTCACTACCGGCCTCTATAAGGTCGTCGTAGCCAAAACACTCGGCGCGAATGAAGCCCTTGGCAAGATCGGTGTGAATAGTTCCGGCCGCTTGCTGCGCGTTCTCTCCGTCACGAATGGTCCAGGCCCGCACCTCATCCTCACCAACGGTAAAGAAGCTGATGTAGCCCAAGAGCTTGTAGGCGAAACTGGTCAGGCGTGTGCGCGCCGACTCGGTAATTCCCATGTCGGCCATGAAGGCCTCTGCTTCCTCGGGCTCAAGCCGAGAGAGCTCCATTTCAAAGTTGCCCGCAAACTCAATCACCGGATAGCGCTGTTCGAGCCGCTTTACCACCTCGGCATTCTTGCCGTAGGAGCTCTCGTCCGAGTTGAGGACAATGAGGGCTGGCTTGGCGGTGAGAAAGCGGAAGCCCTTGAGCAAGGTTGCGTCGTCGACAGTGAGTTCAAGCTCACGCACACCGCCGCCTTCTTCCAGTTTTGCCACCACGCGCTGCATGAGCTTGAGCTCGGCCTGGGACTGCGAGGTCTTTTTGCCGCGCTTGTGGTCGGCCTCAAGCCGCTCGACACGCCGTTCGGCAATGACCTGGTCAGCAAGGATAAGCTCCGACTCGACATTCTCAAGGTCTCGTGTGGGGTCAACCGCACCGTGAGCCTGCTCGAGCGTTGAGTTGGAAAAGTTGCGGAGTACAAGCAGCAGCGCATCTGAGCTCTTAATGAGGGAGATGCCCTCGCCCGAGAAAATGCCTTCCTCGGAACCGGGGCCTTTGCTGCCGCCGCCGACAAAGTCAAGAAACTCAATGGTGGCGTAAATGGTTTTCTTGGGCTGATACATCTCTGACAGCTGGTCAACCCGGGTGTCACCAACGTCAACAACCGCTACGTTTGGCTCCACCTTGCTGGAGGCATACTCGGCTACCTCGGCTTCTTGCCCGGTAAGCGCGTTAAAGATGGTCGTTTTCCCGGATTTGGGGAGACCTATTATTCCTATATTCATACGTCCGGCAGTATGCCCCGGATAGAGTATTTTGTACACTGCCGTGATGAACCTACCTGTACTCGACCTCGGCGTGATTCTCCTGTTGTCTCTGTGCGGCGCACTTATTGGAATGAACAAGACCGGGCTTCAAGGCGGTGGGATGATTGCGGTGGCACTTGCTGCCGCGTTTTTTGGAGCGCGCCCCTCTACCGGTATTATGCTGCCCATTCTTATGTTTGCCGATTTATTCGGCCTGGCCTACTACCACAAACATGTTCGCTGGATGCAGGTGCTGCTGTTGCTGCCCGGCACCCTGGTGGGGATCCTCATAGCAACCTATGTGGGGGACGTGGTCGGCCCCGAGACCTATGCACCAATTCTGGCCGGGGTGCTTGGCTTTGGGCTGCTGGTCCTGGTTGCCTCACCCTTGCTCCAGCGCCGCCGCCCGGCGCCAGCGGGCCCGGCAGGGCTGGCAGGCACGGCCGGAACCGCTGGGGCCACGGAACCCGCCCGCCCCGCGAATCAAGCAGACCCGGTTGACCCCGCGAGCCCGCCTGCTGAGCCGCGGCTGCGGCCGCGCGTGCTGGTCTTTGCCGGAAGCATGGGAGTAGCCGCCGGATTCTCGAGCATGATTGGCAACGCGGCCGGGGCGGTGCTGTCGGTGTACTTGCTGGCCCTGCACCTGCCCAAGAACGCCTACATTGGGGCGACCGCCTGGTACTTCTTCATTAACAACATTGTGAAGGTTCCGTTTCATGTGCTGATTTGGGAGACCTTGAGCCCGGCAACGCTGCGCCTGAGTCTGGTGGCCGCCCCGGCGGTTGTGGTAGGTGCACTTGTTGGTGTGGCGGTAGTGAAGCGGGTGCCGGAACGGCAGTACCGCGTGTTTGTGATTGTGGTCACGGCGGCGGCGGTACTGCGACTGCTCTTTTAGTCGATGCTGATGGGGCTGTTGCCAAGCTCGGTTGCGTCTATCTCCTCAACCTCTGAGTATCCGGTCGATGCATCCCCGGTGAACCACTGCCAGTTCTCCTGCAGCACCAGCTGCCCGTCTGCCGCTCGCGTTGGGGTTGAGTTACAGTGACCCGCCATCATCCGGCCAGCTTCATTCAGGTGGTGGTAGCAAAAGTATAGACTTCCGTCGTCCGCTACCGTCCCAAGCAGGTGCCCCTCAACAACCTCACCACCGGAGTAACTGCCCCAGAGGCGACTCCCGGTCTGGTGGTACTCAAACACCGTGGTTGAGCCCACCTCCCCGCTTGGCGAGTTGCTGCGACCCCGAAAGAACTTTCCGTCGTAATCTATTTTCACGCTCCGCCCCCTTGCGTTTCTGCGCCTGTCGCTGCTGCGCCTGTGCCCGTGTCGCTGCTGCGCCTATGATTCAAACTCCGCCCGAAAGGACTGGGAATACACCTGCAGATCACTGGAGGAGAACAGCACAAATCTGAGCCTGCGCAGGTGGGTGCACATGGGAAGTTCCTTGGCAATTGCCGCAACCGAGACCGTGGCGGCCTCCTGTATAGGGTAGCCAAAGGCCCCGGTTGAGATTGCCGGGAACGCAATGGAACGTGCCTGAACTTCCTCCGCACGCAGCAGTGCATTGCGAAAACACTCGGCGAGCAGCTGATCCGAAGGCTGATCTACCCCGTAGACCGGGCCAAGACAGTGAATGACGTACTTGTTGGGCAGGCGCCCGGCACCGGTTATGACGGCCTGTCCGGGGCGAATGGGCGCAAGCGGTCTGCACTCGGCGTCTAACTCCGGGCCCGCAGCGCGGTGTACTGCACCGGCGACTCCGCCCCCAGTCCGCAGCTCGGCGTTTGCCGCATTTACTACTGCATCCATATCCGGCTGCGACGTGATGTCGCCGCTCACACACTCAATAATGACTCCATTGCTGAGTTGGATTCGAAACGGTTCACTCATTCATTCCTCCTCGCGCCGCCGCTATCACCAGCACCGGCGCATTTAGCGCCGCCTGGGATCCAGCACAATTTTGCCACGAATCTCGGCAGACTCAATGCGGCGGTGCGCCTCGGCGATATCGAAAAAGCTCACGATATCTGCGACTACCGGTGCAATACGTCCTTGTCTCAACAACTCAAAGAGCGCCGTAAGGTCTTCTTGAAACCAGTCCGGATGCTGCTTGCGAAGCCGGGTAATGATGTAGAACATTGCATTGCGGCGGTCGCGCTTGAGTTTGCTCAGGCCGTACCAGAGCCCGGTCGCGAGCATGCCCCCTTTTTGTCTGCCAAGCGCCATATCAAGCAGCCCAAAAATGACAAGACTGCCCCCGGGTGACAAAGCAGAGTAGGAGCGTTTGAAGTTCTCCGGGCCAATTGCGTCAAAGACCGCCGGGACTCCATCTGGATGCGCCTGTTTGACAACCTGGACGAAGTCCTCATGTTGATAGTCTATAGCCGTAGCCCCAAAGGAGGATACAAACTCGTGTTTGGACTGTGAGGCAGTGGCGTATGCGGAAATGCCAAATGCGCGTGCCAGGTCAAGCGCAGCACTCCCGACAGAACCGCCACCGCCGTGAATCAGGAAGCTATCACCTTCTTTGAGTTCTGCAACTCGGAACATCATTTGATACGCGGTCAGATACGCAAGCACACAGACCACCGCTTGGGCCGGTTCCAACTCGCTTGGTACCGGCACCAGTCCGGCCTCGTCTCTGAGAAGATACTCACTCTGTGAGCCGGTAATGGTCAGATCTGCCACACGATCACCAGGGGAAAACCGCGTAACATCTGGGCCCACCGCCTCTACCTCACCGACAACGTCATAGCCCAAAACCACCGGTGCCTTTTTCACCTCCGGATAGAGTCCGTTGCGAATCATAATGTCGGTGAAGCTCACACTCGCGGCCTCAACGCGAATGCGCACCTCGCTCCCTCGGGGTTCCGGGACCTCACGTTCCGATATCGTCACTACATTTACATTGCCAAACTCGCTAATGGATATACACCGTGACTGCATCAACTCCCCTTTGCCGCAGTAGCCGCCGCTCAGAACGCCCTGAGGCTTAGGTCAGATGGGTCTCAACAACGCGCACAATTTCCTCATAGCCGCGGGCGCCTTGTAAGGTCTCTCTGAGTGATCCGCCGGAAAAGAGCATGAGAGTAGGCACTGCTGTCACACGATACTTCGCAGCCAGACGTTGTTTCTTGTCGATATTGATTTTTACCGTCAGAAGCCGCCCTTTGTAGTCGCGCGCAATCTGCTGCACAATTGGAGAAACAACCTTACAGGGGCCGCACCAGTCGGCGTAGAAGTCAACCAGCACCGGCTTGTCGGCGTTTGCTATGAGTTCTTCAAAACTCTTTGGTAAGGCTTTGCTTGTCTGCATGGTGAACTCCCGTTTCCTTAAGTAGTGCTTAAGAGGAATATACGCAGCGGGGGGCCAAGAGCCAAGTTGCAGTTCTTTGCGATGTACTCGCAGGAAAGCAGCCGTGGTAAACGTTTTTTGCGGGACTATCAGGGTCACGTTAGATATTACTAGTTTTGTTGTATTATCTAACGCGAACCTGAGCATAAAGTAAAATAGATTTTCCGCCGGGTGCACATCTGGCCACGGCCTGTACCTTGCCCCCGCCGACATGAGATACTGAACTCACATGAGCACTACTGTAGACACATATCAGTTCTTTGCCGCCTGCCCGCACTACTCCGAGGCACTCCTGCGTGAGGAGTTAGCGCGCATACTGGATGCTGGCACCACCACCGCTGGCGAGGGGGCTGCGTCGCCTGGCACCGCTCCCGCGAGCGCGGCCGCGGAGTTTCGTGAGACATCGGGCGGGGTGGGGTTTCGGGGCAGTCTGGAAGATGCCTACCGTGTCTGCCTGTGGTCACAGCTTGCTGGGCGGGTCTACCTGGAGCTTGCAACCGAAACCATTACCGACCGTGACGGCCTGTATAATCTGGCACGCAGCGTAGCCTGGCACGAACTTTTTGAGCTTGAGCAAAGCTTTGCCGTTGCCTCGCATACCGCCCACCCGGCCTTCCGTTCAGAAAACCTTGCTGCCCTCATTGTAAAAGACGCAGTAGCTGACCACTTCCGCGACCGGACCGGGAAACGCCCCTCGGTAGATACCGAGGCCCCGGATGCGCGGTTATATGTGCATCTGACTACCCGCAGCACGAGCCTGTACCTTGACCTCTCGGGTGAGAGCCTGCACCAGCGTGGCTACCGGCTGGCACGGACCGCCGCGCCGCTGCGGGAGAACACTGCGGCAGCGGTGCTGGCGCGTGCCGGGTGGTTTGCCGCGGTGGCGGAATGGCGCGCGGCGGGCGGCGCGCCGCCGGTGCTGGTTGACCCCATGTGTGGGGCGGGAACCTTGGCAATTGAGGCTGGCTTGGCGGCCACCGACGGGGCGCCGGGGCTTGGCCGCCCGCATTTTGGGTTTGAGCGCTGCCTCCTGCATGACGCCACCCTATGGGCTGCCCTGCGCACCGAGGCCGAGAACCGGCAGGAGCAGGGGCTCGCGGCCTTTGTTCGAGCCGGAGGGCGCATCTGGGCTTCCGACATCGACCCCGAGGCGATTTCTGCCTGCGAGCAAAACGCCGACAGGGCGGGAATGACAGACATTATCACTACCGGCTGCAGCGACTTCTCGCGCCTGACCCGCGGGGCGGTGCTGGGTTCATGGAACAAGGTGTGGGAGACCGAGGAGGCCCCGGCCTGCTTTGTGGTAACCAACCCGCCCTACGGCGTGCGCATTGGCCCCTTGGGCCGCTCAAACGAGGAGCCGGAGCAGCTTTATGCCAAGCTCGGCGCCTGGCTGGCTGGCAATTTTGAGGGGGCTCGCGCGGCAGTGCTGGCCGAGAGCAAGGATCAGGCCCGGGCCTTAGGGCTGCGCGCCGACAAGGTAAACACGCTGTACAACGGACGGCTCAAGATTGTGGTAGCGCTTTTGCGGCTGGAGGAATCTAACCGATATGTGGCACCGCTGAGCAGTGTTGAGCAGGAAGCGGCTGAGGATCAGACCCAAGGCACCGCAATGCTGCTCAACCGGCTCCGTCGCAACGCCGCCGAACTCAAGGACTACCTGAGCGACCAGAAGATCAGCTGTTACCGGCTCTACGACGCCGACATCCCACAGTACTCGGCAGCGGTAGACTTATATACAGAGACCGACGGCACACTGCACGTGGTGATTCAGGAGTACGCACCGCCTGCAACCATAGCCAAAGAGGCATCGGCACAGCGCTTTGACGAGCTCCTGGACACCATTCGGCGCTTTCTTGAACCACAGCAGCTACGCATGCACATTAAGCAACGCCGCAGGCAACGTGGCGACGACCAGTATCGACCGGATGAAGGGGCGACCTCGCACTACGGCGGCGCCGGAGGCTCCGGCGGCGGTAGCGGCGGAGCCCGCAGCAGCGGCGGGACGCGCACCGGCATTGTAGAGGAAAACGGACTGGCCTTTGAAACCAACTTCAAGGACTACATCGATACCGGACTCTTTCTGGACCACCGCGACGTGCGGCGGCGCATACGAGACATGGCCAAGGACAAACACTTCCTGAATCTCTTTGCATATACCTGCACGGCCTCGGTCTATGCCGCCGACGGAGGCGCCCGCACCACGGTGTCGGTCGACACCTCAAACACCTACCTCGACTGGGGCAGACGCAACTTTCAGCTGAATAAGCTTCTGAGTAACGGCGACCACTTTGTGCGACGGGACTGCATGGAGTTCATTCGGGACTGCCCGGACGATTTTGACTTGATCTTCATTGACCCGCCAAGTTTTTCTAACAGCAAGGGCCGGGAGGATGTATTTGATATACAGCTTGATCATGAGCAGCTGCTGCGGAGTGCATTAGAGCTGCTGACTGACGACGGTACGATTGTATTCTCAACTAACCTGCGCGGATTTGTGCTGTCCGAGAAGCTGCGAGAAGTGGCCCGCGTCGGCGAGGTGTCCGAGGAACTGACCCCGCCGGACTTCGCACGACGCAAGAACCGTCGCCACGTCTTTCTGCTCCGCAAGCTGTAGCGGCTCGGTGCCTCAGGCGGGCACCGGCCAGCGGTGGGCACGCCGTGCTGGGGGGTGCGAGCCGCGGTCTGCGGCCCGCCATGCTGGCGGTGCGAGCCGCGGCTTTCGGCCTGCGGCCAGCCGCGCCTGCGGCGCCTGCGGCTTGCGGCCCGGCCCGCCAGGCCCGCTTAGGTCGCGCTCACTATATCGAGCCAGGACGGAGTTTCCTCGTAGCCACCAACCAGAACTGGTGATGAAGAGTCGCTCACGCTGCACAACAAGCTGCGCACCTGTCGCCCCATAATGTCAAGGCAACTCTGAACCAACTCGCTGTGATACCCCCGCGCCCCGAAGGTCACCACCATTTGCATGGAAAACAGCCGTCCGAGAGCGCGCCCAAGTTCAACCATCTTCCGCTGCGACAGCGCACGGTCAAAGCTGAAGCTCAAGGCGTCCTGGAAGCGGTCGACGACATCGACACTGAGTTCAAAACCTTTAAGGAAGCCAAACAGGTTTGTCTCTTTGAGAGCCCCCATGCGTTTGAGCACCGCCTCGGATATCTGTTGATAGAGAATGTCGTTGGAGCCTTCAAAAATCTGGAAGGGACGGCTGTCTACAACCGAGCGCCCGGCAATACTATCCAGCCGGTAACCACGACCGCCAAACAACTGAACAACTGACTGGGCGGCGTCCTGCATATAGTCGGTAATGACGGTCTTAATGGAGTTGGCTGGCAGGCCCTCGCCAGAAAGGTCCTTGGCAACTGAACCGGCCTCACTGGTGTAGGCACACATGGCCGCACAGGCGGTGGTGTAGGCCTGAAGTTCAGCTAAGCGGTCCTGCACCTGGTCATACCCCACAAGCGGAAACCCACCCACATTACGGGCGCGAGTATAGGCAACAGCCTCATCAAGCAGGCGTCGCAGGTAGCCCATAGCCATGCCCGGAAACTGAAGTCTGCTCCGGTGCAATAGGTCAAGCATCATGCGCACCCCGCCCTGCTTGGCTGAGAGCCTGTGATCTGCTGGCAGCACGGTGTCAAGTTTGCTGCGGCCGTAAGGAATCATGTAGAGACCCAGACTTGGGTAGTACTCCTCAACCTCAATGCCCCCAAGACTCTTGTCCCAGACAAAGAAGCTAATGGTGCGTTCTAAGTCACCGCGCTCGGTCTCACCACGCGCGGTGAGCAGCCAGAAATCTGCATGTCCGGTAAGGCCGCCCCAGTGCTTGGTGCCCTTGAGGTGGTAGCCTCCATCGACGGCCTTAAAGCTGCTGCGCATACGCAGGGCGTCGGAACCGAACTCAGGTTCGGTGATCATAAGCCCGCCAATAGCCTTGTGGTTGATAAAGCGTTCAAACACCCGTTCTTGCAGCGCGGGTTCGGCATATTTTGAAACAGGCTGGAGGAAGAGCGCTCCATTAATGCCCATAGTGAGCGAAAGCGCCAGTGACTCATAGGAGCAGGCCTCAAGCATGGAAAGGCTCTCGGCAACATGCTGCCCACGCCCTCCATACTGCTCAGGAATAAAGACCGAGAGCGGCGTTGGATCAAAGGCCTCGGCAAAGAGCTCGCGCGGCATTCCGCGTTTGGTGGCTTCTTCATTCGTGTACATTGTGCTGAACAGCCGTTTGAGCCGCTCCTGGAGTTCCGACAAAAATATGGGAAAGGGTTGCTGGGTGGTCACGCTCATACGTAACTCACGCTTTTATAACTATCCATTCATCAAATATACTTTAGCGCCATGCTCATGTCCACAAAAGCGGCCTGTGCTATACTTGGGGTCGATGTTTTCACGCGGCCCAGAATACCATGGTGAGTCTCAGCAGGTCCCGGCGGCCTCAGGCGCGCCAGCCTTAGGTTTGGCGGCGCATGACTACCGCTGGTTGCTTGACCGTGGCTACCCGGACGCCCAGTCGCTGCGCCTGGTGGGC
>REEM01000135.1 GCA_007695055.1 Spirochaetaceae bacterium | reverse complement strand
CCACCAGCGCCGACAATCACCGCGTCAAACTCATATACCACGACCTACTCCTTGTGATTGGAAAAACGAGATAGAGGCGGGCCCAAGAGCTTTAGGCTCGCCATTTTGGGGCTGTAACAACAGGCAAACGTCACGGCTTCATACCTGACACCTGTTGAATTATATTGCCGCTTTGGAACGAAGGCAAGCATGGAGCTCAGGTTTAAAGCTTTCTCAGACGGTGGTAGAGAAGGAGGAGCGGATACAATGCATAAACCGGCCCTCGAAGGATGCGCCACGGGTGTGTTATGAGACCGGTTACTATACCAGGAACCCTTTCTAACACTTTCTCCGGCCTTCGGCTCGCGCGTTCGGCCAGCACGTCAAAAACCTGTGCATGCCAGAGGTACAAGGCACCACGCAGTTCCGAAGCATGAGCACGCACCCATCCTTCCTTTCCCGGTAGGCCAGATCCCAAGAGTACGAAGTCTGGCGCCGCCTTGTTAATGGCCGTCACAATGTCCAATTCCCGCGCAGCCGGGTAAAAACCGCTGTAGCGCCCAACAATTCGCAGTCCCGGAAAGGTGCTGCGGATATTGCGTTCGGCAACGGCAGTGCCAGATGCGGGTGCACCCAAGAGGTATATCGAACGTCCATGCGACTCAAGGGCTGAGAGAAAGCGAATGACAAAGGGAAAGGCGTGATAACGACTTGGTAAACGCTTCTGCTGAAATTGTGCCCCGTACACCAAGGCCCGGCTTAATGGAATAACCAGTGCCGACCTCTCCATGGCTTCGCGAAGCCTTCTATTCCAGATAGTTCGTAAGACATCCCATAGTCCCACTAGCATGACCTGCTTGAGCGCGTCGCGGGCCACGAGCTCCTCGACTACTCGCTCAAAGTTCTCTTCACGCACAATGTGCAGTGGCACACCCACTACCTTAATACGTGTGATTAGGTTTGTCTGTTCCTCGTTGTCCACGACTCACGCTCCAGAAGCAGTACTCGAATTGCTGCAACAGCAAAAAACGCCGCGTTCTCGGCTCGCAAAACCTGCGGGCCAAGATACACCGGGCAGAAACCTTTGTGTTCCAAGAGCCGGAGCTCCGGGGGAGAGAACCCACCTTCGGGGCCAACTGCCAATACGACTTTCCGAATGGCCGCTTCAAGATACCCGTGTAGGCTCTGCTCTGCAAGCGGTTCTTGATGAAGAAAAAAAGCAGCGTCTTCCTTGGCCGCGAAACTAGGTATTTGGCTCAGTTCCACAGCTGGAGCGATCTCGGGTAGCCGCACCGCACCGCACTGCTCAGCTGCACTACGAGCTATACGCTGGAGCCGTTCCTCGCGACGATTGCGTTCAGAGGACTCCGGCTGGGCTGTGGCAACCGAAAAATCGGTATACACTGGCACGACCCGGGTTACGCCCGCCTCGACACAACGCCGCACCACATCATCAAGCGCACGTCCCTTGGGAACCGCTTGATACACCTCAATGGGCGGGATCTCCTCCAAACCTGACTCGCCTTGGCGATCTGTATCCGGGTCAGGGAGCACACGAGCACGACAGGTGTTTGTCCCACGCTCGGTTAGGGACAAGAAATACCGACTTCCGTCGGCTAACATTGCTGGCACCGAGTCGCCGCCCTTGAGGCGACGAACCCGGCACAAATAGTGGAAGTCGTTTCCGGAAAGGGTTATTTCCCCCTCGCCGTGACAGTCGGGAGGAAGTACAAATCTTTTCACCGCCAGCGCCCAAGGCTAATTGTTGGATCCACCAGCTGCTGCGGCCGCAGCGGCGCGGAGTTCATTGCGGTACTCACCTTCACGCAGAATGCGAACCGCTTCTTGCAACACAGGGTCAAATTCCAGGTCGTACACCAAGGTAACCCCGGCTGCCCGATTAGCCGCATCACGAATCATTCGCCGCAGGTAGAAGTCCGGAATAGCGTAACCGTCATCTTGAAGTTTTTGGATGAAGGCGTCTATTTCGGCAGGTGAGCGATCGGCTTCCTCGGCAACAAACTCGCGCACCAGGCCATCGGTGCGAAGCCTGGCAAAGGCCTCAATCTCATCATCTTCAAGACTCGGCAGTGACAGCTCAATATCTGGAACTATACCTTCTTTGTCTATATAGACTCCGCTGGGAGTGTAGTAGCGGGACATTGTAAGCCGGAACCCGCCTGCTCCAATACGCCGTACCTGCTGGACCGAGCCCTTGCCAAAGGTTGTCTCGCCAAGTACCAGTGCGCGTTCACGATCTTTGAGGGCGCCCGCAAGGATCTCCGCAGCAGAGGCTGAGCCCCCGTCTATGAGTACAATAATTGGCAGCTCGTCCGGCACCTCCTGTCCACGGCGGGCGGAAAAGACCTTATTTTCACTTGGAACCCGCCCACGAGTTCCGACAATTGTGCCTCCGGAAAAAAAGAGGTTGGCGGTATCAACCACCCCGGTGAGCATGCCGCCCGGGTTACTGCGTAGGTCTATAACCATGGAGCTATAGCCGTTCCCCTTGAAGTACTCAATTGCTTCCTTCACCCGATCGTCGGTGTGGGGGGTAAACTGAATAATGCGGAGAAATCCAATATCGTCACCGATCATGTCTCTTCGGACCGTGGGAACCTCAATGATAGCTCGCGTAATGGTTACCGGAAAGCGATGCTGAGAACCACGCTGTATGGTGACTGTGACGTCACTACCAGGGGTGCCACGCAGCCGATTGAGTACCTCATCCATGCTCAGAGGTCGCGTCGAGTCATCTTCAATTTCTACAATGAGATCGCCAGCAATAATACCAGCCTCAAATGCCGGTGTACCCTCTATAGGAGACACAACCTCAACAAATCCACCGCTGTCATTGCTACTGGGTTGTTTGACAATGTTGAGTCCAACTCCGCCAAACTCACCGGCAGTGGTGTCCGTCAGCCCACGCATATCACGCGCGGTCAGGTAGGCCGAGTGCGGGTCATCTAGGCTATCAAACATCCCCTTAAGCGCGCCTTCCAACAGTTCTTCTGCATCGACCTCGTCGACATAGTTGTTTTCAATAAACTCAAAGATCTGCCGAAAGACCTCAATATGTCGGTCGTTACTCGACTGTAAACCCTGCGCAAAGACTGCAGGGGAAACCAACACAATCAAAAGTCCAACGCACAGCATAGTGGTAATCCCCACCCATACCGCTCGTTCACTCCGTGCTACTTTTTTTTCGCCATCAATTGCCATACCATTGTACTCCTCATGTCCGGTACACTCGACTAAAGCGGCTGTCAGCCGCGACACTACTCAATATCTCTTTCTGAATATACAGTCCTTGAGCGGAACTTTCTATTGACCGGGCCTAGATTCGTCCGTAAACTCGCCCCAATGCGTCCTACAAAGCTCATTCTTTACATCGGAGCCTTCTGGGAGGTATTTCGGTTCGCTGCGTTGTACACGCTCTACGCGGCCTCGCCTTCGCTCACAACGTTGGCGGCCGGATATCTGGGTCTATTATGGTTTGGAGCCCCCCAACTAAGCCTGTCGGCTGGCTTCTTTTTCGCCGCTTGGCGCCCGCTCAAGTATCGGCCTTTCTTGCAATTGATCATTGTTGCCAAGGTGCTTTCTCTGTTCGTTGGTGTGCTTGCGGTGCCCGCAATTGCTGGAGGTTCATCAATTCCGGCGCTACTGCTGCAGCCCATGCTTAACCCTCAGGTATCATTTGGAATTCTTGTACTAGGTATCGATTTTCTTTTCACGGTGTTCCTGGTATCATTGCGACATGAACCGGAGGAATAGATGTTGATACTTCCGATTGCCGGTGGCAAAGGCGGCGTAGGCAAGTCCCTCGTAGCCGCGAACTTGGCCGTAGCCATTGGGCAAAGCGGTCGCCGCGTTGTACTTGCAGACCTGGATCTTGGAGCGTCAAACCAACACCTCATGCTAGGGATTCCTGCGGGACAGAAAGGCATAGGCACCTTCCTCACCGATCCCAAGGCAAAGTTTGAAGATGTTATTATCCACACCGAGTACAAGAACCTACGTTTCATCCCCGGAGACGCCGAAATACCGGGCATTGCCAATTTGGGATCAGGGCAAAAGAGAAAACTCATCCGCAGGCTTGGGTCTATTGATAGCGATATTCTCATCCTTGATCTTGGAGCGGGAACGAGCTACAACGTTATAGACTTCTTCCTCATGTCCGGTAACGGTATTGTGGTAACCACTCCTACACCTATCGCAATTGTGAATGCGTATCTGTTTCTCAAAAACGCGGTCTTTCGCATTATTCAGAGTTCGTTCGGCAAAAAGAGTAAGGCTGCCGAGTATCTTGAGACGCTACGAAAAGATACGCCCTCGCTGCAGAAACTCTACGTCCCGGCCCTCATAGAGAAGATACGCTCCTTTGACCCAAAAAGTTACGACGCCTACCAAGAGGCAATGTCTCATTTTCATCCACGGATTATCCTCAACATGCTTCAGGATCCAAAGGACTCGGACAAGATCAACCGCCTGCGTATATCTTGTCAGCAATACCTGGGGCTCAATATGGAACACCTAGGAATTGCGTACCGGGACGACCTCCAGGACGTCGCCTTGGGCTCGCGCCTCCCTATACTGGTATACAAACCTAACTCAGTTCTCTCGCAGGCCTTGTATCGAATTGCGGACAAAATCACCCAAATAGAAGATGACCCAAGCGGCCCGCTGTCAAAGTCAGAGGTTGAGTCTGGCTACAATGAGGCTGAGCTGGAAGCGGCCGCAGATTTTGAGTCCAAGATGGATTATATTGAAGACTTGCTGCATTCAGGGGCGCTGACTACTGGAGATCTTATTGAGACAATCAAGAATCAGCACCTTGAGATCTCCCATCTAAAAAAGGAGAACACGCTCTACAAGTCAAAACTGGTTAAGGCCATGCATCAAGGCTATAGGCCATAACAACTTTATGTGTGAGAAAACCTAAACTATGGGCGCCAAAGAGCCAAGCATCCGGGGAACCATTACCATTGAGGTAGCCCCAGACAAAATGAAGGTCGTTGCGGAGTATTCCGGAGACCCGAACGGAGCAGAACATACACCAGATACAATTCTCAAGTTAGCGGCTCAGGAAAACATTTCCGAAAGCATAAGCCGCCGGGAACTCGTGGACCATCTGGACCGGATTAACCGCAAAAGCCTAAGCAAAGAGAAAATCACGATCTCGGAAGGTATCCCGCCCCAGGATGAGAAGCCGGAAACAGTGACCTGGGAGGACATTTCCATTCCTCCGCATCTGAGCGAGGTAGCAGAAAGCACCTTGTCAGAAGCCCGCGCCGCACATATCCGTGTGGAACGATCCCGCAAGGTCGACAAAATTGTGAAAAAAAAGACCTTGCTCGGCACGAAACAAGAAAAGGTCACTGAAACTGAGAAGTATTTTGACCGTATCTACATCGACCCAACCTTAATTCAGAGCGGATTCGCGTACGAAGGTACAAAAATTGGCACCTTGAAACCTCGAGTTGCAGGAGTCTCAGGCGTCGATGTCCACGGTCAAATGGTTCCCGCTAAGAAGGCAGCAGACCCGGAGTTCTATACCGGGAGTGGTGTAAACAAACAAAGGGACGAGCTTCTTACAACCCTGACCGGTCTCGTGAGAATTGGCAAGAACTGGGTCGATATTGTACCTTTTGCGCCCCATGACTGGGAAGTAATCCTAAGCAAAGATCAAGCAACCGCACTGCTCCAGTTTAAACCCGGCAGCACGCAGGTGGAACGTCCCGAACCCGCTGCAATTCGTGCAAAAGCCGTTGAACTTGGCTATGACGAAGACCGGCTCCTGTCCGCTGCCGAAATCGCGGACATGATCGACAACGCTATTGCCACAATGAAGCCAATTGAGAACGGCCCGCTCAGCAGGAGCAGTGACGCATCTTTTGACATCTTTGTGTCAGAGGACAAACTCAAGGCGGTACTGAACATTACCAAAGGCACCGGCCGAGGTAAGCCCCTATCGCTTAAAGAGTTGGGTGCAGCCATTAAGGACAGCAAGCTCAAGGGACTCAACCTTGCCCAAATCAAGCAAGATATTATGGAGTTCTACGAGAGCCCTGAGACGCAACTCACCGGATACATCCTTGCGGAAGGAACCGCACCAACCGTAGGGCAAGCTCAAGAGTATGAGTTCGAAGCTCATCCAGTTCCGGACGAAAAACTTGCTCAACTGAAAGAGCGTGCTCGTCTATTTCCGGATGCCATATCGGGAATGCGCTCGCTTACGGAGCTGCCAATCACGGCGGTTACGCACATGGCCCCGGTCATTGAGGATCAGCGTATAGTCACCATTACACCAGCCGAGAATGGGCAGCCCGGCACAAATGTCTACGGGGCTACCATTCCTGGACTTCCCGGACCTGCACCCACGTTCAGGTTATTCGAAAACCTAGAGCAGAAAGGAAACGTCATTATTTCCTTGACTGAAGGAATACTCGACCGAGCAGATACCGAGAACGGTTATCTCTTACGCGTGCGACCACACAAAGACGCAGCGATCAAGGTCACTATAGCCGATGACAAGATGTCGGCCGCCTTGAGTTTGACGCCCGCTGTTGGCCTTGGCAAACCGGTAGGCGAAGAGGCCGTCATGGCAGCGCTGAAAGCGGCGGGAGTGTGCGAAGGTATAATTGAGGGCCGCGTCGCAGGTGCCTTGCGCGCTCTTGCAAAGGGTGAACAGATCAAGGAGCTTACGGTTGCTGAAGGTCTACCCGCACGCAATGGTGGAAGCGACAGACTGGAGCTGTTGGTCGGCGAGACCGGGCACAACCGTGTGGTTATAGGTAGCGACGGAGCAGCCGACTACAAGAACCTGAATCGTATTATTACCGTCAAGAGCGGTCAAGAAGTCGCCAAAATAGTTCCGGCCGAGAAGACCCCGGAGGACGGACGAGATGTTCTGGGCAACACCGTCACAGCGGAGCGCGGTGAAGGCGCCCCGGTGGAGCTCGTGTCAAATCTCACCCGACGTGAGGAGGCAGACGGCAAAGTTACTATTCTTGCCGACTGCGCCGGCGAATTCGTTCGACAGGGTAACCGGCTTGAAGTTAGAAAGACGCATACCGTACAGGGCGATGTCGGAGTTCAGACCGGGAATATTAAGTTTGCGGGTACGGTACAGATTGCTGGTTCGGTGACCAACGGATACGCGGTTATGGCTTCAGGTGCTATACATGTTTCCGAGTCAGTGGACGGTGCCTTGCTTTCGGCGGATGACGATATTCTCATTCAGCAGGGAGTCCGGGGCCAAGGTAAAGCGGTGCTCCGAAGCAAGAAGCGAATTTCTGCGGCATTTATGGAGCAGGCAACCATTCTTGCCATTGGCGACGTCACGGTTAAGAATCACTGCATGCGCTGTGATGTGAAATGTAACAGTGTGGTACAGCTATCCGGTGAGAAAGGCTCGGTTGTAGGCGGCACTATTCGGGCAAGACGAGGCTTGCTGGCCACCAACATTGGTAATGACCGTGGTATACGAACGGAGCTGTCCTTTGGCCAGGACTATCTCATTGGTGACCAGATTGAGAAAGAAGAACGCGAAATTGCGAAGTTAAAGAAACAGACCGCTGATCTTGACTTTCAGATGCGTCAGTACGAACATGACCTGGATAATGAGGGGCTTCTCAAGGCCCGGCGCGAAAAACTGCGCCTCATGAAGATCATGGAGAAGCGCAGTCTACGGCTTTTTGACCTACGTGAGCGCTTTGAGGAGCATCATGAGTCACGGATTGAAGTCAGAGGCACCCTCTACCCGGGTGTAGTTTTTGAGAGCCATGGGCGCCGTCAAGAGATCACCTCGGCTCACAAGGCGGTGCGGGTAGAGTTTCAACAGAAATCCGGACGTATAGAAATTAATAAGCTCCAAACAAAGGACGGCTAAATGCCTTTATATGTGAACTATCCTGCATGGCTCTCCCCTGAGATTATTCCCGGTCTTCCTTTCCGCTGGTACGGCATGATGTACCTCGTCGCCTTCGCGGTTGGATACTATTTGGTGCAGCGTCAAGTAAAAGAACGAAAACTCCAGGTCGACAATGAAGAAGTTGCGAACCTGTTCTTCTGGGGAATCATTGCGTTGTTGGTGGGTGCACGGGTATTTGCCGCACTCATCTACGATACCAGCGGCCGGTTCCGAGCCGCCCCTTGGCTCATTTTCTGGCCCTTTGACGAGAACATGAACTTCACCGGCCTACAAGGCATGAGTTACCACGGCGGAATGCTCGGTGGCGTGATTGGAGCAGTAATCTATTGTCGTGTGCGCAAGCTAGATGTCCTCACCTGGGGCGACATGATTGTTGCGGCTGTTCCGGCTGGCTTTACCTTTGGACGACTGGGCAACTTCATCAACGGTGAGCTGTATGGACGTGTTACGACCGCGTCATGGGGTATAATTTTCCCACAGGCTCGCCGACTCAGCACTGCTGAGCCCTGGGTTGCAAACTACGCCGAAGAGCTAGGAATAGCTTTTGACCCGGGTGCAATGGTGAACCTACCCCGACATCCGTCACAGCTGTATCAGGCTGGGCTTGAGGGTGTGCTGCTGTGGCTTCTGCTGTGGTTCGTCATTCGCAAACGCAGTCCTTTCCGTGGATTCATGATATCGATGTACATGATCGGTTACGGCTTATTCCGCTTTATTGCAGAGTACTTCCGCGAACCAGACCCAGGACTCGGCTTTATCATCCGGCTTTCCTCGCGCCCAAACCCACCGCAACTCTTTGTCAGCCCGCTCAACTTCACCATGGGGCAGGTGTTAAGCGCTCTCATGATCCTGGGAGGAGCCGTTGCGCTTGCAGCATTTGCCTACATCAAGGACCGTGAGCCTAAGGTAGAGACCTTTAGCTCCGGTAACGAAAAACGGGGTGGCGCTAGCCTTGAGTCCAACAAGCGGCGGGCCCTGCGGAAGAAGGCGGGACGAAAGAAGTGATCTGTCGCACCCCATAGAACAGGCACCGGCGCGCTATCTCCAAGCTTGCAAGATTACTAGGTTCGAGACATACTTAGAGTATGTCCCACAACCTTCTCACGGTAGAGATTGAGCATACTCGCTACAAAACCCTGCTAGACAACCAAAACAGGGCAGACGGCTCAGTGAGACTGACCACCATTCACCCTCATCAGCAGCGTGCAGTTATCAGCGTCTTTCATGAACGCCAAGGGAAACGCAGTCCCATTACGGACTTCGAGTTCATTCCTCCGCGGGGGGCATCGCGCGATTTTCCCGACCTAAGATTGGATGGCAGTTGGACCGGTAAGCGACGGGCGCAGCTTAAGCTCTTTCACGAGGGGCGCCTGTACGCCGAGCGCGATGTCCGACTCCCCGGCCTCTCACCCTTGGTGGCGGCGGTGCCGCTTATTCTGCTACTTCTACTGGGCGCTTTGTGGCTCATGTGGCCAAGCCCCTCACCTGAGGCAGAGGCACGCAGCCGGACAGCAGCACGTGAGGCCCCGGCCGCCACCACGGAGACCCCTCGCACCAGGTCGACTCAACCCGCAGCACCTCCTGAACCCGAGACACCACCACCGGCCGCCGCTCCACCGGTGGAGCAACCAGCTCAACCAGCTCAACCAGCTCAACCAGCGACTCCACCAGCTCCACCGGCCGCCGCCGAGGCTCCGACAACCCTAACCCCCGAGAGTCCTGAACCCGAAGCTCCTGAGCCACGCGAGTATGAGTTAATTGTGTATTTCCGTCCCGACAGTGCCCAAATAAGCGCGCACGCTGCACAGGAACTTCGTAACTTCGCAGCCCAGCTACCCACTACTCCAGCAACATACAGTCGGATTAGTGGACATACCGCGCTAGCCGGGCCGCCAGCTGGACGTTTGCCACTCTCGCGTCAACGCGCTGAGGCTGTGTCAGCTGAGCTATTAACCGCGGGAGTTCAGTTTGGCTCGGATGTCCAGGTTCGTGGATTCGGCGCCGAGCAACCGCTTACTCTCAACCCAGAGTTACAGGACGAGAATCGCCGTGTTGAGGTGGAGTTACATTATCCGGCGTCGAATCGACGGTAGAAGCGGCCTACTCGTACACGCTGACTTCGACGGTCATAGAAACGTGACACAAACCATAGAAGAGGCGCTGCAAGCAAACACAAGACAGGAAACCAGTCGCCAAAACGGGTGTACACCGTCAAGCCTCGACTCCGCAGCTGAACATCATGTACCAGATAGTCTTCCACGTAGTAGTCGAGCCGAGCTTCAAGGCGGCCAAACTCATCTATGACAGAGGTGAGTCCACTTGCGGTGCCGCGCACAACCGGACGTCGGTTTTCCACCGCACGAAACATGCCGCCAGCAAAGTGTTGCTTAGCCTGTAGCTCATTCAGCGACCAATAGTCGTTCGTGAGATTAACAATCACTTCTGCTCCATTCAGCACAAAGTGGCGCACCTCGTCTGAAAAGACATCTTCAAAGCAGATCGGTGTGGCAAACGCAAACTTCGGGTGCTCAAAAACGGTGCGTTCGCTCCCCGGCTCCCAGAAGTGGACGTCAAAATCAAGAAGCATGTTGTAAACCCAGGGTAAAGTCTCTTTGTAGGGGAAATGCTCGGTGAAGGGCACAAGCCGGATCTTGTGATAGGTTTGTTTCCGCTCGCCAGTGTCCGAAAACAGCACAGCGGCGTTATAGTTGAGTCGGTCTATCTCATTACCGTCTTCGTCCAATACCAGTTCATAGTCGTCGTTGCCGGTGACCAGATAGGTGCTAGTCTCTTCCAGATAGTCCAGAAAACGCTGTACCAGCCGGGCGAAATACTGTCGCTGAGGGTCTTCCTGGCTCCACCGCCGAATGTTCGGCACAAAAGCAGTTTCGCTCCATACAATGAGGTCGGGTTCATGTTCCAGACTCTTATCTGTAAGCCTAATCAAGGCATTGAGTGTGTGATCATAGTCGTGTTTACGAGGATCGGAGTTTTGTTGGATGAGCGCCACGCGTGCGGTATCGTAGGTCGGCGGGCCGAAGTAATGCTCAACGGTGAGACTGACCACACCGTACAGGAGTGTTGCTGCCAGTGCAATACCTGCAACCCTCAATGGTCGCCCCTGCCACCGGTCAAGCCCTTTCGTGCCAATGAGCCGGCTCCCTACATGCTCGGCAAGGGCAGTGTTCACCAGCACAACGAGAAAAGTCACACCCCAGACTCCGGTAATACTGGAGATTTGAATCAGTGGTACCAGACTCCACTGCGAATGTCCAATCAGCGCCCACGGATATCCCAGAAAACCTGATGAACGGATAAGTTCAAAACCAGTCCAGGCCAGAGGAATAATCAAGTACCGTGATACGCGCGTACGCCTATACAGCAGGAGGAGAATGGGCGAAAAGAGGATGTAGTAACCCAGGAACACAACCGTCACGAACTGCAACGAAACAAGACTAAAAGTTCCGAGCCAGTAATTCGTCAAGAGTGTGGTGGTGACTCCGTAGGCAATTCCGTAGAACCAGGCAACCCCGAATCGCGCGAAACGCCACACAAGCAGGAGCGGTAGCAAGGATATCCAGGCAAGCCAGGGTATGCCATTGAGCCGCAGAAACGAAGGTTGAGCAAAAACCGAAAGAAGTACCGCAACAGCAACCCAGCCAAAAGCAAAGAGTCCAAAGCCCCATGAGCCTGGCAGTACCGATTCAGCAAGCTGGCGTCTGCCAATGCGAAAGTAAAAATAAATAGGCAAGTTCGCCAGCATGAGCGGCAAAAACCTTGCCGCAGCCCGCGCCCGTTCGGTGCGGGTATCAAGAGCCAGACGCAAATTGCCGCCGCTTTCTATGAAGCGTTGGACATAGTCCATCTCTGCGTTTAGAGCAAAGACATAAGCAAACAAGAACAAGAGCAGACCAAAGAAGAACAGGGCTTCTGGTATGAAGGCAAGGCTGTATAAGCGCCTGCGAGCAAAGGCCCCTTGGGTTGGTAAGAGAGCAGAAATGAGGAGCACGAGCCCGTACAAAAAGTGCAAGGCTATCAGCAAGTAATAAGGGGCATCACCCGGCCCCGGATCTGCAATGGCCAAGGGGCCCATGGCAGTTGTACCAAAGACAAGCGCCGATACAACAATATACCCAAGCCCACACACCAACACCGGCCGATGCATCCAAGTACCAAGCGTCTTTTTCCAGTTCCGTAGCATTTGTGCATACTAAGATGAAAGGGGCCGGACGACAAGGGATCACTGTAGTCGCGGTCGCCGTCGCGGTCGCGGTCGCCTCGGCACCTCAGCTCCTCGCCCAAACCTCACGTTCGGCTGAACGGAGGTTCCCACCCAGACTCGCTTGTCCTTTTTGCACAGGGAAAGTAACATCGATACATGACAGCGACTCCAGCACCTACCAGACTCGAGGCAGTTCTACTCGGACGCCGAGTCCCATTTGGACCAGCCGGTGAACTGAGTGCAATTCAGAAGACCCCTGTATCGGGCGCAGTTGCCCTGGAGAGCACCGGCCTGAGGGGCGATGAACAAGCCGAACATGGTCACGGGGGCCCAGACAAGGCTCTTCTGCACTACCCAGCCGAGCATTACCAGTTGTGGCGTAACCGCCATCCGAGCTTTCGCCTTACACCAGGTGGCTTGGGAGAGAACCTCTCCACCATGGGCATGACCGAGGGCACAGTATGTATTGGAGACCGCTTTCGTGTTCATCTGCCCGGCCAGATCGTCGCGGACACCACCAAGGGCTCCGGCGCAGAGAATCGGAACGAGGTGGTCTTGGAACTCAGCGAACCACGGCAACCCTGCTGGAAACTCGGCCACAATGCAGGCGTACGAGAATTACCTCTACTTATTCAACAAGAGGCCGCAACCGGCTGGTACTACAGGGTTATCACAGCCGGGGTTGTAGCCGCAGGTGCAACACTTGAGCTGATCTCCCGGCCCCATCCGGACTGGCCGCTTGAACGCATTATTCGTGGGGTTTACGAAACCCCGCCTGATCCGGAGTTTCTCAGCAGCCTTATCTCACTTCCCGAACTTGGCGCCGGGTGGAGAGCGCTCGCAGCCAAACGCCTTGAGACCGGCACCGTAGAGGACTGGAAGGGACGACTCTACGGACCCTTTGCCACGAAGGTTCAGGATTGATCATGCGTACCACTCCGCTTACCCTGGTAATTGGATGCCTAGGCTCAGGGAAGAGCACCTTGCTGAATCACATCATTCACAGTTTTCCGGACCGTCGTGTCGGAGTTGTGGTGAACGAGTTTGGTGAGACTGCGCTTGAAAGTTCAATTATTGAACCCCTCAATGACGCGGTGCGTGAGCTGCGCTCTGGATGCATGTGCTGTTTGGCGCGGGACGATATAGTCGCTGCGGTAGACTCCTTGTGCGCCGCCGATCCGGAACTTGAGCACATATTTGTAGAGGCCTCCGGCGACAGCGATCCGGTGCCGATCATACAAACGCTCGCTGCCGGTGGCTTTCGTGAAGCTGTCATGCTCGGCGCAGTTGTATGTGTTGTTGATGTCACCTGTTATGAGGCTTTGTCTACCAGCAACCCGCTCCTCCGGAGGGGAATTGCCGGTGCAGATGTGATTCTTCTCAGTAAGGTCGATGTAGTCTTGCCGGATGCTGCCCGTGAGGATATTCAGCGTTACGCTCCACGAACACCGGTTCTGACCTGGGACCCGGACTTGAACCTCGCCGTGGTTTTTGAGCACAGTAGTTACGACATATCACGTCTGGAATCGTTACTGGAAGCCTATGAAGCCGAGCAGGTAGCACATTCGCTAACGCCTACCTTCTACCGCTCCCAAACGCCGCTTGACCGAGATCAAGTTGATGCCTTCTTTGAGTCGCTAGCGCCGGAGGTAATCCGCGGCAAGGGCTTTTTTGCTGCTGCCGGGCCGGAAGAGCCCTATGTGAAATACATTGTCCAGTATACCAGTGGGCGTTATGAACGTTACCCGCGCCCATGGAAGCTGGACGAACCGCATGAGAGCGCATTGCTGCTGTTACACAATCACGGTAATGAACAGGAACTTCTCACCGGAATTACTGGTTGTCATCCGAGTGATGCTGATGCGGATTCTGATGCTGCTTCTCATGCTCCTGGAGATGCTGATGCTCAGATCCGGACTCCTTTGAAGCCCGGCGGTTCCGATACTCCTGCCTCATATACGCCCAGCTGAAGCTCTCCGGTACCGGATCATCACCACCATGAAAGCAACCATTACAACGCAGAATCCGCGATAGTCCCAGGACGCTTCCACGCAAGAACCCATGCTTGAGAATTGACTCTTCTGTATATCGCGAACATGTTGGACTGTAGCGGCATGCAGCAGGCAAATGGGGAGAAATAACATGCCGATACACAACAACAGGAAAGGCGAATAGTTTTCGCAGGAGGCGAATTGGACGATGGACACACATATCTGTTAAGATGATCATACGATAGCTGGAGAGTAGGGAGCAAGGCATGGCTGGAAAGAAGAAAGGCGAAGTAATAACCTTCAAGGTAGACGAGTCGTTAGCGCACGCACTTGAAGGAATTCCAAATAGATCCGAGTTTATTCGTAATTCTATACTGCACGCACTCGAGAACGCTTGTCCTCTGTGTAAGGGTGTGGGCATTCTTACACCGAATCAACGAGCACACTGGGATCGTTTTGCCGAACATCATTCCATTAAGGAATGCACGGTCTGTAACGAGTTCCATATCGTGTGCGACGAATCCGGTGATGGATTCCTGCCCCACGAGCATGCGTAAATAGGCTAAACAGCCCGTGATGAGAGTGGAAATGAATGGAAAAATGACTATGATGTAAAGGGTCGCTGGGGTTTTCCCCTATGAGGAAATAGCAGTCTTCACAAGGCTGATACACACGAAAGGATAGAATTAGATGCGTTCCGAGAATGTGAAACTACACGAGATTATCGGTATCGACTCGGAATTAAACAAGTTGCAGGATATGGATATCCTGCTAGAAAAAATACTCACCGAGGCACGCAGAGTTGTAGGTGCCGATGCCGGATCACTCTACATTAGCGATGGTGAAAAACTCACTATCAACTATGCCCAGAACGATACAAAACAGCGCGAGCTTCCCTCAGGAGAGAAACTCATTTACAGCGTGTTTAGTATACCCATTAACACTCAGACAATTTCCGGATATGCCGCCGCCACTGGTGAGGCAGTCAATATTCCAGATGCCTATGAAATACCTGAAAGTGCACCCTACGGCTTCAACCCGCATTACGATAGAGTCTCAGGCTACAAAAGCACCTCCATGCTCGCAGTGCCTTTAAGCACAAATATGGGCGATATCCTCGGCGTGATTCAGGTAATAAACAAACTGGACGAGAAAGCTAACGTCATTGCTTTCTCCAAAGAAGACGAACTGCTGGTTACCCACTTTGCGACGAATGCCACGGTCGCACTGCAACGGGCGCAGATGACACGTGCCATTCTGTTACGCATGATTAAAATGGCCGAGTTGCGAGACCCAAAAGAAACCGGGCCCCATGTAAACCGCGTGGCCGGTTATGCCGTGGAGATCTATGAGCGCTGGGCCAAGGAACAGGGGGTAGAGCCACGCGAGATTGAGCGCACCAAGGACAGTTTTCGCATGGCCGCAATTCTTCATGATGTCGGCAAGGTGGCTATATCGGACAACATTCTCAAAAAGCCCGGCCGTTTCACCGACGACGAGTACGCGATAATGAAGCAACACACCCTCCACGGCGCTCGCCTCTTTTTGAACAAGCAATCAATCTTTGACGAAATGGCCATAGAGGTCGCGCTTAACCATCATGAAAACTGGGACGGTACCGGATATCCTGGGCATGTCGATGTAGAAACCGGGGCACCGCTCAAGACAGATGCAGATGGAAATGTAGTCGGTAAGAAAGGCGAGGAAATTCCACTATTCGGTAGAATTGTTGCAATCTCGGATGTCTATGACGCACTCAGATCGCGGCGCGTTTACAAAGAGTCCTGGACAGATGAACAGACTCTTGAGGAAATCCGCAAAATGTCGGGGTCTAAGTTTGACCCAGAGCTCGTTGAGATTTTCTTCAAGGTACTACCGACAATTGAGACAATATCGGACAAGTACAAGGACCATAACGAACAGTAGCGGCCCGTGCTACGCGTCCTTGTAGGCCGCTACGAGTTCTTCCATTACCTTCTTGCCATCCCCAAACAGCATAAGCGTATTGTCGGCCGCAAAGAGCGGGTTAGCAATGCCTGCAAAGCCGGGGCTCAGGCTACGCTTAATCACCACGACGGTGCGCGCCTTGTCCACATCAAGAATTGGCATGCCGGAAATGGGCGACCCTGCACTTTCACGTGCAATGGGATTCACGACATCATTAGCCCCCAGAACAATGACCACGTCGGTGTTAGGGAAGTCAGGATTAATGGCATCCATCTCGCGTAGCTTGTCGTAGGAGATGTTTTCCTCTGCAAGCAGCACGTTCATATGACCCGGCATTCGTCCCGCCACCGGATGAATACCAAACTCTACGTGAATATCGTCGGCCTCCATTGCCTCGGTAAGCAGCCGAACCCCGGTCTGTGCACGTGCAACCGCCATACCGTAACCAGGAACAAAGGCCACCCGGGAAGCGGTTTTCAGGATCATTGCCACCTCCTCTGCCGAGGTCGACTTCACCTTGCCCGCGTAAATATCGCCCTGTTCTTTATTCTCTACAATGGCACCCACACCGCCGAACAAGACATTAGCCAGGGAACGATTCATAGCCTTACACATATTCTGGGTAAGGATAATGCCGGAAGCTCCAACCAGGGAGCCAGCAACAATAAGCACGTTATTGCTGAGAACAAAACCAGTGGCAGCCGCAGCAATTCCAGAGTAGGAATTGAGCAATGCAATAACAATAGGCATGTCGGCGCCACCAATAGGCATAACCAACAAGATACCAAGAACTGCCGACAGGGCTACTAAGATCCAGTACAACTCGGTTCTACTTGGATCGAGCACAATCATGGCAGATAGCACAAGGGCAGCTCCAAGGACAACTACCTTTACAACCTGCTCGCCGTGGTAGCGCAGCGGTTTCTCGGTAACTATGCCTTGCAACTTTCCAAAAGCAATGAGGCTACCCAGGAAGGTAACGGCACCAATGAGACCGGAGGCCGCTGTCGCAACCGACTCCTGCAGGCTCATAGCCAGCCCGGATCCTGCACTCATGACCGCGGTAGTGACCGCCGCAATAAGCACCGCACCAGCAACCAGTACCGAGGCCACACCGCCAAAGCCGTTGAAGAGACCTACGAGCTGCGGCATTGCCGTCATTTTGATCCTAATGGCCAGCACAATTCCTATTACGGAACCACCAATGATGCCGCCAGCCACCAGTTCCATATGTACAAAACCTTGAAACCAGAGCGTACCCACCACGGCCAAAGCCATGCCAACGGCGCCCAGGATGTTTCCGCGTACCGCGGTGCGCGGATGCCCCAGATTCTTGAGCCCTAAAATGAAGAGCACCGCGGCTACCAAATACAAGAGATTCAGGTGTTCAGGCTGCATGTTTAATCCCTCTTCTTGAACTTACTAAGCATTCGATGAGTCACCACAAAACCGCCGACCACGTTGATGGTGGCAAAAAAGAGGGCAGCGGTGGCAAGCACGGTTGTAAAAGTTCCACCGCCCGCGCCCAACGCCAACAAGGCACCGATCACGGTAATTCCACTAATGGCGTTTGATCCCGACATAAGCGGGGTATGCAGGATAGGTGGGACTTTTGTAATAACCTCAAAGCCGACAAAAATTGCCAGCACGAATATCGTCAGGATGTTAATAAACGCTGCTGTATCTAGCATGAATTCCCCCGTTTAGTTCTGTTCACCGGCGCCAAGGCTTGCCGCTACGATCTCTCCGCTATAGGTAACCAAGGTTGCGGCTACAATCTCGTCCTCGCGGTTTATCTCAAGCTCGCCTTCCTTGTTGCGAAGGGCCTTGAGAAAGGTAGTTATGTTCTTTGAATAGAGCCGGCCCGCGGTATAGGCAAGTTGGGAGGCTATGTTCTCAGGGCCAATAATGCTGACGCCCTTGTGCACTACCGTTTCGCCTACCTTCGTAAGCTCGCAGTTACCCCCGCGCTCGGCGGCAAGGTCAATAATGACCGAGCCGGTACTCATGCCCTCAACCATCTCGGTGGTGATGAGGCGCGGTGCGGGTTTTCCGGGAATAGAGGCAGTCGTTATGACTGCGTCGGTCTCGGCGAGTACCGCCGCCATGAGCTCGCGTTGCTTGCGGTAGAACTCCTCGCCCATCTCCTTAGCATAACCGCCGGAACTCTCGGCAGACTCGGTTTCAAGCTCCATTTCCACAAACTTGGCCCCAAGGCTCTGCACCTGCTCTTTGACGGCAGGGCGAACATCGTAGGCGCTGACCACCGCTCCAAGACGCTTGGCGGTGGCAATTGCCTGGAGTCCAGCAACACCTACACCAATAACAAACACCTTGGCTGGTACGATGGTCCCGGCTGCGGTCATCATCATTGGGAAAAGCCGCGGTAGCCGGTCGGCGGCAATGAGCGCAGCCTTGTACCCGGCAAGGTTCGCGGTAGAGGAGAGAACATCCATAGACTGGGCGCGCGTAATTCGTGGCAGGAGCTCCAGTGAAAAGGAACTTACTCCTCGCTCGGCCATGGCTTGGAAAAGCTCGGCTTTGGCGTAGGGCTCCATGAGCCCGATCACCACCGCATTTTCCTTGAGTTGAGCAATCTGTTGAACGGCGTTTTCGGAATCCGCAGCAGCAAAACGAACCGTCAGCAGTACATCACTGCGTTGTAGAACGCTGTCAGCGTCCTTAACGATCTCGGCCCCGCGGTCACTGTATTCTTGGTCGGGATACCCGGCAGTCTCACCGGCACCGCTCTCAATAAGCACATCTGCGCCTGCCTTGATCTCGGCCGCAACGTCGCTTGGTACCAGCGCGACCCGTCGTTCACCCTTGGCGGTTTCCTTCCGCACTCCAATTGTCATGTTGCATCCTCCAGCGAGTAGTCTAGCCTGGAGGGCGAGTATAGCAGCTAGGCCCGTTCGTCATCAATGCATGGTGAGTTGGGATAGTCGCTTGATATCTCGACGAGCAATGCGTATTCTCATCAGATTCATCGTGCTACAGCGTGTTATCTGCACGCAAGGTCAAAGGAGCCCGGAATCGTAACGCCGCCTTCAGTTGTTCAAACCGACTCGCCAAAAGGAATCTACAAAAACCTCGTTCGCCTTGCGGTGCCCATCATGCTCGCGAACCTCTCGCAGATGATGTACAACCTGGCCGACGCCTTCTTTCTTGGTCGCCTTGGACGCGAGGCGGTCGCTGCGGCCTCTATCGCCTTTAACCTCGTGATGTTTGTTGTGGTGGTGGGGCTTGGGCTCGCAAACGCTGGTACAACACTTATTGCCCAGTCAATTGGCGCCGGTCGCCAGGAACGCGCAAACTTCTACCTTGGGCAGACCACCTTGGTGCTCATGGTGGGAGCAGTGCTGTTTTCACTGCTCATGACCGTCTTTGGCTCGCAGATCCTGCAGCTTATGCAGGTGCCGCCAGATGCCTTCGCCGAGACACTGATCTACACGCGCATCATTTTCGCCGCACTACCGCTTATGTTCATGTCCTTTGTTCTCCAGGCCGCTATGCAGGGCGTAGGCGACAGTGTCACGCCGCTCATAGTTCAGCTTATTGCGGTCACCCTTAACGTTGCCCTTGATCCGCTGCTCATTTTTGGCGTGGGGCCATTCCCCCGACTTGAGGTTGCAGGAGCCGCGGTTGCAACCGTTATTGCTCGCGGCCTGGGCTCCATTATCGCGGTCACCATTCTGCTGCGCGGGCGGAGCGGACTGCGACTGAAATTGCGCCACCTGAAGCCGGACCGCCAGGGTCTAGGCGTTCTGCTGCGCATTGGTGTTCCCGCTTCACTCGGGCAGGGCGTATCGGCACTGGGCTTCACGGTGCTACAAGGCGTGGTCAACAGTTTTGGATCAGCAGTTGTGGCCGCTTTTGGAATTGGTAACCGTATTATCAACCTGTTTATTATGCCAGCAATTGGTCTTTCACGAGCTACATCTTCGTTGGTTGGACAATGTTTGGGTGCGGAACAGTTCTGGAAGGCAAAAACCGTCGTTCGCTACGCAACTCGGAGCATTTTGGTCTTTATTACTCTGGGAATGACCCTTACCTTCTTTTTTGGGCACTCTTTTGTTCGGTTCTTTGTTAATGACCCGGAAGTCATTGCCCATGGCGCGGTAATGTTTCGCATTGTGTCGGCATCGGTAGTCACCTTTGCTCTGCTCACCGTGCTTTTTGGGGCCTTTGAAGGTGGCGGATACACAAAACCGGTTATGTACCTGAGTGTCTTTCGCTTATGGGGACTAAGAGTACCTCTTGCGTGGTTGTTCTCACTCAGGTTGGGCTTTGGTCCAAACGGAATATGGATGGCGATGTTCGTCTCAAACTTGGTGACTGCGGTCTGGGGAATGGCAGTTCTGAAAAAGGGGCGATGGTTACGCAAAATTGAACAGCACGACGAGTTCGTCTCGGCAGACGAGGCAATGAGTTAGCTCGAATCACAGGAGGAACCTAATGGGTTTGGAAAAACTACAGGTTGTGGCTTTGATCCATGACGACTTTGAAGATCTTGAGTATTGGTACCCGGTCTTTCGACTGCGTGAAGCAGGAATCAAGGTACGCACCGCAGGAGAGGGAAGAGGCAAGATTTACCATGGCAAGTACGGTGTGCCAGCAACCGCTGACATGGAGTTTCGTGAGGTAGATCCAAGTGAGTACCATGGAATATTGGTACCAGGCGGATGGGCGCCGGACAAACTGCGCCGCTACCCTGAAGTAATCTCTATGGTTCAAGAAATGAACTCTAACGGAGCAATCATAGGCCAGATCTGTCATGCGGGCTGGGTGCTCATTTCGGCACGAATTCTTTCCGGCAAGAAGGTCACCAGCACGCCTGGAATCAAGGACGACATGGAGAACGCAGGTGCTACTTGGTTCAACGAAGCCGTTGTGGTAGACGGCAATCTTGTCTCAAGTCGTAGACCCCCCGATCTTCCTGAGTACGGAAAAGCGCTTATCGACGCGCTATCTGCCCTACCGGCTGCTCGGTAATTCGTTACGTGGGCAGGCCCCTCGGGGCCTGCCAATCCCCTTATTCCCCGTTCACGAGGCCAGCAGTAATTGCTCCGGACAACACCGCCAAAGGCATTCCCCCTCCAGGGTGGGCCGAGCCACCACAAAAAAACAGCCCTTTGTATCTCCGCGACCTGTTTGGATGCCGAAGAAATGCCGCCAGTTTGGTATTAGAGGATATTCCATAGAGGCTACCATATGCGGCGCCGGTTTTTTTCTCTATGTCTGGCGGGTTGAAGCCGGACTCGTACTCAATATGTGCTTCTACATCGCGCCCCAGCGCTGAGGTAAGACGTTTGAGCACCGCCGCACGCATCAGCGCACGCTCAGCCATCCAGTCCTGGCCCGCATCTCGCGGCGCATTCAGAAGTACGAACCAGTTCTCCTTGCCCTCCGGAGCGTCGCCCGGCGTGCTTCTGCACCCCACATTCACATAGACCGTTGGATCTTCCGGGCACCGCAGCTCTTCAAACAAGCTGCGGAACTCGGCAGGATAGTCTGCGCTAAAGAAGATGTTGTGATGTGAGAGCTGCGGAAAAGCGGTGCCAATGCCAAAAAGAAACACCATGCCGGAGCTGGAAGGCTCCAGTTTTTGGTACCTCTTGTACAGGGGTGCCTCGGTATCCTGCAATAGGTCACGGTAGGTGCCAATCACATCCAGGTTGGAAATGACAACATCGGCCCGAAACTCCTCAGAATCGGTCTCAAGACCTAGCACACGCCGGCCACCACCAGCCCTCTCGGATAGTATGCGGCGCACAGGAGTGCCATACCTGAACGTCACCCCGAGTTCGCGGCAGAGCTGCTCTATGGCGCAGGGAAGTGCGTGAATACCACCGGCAACCGCATAAGCGCCGCCCAGGTACTCGACCGCGGGAATGATGTTCAGTGTGGCCGGTACCCGGTAGGGACTGGAGCCGTTGTACGTCGCGTACCTATTAAACAACTGTGTGGTACGCGGATCACGAAAGAATGCGCGGTGTGCCTGGTCCATACTACGAAGGAGATCCAGCCGCCAGAGCTGCAGAACCGACAGCAAGATACTGGGCTTTGTGTAGGTTGAAAGCTCATGCAGACTATTCCGCATGAATAACTCACCTGCTATGCGGTTGAGTCTGGCACAGGAGCGAAAGTACTGTCGGAGCGCCTTGGGAGACTCACCAAGCGCGCGGTGCAACTCGGCGCCAAAGGCTTCCTGGTCGTGGAAGGCCGAAAGTCGCGTGCCGTCATCAAAGACGTAGCGGCATATTTCTTCCAGCGGAAGAAAGCTCAGATAGTCCTCACGCTTGCGGCCGGCAAAAGAAAATAGCTCGTCAAAGACCTCCGGCAATGTTAACAAGGACGGCCCGGTATCAAAGCGGTAGCCCGCCGCGGACTCGGTGCCAGCCTTACCACCCGGCCTGAGACCCTGCTCAAAGACCGTGACCTCATGCCCCGTTGCTGCCAGGCGTGCCGCAGCCGATAGTCCTGCAAGTCCGGCCCCGACAATGCCTACTCGCATAGCCCTATCTCCCCGCTCCGGCGCGACGGATTTCTTCTATCAGCCGCAAATGCTCAGGCGAACCCAGCACCGAAGCGCCGGAATAGGTAACAGGACGGGGAGACCCAACCGAGTCATCATAGAGGCCTCGGTCATACTTGAGGCGTAGCACGCGACGCACCGAGTCATCAATGCGCTCCTCGCTGAGCCGACCGCTCTGAACCGCCTGAACTACTGCCTCGGCAGCATGTATGGGCGCCGAAGGCAAAAGGGCAACATCAACTCCGGCCTCAATTGCCGATATCACCATTTCCGCCTCGGAGTTTCCACGCAAAGCACCCATGGTAAGCGAGTCGGTAATGACCACGCCGTCAAAGCCCAACTCGCCCCTGAGAATCTCGGTAACAAGGATATACGAGAATGTGGCTGGAGTAGCATTGCCGGTCAACTCGGGCACCCCAATATGGGCAATCATGACTGCATCGGCACCGGCTTCAATACCAGCTCGGAAGGGAAGAAACTCAACTGCTTCAAGTCGTGCTCTATCATGAGCAATGACCGCTCTCTCGTAGTGCGTATCCTCAAGGGTATCGCCATGCCCCGGGAAGTGTTTGAGCACCGCGCTCACCTGCTCCTTTTGAAGTCCCCGCACCATCTCCGCGGTCATGAGAGCAACCAACTCGGGGTCGGATCCAAAGGCACGGCTCCCTATCACCGAGTTGGCCGGATTCGTGTATACATCCGCAACGGGAGCCATGTTCATGCTTATTCCCACTTCACGAAGCTCACGCCCGAGCAAACCCCCAATCAAGTAGGCGTAGTTAGGATCGCCGGTTGCCCCGATGTCGGCCGCAGGCGGCACCACGGTAGCACCGAGTCGCCCGCCTTCAGAGAACCTGCTGACCGTTCCTCCTTCATGATCAATTCCAATCACCAAAGGTTGTGAACTCAGGTCTTGTAACTCCTCAATGAAGGCCGCTGCTTGCTGGGGAGAGGCGAGGTTGTGGCCAAACAGCAAAAAACCACCTGGTTGTACCGTGTCTACAATGCGACGCAGACGTGCATCAACATGATGAAGTGGGCGCGCACTGGGGTCAAAGGGCATACCTATCATAAGAAGCTGCCCAACCTTCATTCTAAGATCCATTTCAGCCAGTCGCGACTCAATGAAGAGCTCTCGTTCCTGAACTCGTTGCTGCTCGGGTTCGGGATCATCAAGGTGAATAGCCTGAGCCTCAAGTTCTGTTTCAACCGTGAAGGCTGCTTCGGTGTACTCGGCCTCGGTTACGGTTAAGCCAGCACAGCTACTAAGAACGAATACCCATAGAAGAATAAGCAGACCTAGGCCCGCTGCTCGGCTACCGTAGTTAGGTACCCACACATCTGATATAATTGCAATTCTGTGATTCGCCGCAGAACGCGGTAGGCTTGGAGTTGTTGTCACCTGCATTGACGACAGTATACTAAACTGGGCCCAATGAGAAAACGGCCAGGATTGCCAAGTGGCGTTAGTAAAATCACAATCTTCAGGTGCACAAAACTATACAACTGCTTATGGCTCACGGTTGACCTTCCCAGCGGAATTGAATACAATTCTTTACAATACAGCAGTTTATAAATGTTTCTGAATTAGCATAACTGTCGGCATGAATATTGCATGTTAATATGAAAATAAGGCAGTCAAGCCCGGACAAATAATTGTTACGGAGCAGAAGGGTTGAGCAGCAGCTATGATCAACAAAGCAAGCATCACTGATTTTCAGACAGTAAGGCGACGACCAGGAATCGTAGAACTCCTCGGAACCGAGGAGCTTCAGAAAGAACTCCTAAGAAAAAGCATTCACATGACAATAGCGGTAGTGCCAGCGCTTGCTCAGCTGGTTGGGGTAAACTTTGCGCTTGCATTACTTGCAGCTGGAACCATGTTTTACACCTACTCCGAGTTCCTCCGCGCGCGCGGCACAGAAGTCTATTTCGTTGGTAAAATTACTGCAGCAGCAGCACGAGGTCGTGATCAAGGCAAGTTTGTCCTTGGGCCAATTACCCTTGGGCTCGGCGCAATGATGGCTCTCATGTTGTATCCTAATCCGGCAGCCGCGGTGGCAATCTATGCCTTGGCATTTGGTGACGGTCTTTCCAGTCTGGCAGGCAAGTTGTTCGGTACATTTGAAATTCCTTTTACCGGCGGAAAGACACTTGAAGGGAGTGCTACCTGCCTCAGCGCAGTCTTCTTGAGTACAGTTGCCGTAACCGGGCTACCTCGTGAATCACTCACACTTGCCGCTATTGCAGCATCCGTAGAGTTACTTCCGAGTAAGGATGCAGATAATCTTATTCTACCCGTGGTAGTAGGAGCATTCGCAGTACTCCTTTTTGTATAGGTTCCGCGCCCCAAGCACACACCGTGGTGTCTGGCGCGCGTCACGCTACTTCCACAGATACATGTTGTAACAGCGAACTCCAAAAACGACTGCACCTAAAACAAGCAGAGCCGCAGCAGAGGTCAGCTCCCAGGTCTGCGTACCCCAGAATCCCCAAAGCCGGCCGCCCAGCAATGCCCCGGCCGCCCCAGCGAGTACAATGTAGTCCCGGCTTCCCGAAGCCAGCGATGCATTTATGAAGTTCAGGACCGTCAGTCCCGCAATCACCGCAAGAACCATTCGATACAGACTCTGCGAACCGACCCGATGGGTCATAGAGAGGCTAAGTACAAGAGAATCCACCGGAAGCACGTAGGCAATTCCAACCGAAATTGCCAGAACTACAGCCAGCACGATGCCACCACGCTGGTGCTCAATGCCTACTACAAACAAGCTGGCAGCGAACAACGAAAGCACGCCAAAACTCAATGAAAAGTAGAGCACTCGCGTCAACAAGGCCAGATACGCAGGCGGTAGAGAAAGGTCTACCATGACCACCTGCAATGGTTTCATCATATCCGGCACCAAAAACAGAAGACACAGCAAAAAGAAGAACACCTCTGGGGCTGTCGTCTTCCGGAAATAGCGGGAAAGTGACTTCACCATGATCACAGCAAAGACCCCAATGGAACCCACGACCACAGTCAAGGCCACAAAAAAGCCTAATGTTGTGTTTGACTCAGCTACAATCGGCGCCGATCTCCCACTGGAAACCGAGAGAATCAGTTCTAAGACCTCGACAAGCGACTCGATGTGGAAGAAGAGGTAGTATAATGTGGCGATGTAGACGCCGAAAAGCAGCATGGACACCAGAACACCCAAGCGCAGAATATTGTTACGAGCAGCAAGTGTCATATCGGCTTGAGTATAACAGACGAATTAAAGAAAAAACTATAGGAATTTCCCTTTCGTTCGATACTCATAACTGGGAGGCTTTCGATGCACAGCAAAAAAGCGTTGATCATGCCGGTACTCGTTGGACTCATTCTTCTCGCCGCAATGCCCGCATATGCTCGGGATGTGGCGACGTTTGTAAACCTTGGATTCTCCGAGGACTCTCGAACCTTTATGTTTGGGCTCCATGGAGTATCGGGCGACACAGGCAGTCCATATGCCGAGATAGTGACCGTAGACGTTCCGCGAAATCAATTTGTGAGCGGTGGAGTGCACCGAACCGAATACCCGGTAAGGCCTGGGCCTGGCCAGGACGGGCACGGCGCCCTCTTGAGACTTCTTGGCGAACATCAGAACTTGATTGTGAATCACAAAATCAATCACCTCTCGCAGGGGCGCCTGCTGTACATTCTGCTCAACGGTGATGAACCTCCACGCGAGCGCCTTGAGTTTCGTGACTTTGAGTCCGACAGCCGTTTTATCGTGAAACTCAATCAAGAAAGTAGCGGATCCCGTGACGAGCTTCGGGCACGTTTCCATATTGAGCTGGAAAAGTCACCCAGAGCCGGTAGTACCGAGAGGTTTGTAATAGGCCTACCGGAATTTGATCGGTCGCAGGTTGGAACCTATCGTATATCCCAGATTCTTGCCTCGCCTGATGAGTCTTCACTGGTGTTCGTCGTTGAGATGAAATATCCCCACGCCACCGACCGCTCCATAAGTTACATGGTAGAAACAGTCAAGATTCGCTGACTCTGAGTTCTCAAAAGCCAATGGACTCTAAGGCCAGTGGGCTGTAAAGCCAATGCCGAAGCGCTGAGTATCCCCGGATATCCTTCCAATCTGGGGACTCAAGCTGCCAAGGAATTATGAACCCAGAAAAATTCCAAAAACTTGACAGCCCCCGAATCAACGCATAGAATAACCGCCACACGCACATCTGTGAGGGTTCATGTCCAAAAAAATTACTTCTCGCCAAGAAAACTATTCGGAATGGTATATCGATATAGTATTGCAAGCTGAACTAGCCGACTACAGTCCCGTCAAGGGCTGCATGGTCATTCGTCCGCGCGGATACGCCCTTTGGGAGCTCATGCAACGGGCTTTGGACGACATGTTCAAGGAGACAGGGCATCAGAACGCCTACTTTCCCTTGCTCATTCCCGAGAGCTTTATTCACAAAGAGGCAGAGCACGTAGAAGGCTTTGCACCTGAACTTGCTGTCGTAACCCATGGCGGAGGCGAAAAGCTTGAGGAACCCTTGGTCATTCGCCCAACCTCCGAGACCATCATCTGGAGCATGTACAAGAAGTGGATTCAGTCCTATAGGGACCTGCCGCTGCTCATTAATCAGTGGGCCAATGTACTCAGATGGGAAAAGCGAACGCGACTATTCCTGCGCACCACCGAGTTTCTGTGGCAGGAAGGGCACACCGCCCATGCAGACGCAGACGAGGCTCGTGAAGAGACCTTGCGCATGCTGGGAGTCTACAAGACCTTTGCCGAGGAGTTCATGGCAATGCCGGTACTCACCGGCAAGAAGAGTGATGCTGAAAAATTTGCTGGCGCGGTAGAGACCTACGCCATTGAGGCTCTCATGCAGGACCGCAAGGCTCTGCAGGCTGGCACCAGTCACTTCCTGGGCCAGAACTTTGCCAAGGCCTTTGATGTGACCTACCAAACCGCAGCTGGTGAGCTTGAGTATGTGTGGGCATCGTCGTGGGGTGTTTCTACTCGTTTAGTGGGCGCCCTGATCATGACCCACTCCGACGATCGCGGCCTGGTACTACCGCCAAAACTCGCTCCCACTCAGGTAGTCGTGGTTCCTATCTTCAAAAATGAGACCAAGGCCGCAGTCTTGGACTACGCGGGTGGCTTTTATGATGAGATTCGCAGTGAGTTTCGCTGCCTCATTGATAAAGACGAGAATAACTCACCTGGATGGAAGTTCGCCGAGTGGGAAATGCGCGGTGTTCCGGTCAGAGTTGAGATAGGCCCGCGTGACATGGAGAACGGTAAGGTCATGGTGGTACGCCGAGATACCGGCGAAAAGGTTCTAACTGACCGCGGTGAGGCCCTGGAGCTCATTCGAACACTTATGACCGACATTCAGCAGGGTCTGTTTGACCGCGCCAAGGCCTTCCAAGAGGAAAACACTAAAGAGATCAGTTCCTACAGTGAGTTGGTAGAGTTCTTTGCCAACGATGGTGGTTTTGCTGTTGTACCTTGGGACGGTGACCCTGAGTCAGAGGCCAAGGTAAAGGCCGAGACTAAAGCAACGATCCGTGTTCTCCCAGAAGGCAACGAAGAAGCAGCACAAGGTCGCCTCTGCGCAATGAGCGGAAAGGCAGCAAAGCATATGGCGGTGTTCGCCAAGTCGTATTAGGACGCTTTGTCGGTTGCGTGGTATATTAGCCGGGGGAGAAACCGTGCGACGACGAACCGCTGTCTGCCTGGCAATGTGGCTGACCCTTCTTGTACCACAATCACTCTACACCTTTACTCTGGAAGCAGTTGAACTGCGCGGTGCCGTTCTGTGGATCGGAAACGCCTTCCAGGAGACCGAGTCTGGAGTAACGGTACAGGGCAGTGATGTAAGTCCTCTGCGCTTCAGTCCCGGGGTGTCCGCACGCTTCCGCATAAACGAGAACCTGGTGTTCAACCCGGGACTAGATTTCTACTACCAAGAATACCTTGCGCCAAATATGGAGCGTTATGGTAACGACCCGGTAAAGGTTGTTCCGAATTCGATAGAGACCGGCTCTGCTGCCGGTGATATTGCGGGTACCCTCGGGCTCATTCTGAGTTTCCCCATTGGCTGGGAGTTTCAGCTGGGTGACAGCTGGACTATCACGCCCGCTTTTTCCCCGACCTTGGCTTTTCGGGTTCCGCTCTTTGGTATAGACGGTGGCGACACCGATCCTGTTCTGCAGCACTTCTTCTCAGATGGTCGCTTCCTGTATCCAGAACCACGGCTGCGCGCTGCCTACGCGGTTTCCGAACAGTTGGAGCTTGGTATAGAGCTTCGGGGCATGATACCCATCTACAACCTCTGGATATCCGAGCCTGATGTCCCGTTCTGGGACGAAATGATGCTGTCTCTCAGTGCGGGAGTAGTCTTTCTGTTAGGCGCTGAATAGGCCAGCGGCTTCCACCAGCCAGCGGCTACCACGGGCCACCGGACAGCTACCACCAGCCACCGGCCACCGGCCAGCTTCCAGCGCCTACTGCATCTCCATCATATCAAGTTGCGAACCTACTTCCTCATGGCGAGACACCACATGTGCCGCAAATCCGGCAAAAGCTACATCAAGCAAGACCGCAAGAGCCAGCAGAATGGGGAGTATAGGCTGCATAATGAGATAGATTTCTTCGTTGCCACTTTGGTACGAGGCTGAGAGCATAGCAAGGCTTATAGAAACACCCGCCGCGGGATATGCCGCCAGAAGCAGTCCAGCAAACATAGCGCTCGCCATAACCCAGATAACACGCCCAAAGCCAATCTCCAGTGCGGTGTAGGACTGCAGAATAACCATAAAGGCCGAGGCACTCACCATAGCGGTGCCAGCGCGACCAAACATTGCATACAGTGGAAAGACTGCACCCCGTACCATTCGTGGTGCTCCAAGATTGGGGCCACCCACTCGCTCCAGCATTCCCAAGGAGAAAAACGAGTCGGCTGAGAACAGACCGGCCAGCATGGGCGCAAGCATGCCGTACAGCCACCGATAAGGATTCTCACGCCCCCCAAGCAGGTAGACCGCCAGAGGAAGCACACCAAGGACAATGAAGAAGGCACTCACGACCACAACCAAGAGATAGGGCGCAAAAATATCAATGTCATTAATGGCGCGAAACCGCAGGAGAAAAAGCGCCCCAAAAGCGATGAAGGCCAGGCCAATCACCTCACAGACCAGTGCGTTGAGACGCATGAATAGATGTGCCGCCGACTCAAACAGTCCCGCAAGACCATCACCGCCGTATCCATCACCACCAAATAGACAGCCCAGAAGGAAGGACAGAAAGTAAATTGGAAGAAGATTCGCGCTGCCCGCTACAAAGATGCTGAACAGGTTCTTGGGAAACAGCATAAAGGGCAGCTCGCGAGCAGAGGGAAGGTCAAGGAGCTGTGCTTCCTGGAGAATAGGCGGGATGCGGGCCGGGGAAAAAACCAGTACGGCTAAGGTCCCAATAAGCACCATGACGACGGTACCCGCAATGAGAACGATAAAGGACTTCACATATACACGAATGAGTTTCCGTTCACTGCGCAGTTCATAGACCGAAACACCCACTTGGAACAAAACCAAAGGCAGAATCACGTAACGGCCAAGGTGAAGCCCAATCTGTGACCAGTATGCAAAACCCGCTGCGGTGTCACCACCTTGTTCCGGAAGATATGCACCAAGTAGAATCCCAATGACGCTACCAACCAGAAGACGCATCCATAATTTCATGAGGCTTACCTTAATCGATTTGATCCCGACCGGTCAATTGACGCGGTTTCCTGAGGCTATGCGGTGCGGGCAAGTTCTATGGGTTGCGGAATGGAAAGCGCCCGGAGCGTGCACCAAGTCGTTGCCATTTCGTGCTGGATCGAAGCGTGGGAGCTTCTTCGGAGAGAGAATCAGTCAGCACACTGAGGTCGGACTCGCTGCTACGAAATCCCTGTAGAGTAACAGGTGACTCGGCGTAGGCACGAAAAAGCTCGTCTCCTAGTTGCTCAAGAGCTGCCTGAACCGCAACGTATAACGGAGACTCGTACAGCCCACCCGGTTGATGGTGAATGAGAACGATACTTCCATATTCTTGGGACAAGAAATGTTGCAGAAGTTCCTTGAGCATAAGTGTTGGCCCGGTGAAGTTGGTGTCTACATACTCCTGAAGCGAAACCGCACTCGGCTCATGGAACGATGTCGGCACCGCGCCTGCTCCACACAACACATAGGCAAGATCACAGCTTTCCAGACTACTCTTGCATGCAGCAATCACAGCCCGAGTTGAGAGGGTAGATGTTGGGTTCCAAGGGATTGTCTCATCGGCTGGATCAATCCCCGACTCTTGGCTGTCCGGTATGGCAATTCGGACTTCATCGCCTCGAGTTCGTAGTTTTGTGCCCAGTTGTAGGGCAAGTACACGGTGTGTCCCGGTTATCAGGACTCGTTTGCTCATGGTAGGCTATAGTAGCAGCGGCGATGTGCGCGGTCAAGACGAGAGCCTGTGAGCCGGTCGGTCGAGTATCCAACACGCACAGATATTGGCAACTTTCTGGAAGAGGAGACAGCTTTTGAAGCTTGCAGTTACGCAGATGAATCCCGTCATTGGTGACTTTGCTGGGAACACTGCCAAAATGATCAATGCAATGAAACAGGCGCTTTCTGACGGCGCCGAGATGATTGTCTTTCCCGAGTTCGCGTTATGTGGATATCCCCCTATGGACTTGCTTGACTACGACACCTTTGTTGAGGAAAGCCGGCGAGCAATCCGAACCCTGCAACGCGGCATGCCAGCGGGAATAGCCGCCGTTGTGGGTTATGTTGAGAGAAACCCCGCACCGGTCGGTAAGGCACTGAGCAATAGTGTTGCGGTTCTCAGTGAGGGTGAACTCATTCATACCCAGGCTAAGACCTTGCTGCCCACCTACGACGTGTTTGACGAGGCCCGCTACTTTGAACCAGCCACTACTCGGACTGTCTTTGAATTTGGGGGTCGATGTATTGGCATTGCAATCTGTGAGGATCTCTGGTGGGAGACCGAACCGAGTCCCGGAACCCGCTACCCTATAGACCCGGTTCGAGATCTGCTTGACCAGGGTGCCGACCTTATCCTTGCTCCCTCGGCCTCACCGTACTATGCAGGAAAGGCGGCCGTGCGCACCGCTATTCTGAATCAAATTGGCCGTTCCTCAGGTGCACAGGTAGTGTATGTGAATATGGTTGGGGGCAACGACAATTTGATCTTTGACGGGCGCTCCATGGTGTCGTCAAGTGACGGCACCGTGGTGTACCGAGGCGCAGCCTTTGAGGAGTCACTTGCAGTTGTCGACCTTGGCACGCTGGAGTCGCAGCCCGCGGTACATGAAGAGCTAGAGCGGTACGCAGAGATCGAGGCCGCATTATGCCTTGGAATACGCGACTATCTACGAAAGACCGGCTTTCGTAAAGTTCATTTGGGATTGTCTGGCGGAATTGACTCCGCCGTTGTGGCCTACCTTGCAGCCAAGGCGGTTGGAACAGAGAACACCCACGCCTTCCTGCTACCTTCTGAGTATTCTTCAGAGGGGAGCATCAGCGACTCTGAGCGCCTCTGTAAGAAACTTGGCATAAGCTATGAGACCATTGCCATTCAACCGGTCTTCTCGCAGTTTTTGACTGCACTCGGCCCAGACTACTCAGACACAAACATCGGCATGGCAGAGGAGAACATTCAGGCACGTATTCGCGGCACACTGCTTATGGCGCACTCCAACCGCACTGGTTCCCTGGTAGTTACAACCGGAAATAAGAGTGAGCTTGCGGTAGGTTACTGCACACTCTATGGCGACATGGCCGGGAGCCTGGCGGTAATTGGTGACCTGTTGAAGACTGAGGTATATGCTCTTGCCGCGCACATCAACAGAGATGAGGAAATCATTCCGCAAGCAATTCTCACCAAGGCGCCGTCGGCGGAGCTTCGCCCTGATCAGCGAGATGAAGACTCCTTGCCTCCCTATGAGATTCTAGATGAAATCCTCTCACGATACCTGTTGCGTAACTTAACGGCCAAGCAGATTGTTGCGGAAGGATTTCAGGCAAATACCGTTGCGGAGATTCTCAAGATGGTTGGACAGTCCGAGTACAAACGGCGCCAGGCCCCGCCTGTGCTCAAGGTTTCTACCCGAGCCTTCGGCACCGGTCGTCGCATGCCGCTGGCCCGAAAGATCTATGAACACCACCTGTCTTAAGCACGACGCGGTACAAATGTAAGCTCGGTACTCACCACCGGACCACCACCGTTCTGGAGAGCTATACCGCTCATTCCAATAGTCTCGGTCTCAGTCGCATCCAAGGGTACATACCACAACTCCACCAGATCTCCGTTGTGTGTTTCTTTGAGGAAGTTCATCCGGAAGCTTTTGAGCTCAAGCTCGCTGGGTTGTGGACCATCAAAGCCGTCGAGGATCCACTCCAGGTAGGTCATGTTGTTCGTATGGTTCTGTCCGTCAAGATCACTCGGACGAACGCGGCGGGTTTCCTCCCAGGCGTGCAGCAGTGCTGTGCTCGCGGCAGAACTTGCCCGTTCCGGGACTCGAATACGCGTCAGACGGTCAGCAAGGACACGCTCAGCCTGTTCGTATTGTTTTGCATCTATAACCGTCTCAACTCGCCGAGGTCGCCGGGTTGAAGCCTCAATGGTTAACCAAGCGCTACCGGCCTCGGCCACAGTCTCACCGGAGGACGAGATCAACCGAAAGCTCCTTAGGGCGTATGGTGGCGCAAGACCGGCTGGCCAGGTATACAGGCTCAGCTCCTCGTTCCAGCGCGGGTATCTGTACACCTCTACCGCAAGCCGTGACAGCACCCAGAAGAGATCATTTTCTCCCAGGTTGTCGTATCCAAAGCCGAGTGAGGCGGCTTGCCTCGAAGCCGCCTCCTGCAAGTATTTGCCCAAGGCTGGAGCGGTGGCCCGGTTGTCCGGGCCTACGTCAAAGGTGTGAATTCGCACCGGTTCTTCCCAGACCAGTTGTTCAGCAGCGTTGTCCATTCGGGCTTACTTGACTCCCTTAGACGTGCCGCCAGTCTTATCATCGGACTTCCCGGAGGACTTCCCGGCGGCCTTTGCACCGGATTTCCCAGTCGCCTTTCCGCTCGTCTTCTCCTTTGACTTCTTGGCCGGAACCGGACCATCACCATTGAGGGCCGCAACCTCTTCAAGTAAGGGGGGCACCTGAAATTTGCTGCGCTCGGCCGCGAGACGCCAGGACTCAACCAGCTCATACGCACTACAGACTCCAGCCGCTGCCTTTTCGGTGAGTGAGTCCGCCTCAAGCCGTGTCCTGGTGTGTTCAAGAATAGCCACGGCTTCAAATGTGTCACAGAAAGACTCGAACTTTTCACGGTTGAACCAGACATTCCCTTGATAGGTATGCAACTCAAGATACCCGGCTACCTCGGAGTGACCTAAGAGATCCTGCAGAACCTCGGCCGCGGTCTTCTTCTCACTGAGCATGTCGTGGTGCCATGTATCATAGGTGGTAATGAGCTCCACCAACAGATCCCAGTCACGCGCGGCTGGACCCTGAAGTTCCGTTTCGGGAAACAACGACCGAACCTTCGCGATAAGTCTCAGATCTCGTGAGGGGCCTTCGCCGCTCACACCCTGTGCAGGTTGTTCGGCTGAGAAGAGCGCTGTTTCCACTGGACTGATCGTGACGTACGCAAGCAGCGCATGGCGCACGAGTGAGCTTTCGCTCATTCTTGACAGGAGGTGAGCAAAAGCGGCACGGTAGACTTTAGCCTGTTTTGCGGGTGGTTCAAGAGTCTGATACCGTAGGGACAGCAGCGATTGTAACCGCTGTCGAAACAGCCGTAGCGCGGCATTGACATTGCCCTCTCCACGGCAGTGTTCACGCGTGGTATAGAGAAACTGTTCGTAACTCCCCGCAAGCACTTCTTGATCCACAGTTCCGGCTGGTGAAGCCCCGGTTAGCTCAGACTCAATTTCATGCTTGCTTGAGGAGTTGAGTACCCGAAAGAACATATCATATACCGGTTTGAAAAAGACGTCCTTGAGTGCCTCGTCTATATCCTGCACACCGGCTCCACCGAGGGAGTCTGCGAGCTGCGCATAGTAGGAAAATTCGCTATCGGCGACCTCATAGACATCAAGAAAGACCTGCGACTCGTATCCCCGAAGTGACACGTAAAGCCCACCTTCCCAGATATCCCGACTATTGCGGATAAACCAGAGCCCGCTCCGTTGTTCGCGCATAATGAGATAGTGCTTGTGACTGTTCGTTAATCCAAGCACAAAGCCCAAACCATCACGTCTATGCTCTTTGGAACCATCTCCGGCTTTCTCAACATATCCGGCCGAGTCCTTGATCCAGCCTTTGGCCTGCTCAAAACTGTTGTTGTAGAATATCAAGGCCCGATCGGAACCTGCCTGATTGCTGTAGGCAAACACGTTCTCATTGATGTTTCCCTGTTGGTCGTAAAGATCAAAGAGAAAAAAGTTCTCGACCTCAGAAAAAAGCGGCCTGCACTTCATCAGCGGGAATATTTCGCGTTCATGCCGCTCAACTAAGCTGAGGCTTGGCGTCTCATCCCAGTATGCGCGCCTATACTCCATACCGTATTTTTCTTTGAAGCCCTCAATCTGACCGTGCCCAATCATGGGAAGCCCGGGCATAGTCACCATGAGGGTGCACACGCCAAAGTACTTATCACCGTCTCCAAACTGCTCAATTGCAGTATCTTCGTCGGGATTATTCATGAAGTTCACAAAGCGCTTCAGGATATCTTTGTCAAACTCAATGGTATTCTTAATAGTCCTGCGGTACTTGGCATTCTCTTCCATCTTAAGCATGTTCATGAATGCGCTGTTGTATACCCTATGCATACCCAAGGTACGCACAAAGTAGCCTTCCATCATCCAAAAGGCCTCGGCTAACAACAGGGTGTCCGGTACCTCGGCGGCAACCCGGTCTACAACCTCCCGCCAGAACTCTTCCGGCATGGCCTCGTCAAACTGCTCAGTTGTGAGTCCATACTCGGCGCGAGTGGGAATATCCCCACCGCTACCCGGCTGCGGAAACCACAGACGCTGAAAATGGCGCTTTGCCAAGGTCATTGCTGCATCGAACCGAATAATGGAAAAGTTGCGCGCTACATGCAGTACCGTTTGGATAACTGCTTCACGCACCTCAGCATTGAGAAAATTGAGCTGAGCCGTATCGTTCCATGGCATATGGGTTCCATCGTTACCATGATAGATGTAACGATCTCTTCCGCCGTCAAACTCAATTCGCTTAAACACTACCGAGGCGTCGGTGCGGTCGTAGTAGTGATCCTCAAGATAAATTCCTACACCTGGCTTACTTGAAAGATTCTCGCCATTGAAGCTGTAACTAGGAAAGGGGGGATGATCTAGTTGAACAAACCAGTCCGGATGCTTGTGGACCCACTCGGAGTCAATTCCGGTATGATTCGGCACCATGTCGCTTGCAAGCCGCATACCGCGACGTTCACAACGCAGACGAAGGTTGGTAAGGGCCTCCCAACCGCCTAGCTCGTTAGCAATCTCGTAGTTCCACAAGGAGTAGGCAGAGGCTTCCGCTTCCGGGTTTCCACACATCTGCTTAACCTTCTTGGAAGCCTGGCTCCTTTCCCACAGACCAATAAGCCAAATGCCGGTAAACCCACGTGATGCAAGAACATCAAGCTCCTCATCCGGAACCTGGTCAAGCGTTCGAATTTCTCTTTGGTAACTGCGTGAAAGCTGATCCAACCAAACAAGAGTACTCTTGGCAAGCAACACCACACTTGGCATCCAGTCCTTGTCTGGACTGAATCGTTCAGCCTCTTCGGCCGTACCTGAACCATGATAGTCGTAGGGCGTCGTTGTACCTGGGGAAAACCCACGCATTCGTTGTTCTTCATGCATAACGTCGAGACTACGCAGGAGTCTGAAAAGAAAGCGCCCAAGCACGGAGCCCCACTTGCGGCGAATATACGCAAGCTGGTCCTCCAAGGAGTCGGGAAACTCGCGGGCTGGCGCCCGGAGCATCTCGGTCAAGGACTCCTCGTCCGGTCCGAAGGTCGGTTGCTCGCCAAAGAAGGCGTTGAGCTCCTGAATTGCCAACTCGTAGACACCGTCTTGCTTGAGCTCCGTGTCGTCAAACAGCTCACCAAAAGGAGCAAATGCTGGGTTCATGTTGGCTACCCAGAGCATAAGCAACTCCTCAAGTGCCAGCTCACGGCCCCCTAAACCGGGCTCAGGCTGAGAGGAAAGATAAACAGCCGGTGTCATCTCACCATTGAAGACCGCCAATGGGGGAAACTGCTCAACAAACCGTGTGAGGAGACCCTCAACTTTAGACTCACCCAGTTTCTCTACAAGGCGACTGTGCAGCTGGGAGAAAATCTCAACCCCATGCTGTTCCCGATACTGCACCGTAACGTAATGGAGAATCTCGTCAATGAGCGCCATTGCATTGATATCGCCGGTGCGGACAGCCTGCTCAGGATGATGTACGAGATCTCGCTGTTTATTGATCAGGTAGGAAAACTCACGCGCCGCTCTGAAGTCGGCAAAAATAACATTTCCCCTGAGGCTGAATAGGCCCTTGTCAAAACCATAACGCTTTCGGGCTGCTGCCGAGACATGAAACTCACGAGCACCATGCATGGGTTGCTCAAGTGATGAGTCGTCCCCAGGGTGAGTACCGCCAACTGGGTACAGAACAAGTGGGCGGGGACAATTGAATCTCATAGAATACTCCTTTGATTTCGTTCGTCAACGAGCTTTCGAATGCTCTGGATTAGGTTTTCCCGGTGCAGCAGCGCCTCCACGTTCTCAGGAATTCTATAACTCCAGTTAACGCTATTGGCCGTGCCGGGAATGTTCACACGCTCACGAGCCGGATCGACAGAACACAGTTCCGGCTCCAGCGTGAAAAGGTCTTGCAGTTGAAATATACAAAATACGGATGATGTACCAAGAAGGCCCTGAATGACCTTGCCTGCGGTTTGTGGATCAAAGGTGGACGGTGTCGGATTGGCGTAACCGAGCAAAGTCCAGAATGATTCCCGCTCCTCCTCGGACAACTCGAGTTCCCACCATTCTCTCAGCGTACTGGTATCATGTACCGAGGGCGCGCACACCGACAAAAAGGGGTAGCTGTGAGGTGGAATGAACGGTTCATCTGCTTGATCATAGTCACGGGTCCAACGAGGCACTTTCAAACTAAGGATTCCAAGGGAGCCGAGCACCTCAGGAACCGAGTCCGGCACTACGCCAAGATCCTCGGCACATGGGAGAATATCCACGGTCTCGCGCATCATCTGAAGCGTCTTCTGTCCGTGAGACTCCCAGACTCTTTCGTTTTCCTCACCAATGCGGTGAACCAAACCTTCAAATACCTGCTTCTCATCTTCATTCAACATTTGATAGCGGGTGCAGCTTCTAAAGCTCCAGCTATATGCGTATGAGTCGTCATCAATCTTGATCAATGCGCGATCTCGATACTGCTCGACAAGAAAGGCTTTTGCCTCAGCTGAGGCCCTGGCATTATAGATTCCGCGCTCGCCCCCTACCTGCGGCTGAAAAAGGTACAGGTCTTCGCTACCTATCTGTTCCAGTAGCTCGTTCATGCAGGGTTCCGACTCCTCACCAAGAGCATTACGGAGCATGTCTCCCGAAAGATGTGGTTCGGCAAGCCAGCGTACTCGGTCATTGGAAAAGCCTGCGGCCTGCAGCTCGGCCCGACTGAGAGTTGCGCTTGGTTCAAAACGACCAAGAATCCCACTTTCGTGCTCGGCTGGAATAGCCCAAATGCGGAAAAACCCAAGCACGTGGTCAATACGGTAGGCATGATAGAACTTGGCAGCTTGACGAACACGATCCCGCCACCAACCGAAATCGGACTTCTGCAGCTCGCTCCAGTCGTAAATGGGAAAGCCCCAGTTCTGTCCAAGCTCGCTAAACATGTCCGGAGGTGCCCCGGCACGAAGATCGGTCCGGAAAAGGTCGCGTCGGCGCCACAGGTCAACACTGTCTTCATTCATCAGGATGGGTATATCGCCCTTGAGTATCACTCCCAACTGGGTCAACTCAGACTTTGCCGCGCGGAGTTGTTGCTCAAGTCGATACTGAATCCAAGCATAGAACATCAGTTGTGGCTTTATAGTTGCATCTTCCCAAAAGTTCTCTATGAGTTGGTCGCTAGGTACCTGATGTTCTTCCCACTGCCACCAAGCCTGCGCATTGTTGCGCGCCTTTAAGACTCTAAAGACCGCATAGTCTTGTACCCAGTCATTCTCATGCATCCAAGCCTTGAGCTCCGAGTCCTTTTCAATCTCGGTCTGCCGGGCCTGGTATAACTCATGAAGCAAGGTGAGTTTTGCGCTAAGAACACGCTCATACTCCAGACGCTGCTCACCACTGAGCTCGGTACGGAGCTCCTGTACTCGGTTTGCAAAATTGCCTGAACCACTGAGCTCAGGTAGGTCGTCCAGCCGGATGTACAAAGGGTGTAGAGCAAAAGCGCTTTGCGCGCTGTAGGGTGAGCTGTCGGTGCCGGTATCGTTGACCGGGAGTATTTGAATGAGATTCAGGCCAGCTGCCTTTACCCAATCCGCCAGAAGCGTTAGATCGGCGAACTCGCCTGATCCCACACTACGCTCACTGCGGAGACTGGTTACGGGAGTAAGAACGCCAGTAGAAAGACTATTTAACTCATGCGGCAACATTGGCTCGGCTCCTACGTCTGATGTGTAGTCTAAGTATACGTACCAAGCCGTCAATCAGCAATAGAGAGAAATTGGTTGCAATAATCTTAATAGAGCTAACTAGGAGAGCTCGTTGATCTGATCTCGAAGCCGAGCCGCTTCTTCATAGTTTTCGGCCTCGACAGCTTGTTGCAACTCAGTGAGGAGCCGATCTTTTTCATTCTCGGGCTGAGAGTCAGACTCATCCTCGCCCTCGCTGAATGGGGAAACCGTCTGATCATCCTCTGTTTGAATCATATTCACGGCAATTCCAGCTTCCTCTACAACACTTTCCGCAATGAAGACCGGACAATGAAGGCGAGCAGCCAACCCAAGGGCGTCGGATGGGCGTGAATCAATACTTATTTTTTTTATGCCTTGTTTCATGAGTATGCGACCATAAAACGTTCCATCTCGTAAATCGGTGATTTCCACTCGCTCCACGGTGACTCCTAGCTTCTCCAGTATCTGAATAACCAGGTCATGCGTGAGAGGGCGCGGCATAGGTACATTCCCAAGCCCAATCAGAATTGACTGAGCCTCGAGTTGTCCAATAAAGATTGGAACCGCGCGCTCCGAGCCAAGCGGCTTTACCAAGACGGCATTGCCTTTGTCGGTGCGTGCGACGGTCCATATTTCTGCTTCTACGAAGGAGCTGTTTCCCATGCGGACAATATACACCGCGGAGAGAGAAAATTAAAGGCCCTTCGACAAGCTCTACGCCGACTCCTTCGAAAGGACTCTCTTGTTTGGAAAACCCCATTTTCAGTCGCGAATGCTCAAGTTCGGCGCACAAAACTCACTGCATTGCGAAAGGGTCCGAGCGCATCATGTGGCACCGAATAATTGCCACATTGAGAAAGAGGATAGGCCGGGTGCAAGGCAGGCTCAAGAAAGGCCTCTGGATGAGGCATAAGCCCCAGAACTTGGCCGCGTGCGTCGGTGATTCCAGCTACATCGTCCTCAGAGCCATTGGGGTTCCGTAGAGAATACCGAAACGCAATAAGTTTACGCTTCTGAACTGCTTCTCGGACATCCGTATTGGCATAGAGAAACCGGCCCTCGCCATGCCTAATTGGACACTCAAGTCGGGACAAACCAGTCAACCATGGAGATTCATTGCCTGGTTCCCTATCTAATCCCACCCAGCTGTCTTCAAAGGAGGCTTGGTCGTTATGGGTCAACGAAACTGCTGGCTCCCAGTCACCCGAGAGGTTCGGCAGAAGGCCGGACTTAACCAGCACTTGAAAACCATTGCATACACCAAGCACTAATCCACCGTCAGCGATATACGCATCAATTTCTTGACGAAGTTTAGTCTTGAGCAAACTAGCGAGTACCATTCCCGAACCCAAGTGGTCGCCAAAGGAAAAGCCTCCTGGCAAGGCCAGTATACGCCCACGACTCAAGAGCCGAGCATCAAGCAGCAGTTCACTAAACGGGAGCATTTCGACATCGGCTCCAGCCCGTCGAAATGCCTCAGCCAACTCTAAATCAGCATTAATACCATAACCGGTAAGGACAAGGGCTCGGGGCGCGGAATGAGCGGACGAACTGACACCCACCGGCCCGGGCTTTGGCGTCTCTGTTGCCTCTGGCGTCTCTGTTGCCTTGGTGGGCTTCGTGGCCTTGGTGGGCTTGGTGGGCTTTGGGCCGATAGAAGCGTTTGCAGCCCCCGAGCCCCACCCAACAGCAGCCCGGTGAGCATGCCGTGACTCACCCGGGAGAATCGGTGTAGTAAAAGCTTGTTCTAGTTCTGCAACTGGAATCTGAACCTGTTCTTCTCCGGAACGAGTGAAACGAACAAAGGCCTTGCGCGTTACCGTCCCAACCTGAGCAAAGCTAAAGCCCTTTAGGCCAGCCTCAAAGGCGACCCGGTCTTTGGGCGCAACTGTTACCAGGAACCGTGAGCAGGACTCACTAAAGAGGAGCCTAGCTGTTTCAAACAGGGGAATGAGGTCAGCGCGACCTGGACGCGCTCCCAAAGGAAGAGTCTCCAGTTTGATGTCTGCCCCAAGAGCCTGTCCGTCATTTCGAGAACCAATTGCACATTCCGCAACCGCTATGGCAAGCCCTCCGTCGGACAGGTCATGTGCCGAGCGAACAAGCCCCGCCCCGGTAAGTGCCGCAACGGCCCGGTAGAAAGATGGAGCGGTCTTGAGATCGGGACAAGGTGACTCGCCTAACGGGTGACCGGAGATGGTTTCATACATTGTGCCGCCGAGTTCGCCACGGGTCTCGCCCAAAACGTAAATGAGGTCACCGGCGACCTTGAAATCACTTGAGACATAGTTCTCTGACTGCTCAATTATACCTATCAGGCTCACTAACAGTGTAGGCCGAACAGATACCTTTCGGCCCGCAAGATCAGCATCGTTTTTCATGGAGTCTTTACCGGAAATGAGTGGCAGCCCAAATGCCTCACACGCGCTGCGTAGACCGCGACATGCTCGCACCAACTGCGCAAGTTTGTACTCACCATCCGGTGTAGACTCCGACTGCACCGGATCTGGCCAACAAAAGTTATCAAGCAGATAAGCCCGGTTGGGATCTCCCCCAAGTGCTATGTGGGCCCGGTAGGCCTCATCCACCGCGGCGGCGGCCATGTGTTCGGTGTCCCAGTCACCATAACGAGGACAAATTCCGTGAGTAACGCTCAAGCCGCGGCTTCCGGAAAAGCCAGGGCGGAGTACAGCCCCGTCGCTTGGCCCCGCCTGCTCCGGTCCGCTGAAGGGTTTGCCATAAGACGCCGCTTGGACTTCATGATCATAACGTCGAATCCAACTTTCCTTGGAAGAAACGTTGGGGTTGGCGAGTATGCGCAAAAAGTCGGCTCTCAGTCGTTCAGGATGGTCGGTGTGGGCGGGCAGTGGAGGTATACCAGGATCCGGTAGTAGCTTGGTGTGAATGGGCAAGGCAGGAAGAATGCTTGCGGCATAGCGGTGTTCCGGCGGTATCCAACGTGCGCTCAGCTCCATCTGCGGTACACCGTCATGCAGAAAAGAGAGCGGCAGAAGCCCAACTGCGTTGTTCTCGTAGTAGAGTCTAATGTAACCGTCGCCGGTAAATCGGCCAACTAGAGAGGCCTCAACACCTCGCCTCCGAGCCAACTCAAAAAACTGCTCTTGTGTTGTGGGGTCAAGCGCAAGGCTCATGCGTTCCTGGCTTTCGGACACCAGAATCTCCCACGGAGCAAGCCCTGGATACTTCAATGGACAGGATGCTAACTCAATCTCAACTCCGCCGCTGCTCCGTGCCATTTCACCGAGTGAGGAGGAAAGCCCCCCGGCGCCGTTGTCGGTAATTCCCTTGTACAGGCCCAGGTCGCGTGCCTCAAGCAGAAAGTCCATCATTCGGCGCTGGGTAATGGGATCACCAATTTGAACGGCGGAGCTCGGCGACTCCTCTTCAAGAGCAAGAGAGGAAAAGGTAGCGCCATGTATGCCGTCCTTGCCTATGCGGCCACCGACCATAACAGCAAGATCACCTGGATCAATGTCTTCTTCCCAAGACGGCCGCCCCCCAAGCAGGCGAGGCATTATTCCCGCCGTACCGCAAAAGACCAAGGGTTTTCCCATGTAGCTCTCGTCAAAAAGGAAGGCGCCAGCAACTGTCGGAATGCCAGACTGATTCCCGCCGTCTACAATTCCGTGATGTACCCCGCGCAGAACCCTCTCAGGCGGCATAATCCCGCGTGGCAGTTCGGAACCGGAAGTGTCCGGATACCCAAAGCACAACACGTTTGTGTTGAGAATTGGTCGCGCGCCGCGCCCGGTGCCCATTATGTCTCGATTCACGCCTACAATACCGGTAATTGCCCCACCGTATGGGTCAAGTGCACTTGGCGAGTTATGAGTCTCGGCCTTGAAGCACACCACGTGTTCGTCATCAAAGGCGACCACCCCGGAGTTGTCATGAAAGACCGAGAGGACATCGTCCCGCCCTTTTGCTACGGCCTCGGTAGCTCCGCGAATATAGGTGGCAAAAAGGCCTTCAATTCGTTCCTCACTCACACCTGCCTGACCGGATCCTTGCGCGTCCGGCACACTTGAATACTCGAGGTAGCGAATGCCAGCCTGAAAGATCTTGTGTTTACAGTGTTCGCTCCAGGTCTGAGCCAGCATCTCAAGCTCGCAGTCGGTTGCCTCAGCGGGCAGACCGGCGCCAAGCCTTACTTCAATGATCTTGGGGTCACGATAATGCTCAGCTATTGCATGGAGTTCTTCTCTGCTCAGGGCCAGCAGGCGTTCATTGGAGAGTTTGAGAAGTGAAGGGGTGTCCATTCCGGCGACATCGTATTGATCAATAACTGGCGGTACCGGATCTGGGTAGAGCGGGTAGCTTTCCGGGTGCCGCTTTCCGGCCTTATAGGCTTTCCAAGAAATAATCTCAGCAAACTCAATAAGCGGGTTATGAATCTCGGCAGCGACTGCCTGAGCTTCCTCAAAACCAAGGCCCCCGAGTAGATATCGACGGGCCGTCTGTACGGTTCCTTTTTCTGTGGGCGCGGTGCTATCTAAAGGGGAACCCGTTGTACCGGACATACCGAAAGACATGTGGCCAGCAAGCGCTTCCTCGGCTGTATCCGCAACAGTGTCGGTAACACCCGGTTTAAATGCAATCTCTATTGAGTAGTCCCAGGTCGATTCCTGAGTACTGGCTTCCTGGGCGGCTGACTCTGCGAATCCCTCAGGATCTCCGCCGGTTTCCCTGAGTAACTCAGAACACACGGGATCAATGAAGACGCTCCCAAAGGTGCGGTGGTCAACATGCTGATAGCCCTGCAGAATAAAGACATCGCGTACCTCTAGAAAGCTGAGCTGTACCGTTGGCAGAAGCCGAGAAATGAGCGCCGCGAGTTCGGTGCTGCGCCCGTCTTGTATACCGGGTTTTGTTCGTATTTCACGTCTCATAGGCAAGGCCATACTAACAGAAAAGCTAACTGGGGGCTATTGACTTAGTCCTTTGAAAACTATAGTACTAAAACTATGAACAACCTCTGTGAACATAGTTTTTTTAGCGACGGAAGCGTTGTTTGGAATATAGAGAGTACCGACAAGTTTGAGGCTATTCGTGAGGTAGTGTACCGCTCACAGGTCTTTCGTCGGATACCACAACTGGACATTGAAGATTTCGCCGCTAAAGTTATTGAACGCGAAAAGGTTCAGTCCACCGGGTTCGGTCATGGGGTCGCGGTTGCACACGGTCGAACTGCGGATGTTTCGGTTCCGCTCGTAGCGCTTGGTGTCTCGAACAACGGGCTAGAGTTTGGTTCCATGGATGGTCGCCCGGTACAGCTACTATTTGTGGTTGCAAATCATCCTGACTCGGAAATGGACTACCTCAAGGTTCTTTCCTGTCTCGTAGGCCTGGTGCGCAATGAACTCTTTCGACACGAGCTGTTATCCTGCGCATCAAGAACTGAACTGGAAAACAAACTGTGTAGTTCCTTCATGAGCCTCCTGGCAAAAAACTACCGCCAGGAGACCGAGGGAAATGAACAATGTAGTCCGGAAGACGCGTGTAGAAGCGGTTTCGAGACACACCAGACACTTGAACGGCGGCTCGGCTGAGATCTCGAGTTAGTCAAACTCGCTGAAGTCAAGCGTTGACAAGTGATCCTCAGTTGTTTCAGCGCGGCGAATAAGCCTAACGGTTCCGTCACTTTGGTAGAGCAACTCCGCAGAGCGCAATTTCCCGTTGTAGTTAAAGCCCATAGAGTGCCCGTGCGCCCCTGTGTCATGAATCACAACCAAGTCACCTACCTCAATTTCGGGAAGCTCACGATCAATAGCGAACTTGTCGTTATTCTCGCATAGACTTCCAGTCACGTCGTAGAGCCTGCGTGGAGTTGAGTCGTCCTTTCCGAGCACAGAAATGTGATGATATGCTCCGTACATCCCCGGGCGCATGAGATTTGCCATATTTGCATCTAGACCCACAAACTGCTTATAGGTATCTTTAAGGTGCGTCACTCGTGAAACAAGATACCCATATGGCCCGGTAATGATCCGCCCGTTCTCTGTGACAATGCGAATAGGGCCAAACTCGGTGTCGCGTATTGTGGAATTGTAAGCCGCACGAATACCGTCGGATATCTCTTGGTAGTTGAGCGGACTCTGTTCCGGTCTGTACGGAATCCCCATACCACCACCCAAATTAATGAACTCAAGTTTGATATGGTGCCGCTTCCAGAGTTTTTTGGCCAGATCAAACAGGAGTTCTGCCGTTTCTACAAAGTAGGCAGAATCAAGCTCATTGGAGGCGACCATGGCATGCAGCCCAAAACGCTTTGCACCAAGGTCACGCGCCTGCTTAAATCCCGATAGAATTTGATCCTCTGTAAAGCCAAACTTTGCTTCCTGCGGCTTGCCAATAATTACGTTCCCTTCCTTCAGGGAGCCTGGATTGTAGCGCATGCAGATCAATTCCGGCATCTCAAGATTTCCTGCCAGGTAGGGAATATGTGAGATGTCGTCGAGGTTAATTATTGCCCCAAGATCTAGTGCTTTCTTGTAGTAGTGGAGCGGTGTAGCGTTCGAGGTAAACATAATTTCCTCGCCGGTAACGCCGACACGCTCAGATAGTACAAGCTCTATGTAGGAGCTGCAGTCGAAACCCATGTCTTCCTCATGAAGGATTTTCATTACGTGAGGATTCGGCAGCGCTTTGACGGCGTAGTAGTTTTTGAATCCACCCTCGACCCAATCAAAGGCCCCGTTGAGAGCTCGCGCATTCTCACGAATTGCGGCTTCATCGTATATATGAAATGGTGTCGAATAGGTTTGCGTGAGTTGCTCTAGGAACTCGTGGGTAAAAGGCAGTTGTTTTTCGTTCATGAACTGAATATTACAGCTGCCGCGACCGAAAAGTAAAGACTGAGTAAACCAAAGTTTTTCTACGGCTCTACAAACCTAGAACTTTACGGCCCTACGACCTTTCGGCTCTATGGCCGCGCAGCCCTAAGGTTCCTGGGTCTCGCTCGTCTCCTGAATATATGTGCGCGCGTATTCGAGGGCTTCGTTCAGGCTATCACACAAATGCCCCGGTTGCAGCCGCTCGTAGAGCCCGGTCTTCTTCAGCGCCCTTTCCGGCTGCGATTGAAGCTCACACACAATGAAATGCATATTGTGCCGTTTGCTGTCGTTTACAAGGTCTTCCAAGAGCCGTAGTCCAGTTGCATCAATGGCTCCTACCGCACCCATGCGGACAATTCGAACTTTGGGCCTGCGTTCGATAAACATCATGATGTTGCGAAACTTCTCGACTGCACCAAAGAAGAAAGGGCCGTTCACCTCATAGACCTCTACTCCTTCGGGAATGACACGGCTGTGCCCGCGTTGAACGTGGGAGCTCAATGCGGCGCGGCCGACTCGCTCTCCATCTCGTGTTTTCTTTTCCGCACCAAGAACGTTGATCTGGGCAACCACACTCATCCGGTGCATGAATAGAAATGCGGCAAGCACCATGCCTGCCTGTATAGCAACCGAAAGGTCAATCAGGATGGTGAGGGCAAAGGTGGTAAGCATGACCGAGACATCGCTTTTTGGGCCCTTCATGAGTGCTATAAAGGAGTGCCACTCAGCCATATTGTACGCAACAACGGCCAGAACACCGGCAAGTGCGGCAATAGGAATGTAGCCCACCAGCGGAGCTAAGACGGTCATTACCATAAGGACCAACGCTACATTGGCAAGAGCCGCAACAGGAGTGCGACCACCATTCTTAGCGTTGGTCGCGGTCCGCGCAATTGCGCCAGAAGCTGGGATACCGCCAAAGATCGCACAGGCGAAGTTGGCAATACCCTCACCAATGAGCTCGGTGTTGGGGTCGTGGCGGTCGCCGACCATCCCGTCTGCCACCACCGCAGTAAATAAACTTTCTATGCCGCAAAGAAGCGCTATTGTAAACGCAGGCATCAGCATCTGCTGAACAAGCTCAAGTGAGATCGGAGGCAGACCATACCAGGTCATCCCACGCGGAAGACCTCCGAAACGAGAGTTAATGGTCACCACCGAGAGGTCAAACATGACTACAGGAATTGTTACGGCGAGTATTGCCACCAGCGCACCGGGGATACGTTTGGATAAGTGTTTCCAGAACACCACAATAAGTATCGTGACGAACGACACCACAGTATCTGCGATACTTACCTGTCCTAGCGCTCCGATATAAGTGATAATGCGTGCTGGCACGTCGGGGGGAGCTCCAACCAAGGACATTCCCAGGAGATCACCAATCTGCGATATCAGAATGACCGTTCCGATTCCGGACGAGAATCCAATAACCACCGGGTAGGGGACATACTGAATGACGCGTCCGAGCCGCGCAATTCCCATAATTGCAAGCATGACGCCAGCCATGGCAGTTGCAAGTGCCAGCCCATCATAACCGTACTGCGAGCCAATTGCGTAGGCCACCACGACGAAGGTGCCTGTGGGCCCACTGATCTGAACACGCCCCCCTCCAAAGAACGCAACTGCCGCCCCGGCAACCACTGCAGTGGCAAGACCTTGCTGCGGCGTT
>REEM01000122.1 GCA_007695055.1 Spirochaetaceae bacterium | reverse complement strand
GGTGCCATTCTGTCCTCAAGTCGAATCCTGCTTGCCGCCTTGGTTGGCGCGGTGTGGTTTGCCGATCCGCTCACGCCCATGATCCTTGGCGGCGGGCTGCTTATTGTCATTTCCCTTGTCGGCGTGAGCCGCGCCGGTGAACAAGCGTCCTCTGCACCAGCTGTTGACCCGGTGTCGCCAGCCTCCTAGGATTCCGGTTGCACTTCTGGCTCGGCTGCTTGACGCTGCTCGGATTGCGGCAGTGCTACCTCCAAGAAACGTGGAAAGAAGCTTTTCATATGCGGATGTGGAGGCTCCTGCCGCGGAATAAACCCTGGCTGTAGGCCTTGCTCGAGCCATGGTTCCAGTAAAGCCGGATCTCTACTAAGCACATGAAGAGGTACCGATAGGTGGGCGTTGTTCTCGCGAATTGGCCGTTGTGGTTGGTGGTCTCCCCAGATCAGTATGAGAGAGTTGTCGTCTTCAGCTAAGAAGCGAGTTAAGTATTCATGAACAACGGTCATGGCGTAATCAAGCGACGCAATGTACCCTTCATCTAGCTCGTTGCCTCGGCCCCAGGTGTTGTCAAAGGTCTTGATTTCAAGTTCCCGATAAATTGACCCGTCTCCCAGATCCTCCCAGTTTTCCAGATAGGGAGGAATCCTATTGAAAGGTGTGTGGCTGCTCACCAGCTGATAGTGTGCATACAGCGGTCTGTCCTCGGCGGGCCCACCAGGGCCCCGGGCTTCCTGCAGGCGTTGGTATGCACGCCACATAGCAAACTGGTCTGTCACCGGTACGTATGAAAATCCGGGGCCTTTATACTCAAAGTCGCCGTCATATGGGATCATGGTGTCGCTGAATCCGTAAAAATCTGCTTCGTTGTTCCACCGACCATGCACCGTTCCCGGACGTACCATGAAGGTGTAGTATCCACCGTCCTGCAGCACACTGGAAACACTTGGAATATTTTCTTGTTCAAGAAGACGGAGAAAAGCAGGCTGTGAGTCAATGAGCTGGCCGGTCATAAAGGTTGCCTCAGCCAGCCACGAGAAGCCACCCGCCACCGGAGCAAGCAGGTAGCCGGAAACTGCCTGATAGCCAGCCTCGGACAGGGCATACTCAAACTCTTGGTGAATGGGGCTGTACATATCATTTAGTTCAGGCCGGCTGAACACTGCGTATCCGTAGCTCTCAACCACTATAGTGTGAATATCGCGGTCGCGTAGTCCGGGAAAGACGTAGTCTGGTGTGGCCTCATTATCGGTGAGCATCCCGGTATTTCCTGTGGTCTCTGACTGCCCCTCTTCGCCGTCTTGTGATGGCGCTTCGTACACGACGCGAAACTCGCCTTCGCCAGCGCCAACGGCGCGGGCTGCTAGAAGCGGAATGGGTGGGGAGCTCGCGCCAAAGACCAGGGCCCCCGACACAAGCAGTACTACACCTGTGCCGACAAGAACTCTATGTTTGCGAGCTACCCGTAGTTGAGGGATGAGAGCCTTGCCGGTCTGTAGCAGCCAGACGGTCATGATTGTCCAGAGCCACGAAACACCGCCAGCAAAGCCAGCAAGCAAGACTATGGTTACAGGTGTGAGCACCTCTACAAGTGGGCCAATTTCCCCAAACAACAAAAGGAGTCCGCCACGCACCATAGGAATATCGGCGGCGGGAACAAAGCCGCGACCATAGATGTACAGGAAGAAGGCCTCGGCCCCGGAGTACACTCCACCAAAGGCCAACCAAAGCACTGCTGCGACAAAGCTCGGTACCGCGATCCGTGAGCCCGAGAGCCACCCAAAGAGAGGCCGCCCAAAGAGAGGCCGACCGGGGCTGCGTGTTCCGACATCGCCCAAGGTCCAAACCACCGCAGACACTAACAGCGCATAGATGAGCGTCTCAACTCGCGGCACGAGCATGAGGAATGCATCATCTGCCGGAAACCAGATATGGAGCGAAAAGGCCGCATTCACCCCAAGCAGTGCAAGCAGCGCCCCAACTGCTGCGAAAACCGACCCTTTTCCTGCGTTTGCTGCGTTCATTGTACCGCCTGTTCATAGGGTTTCACCACGAGCCCCATGGTTGAGTCCGAGATATCGTCTGCCGTTGCCGGTTGTACCACAAAGGACTCGACATCATGCTGCTCGGTATCATAGACCACAAAGCTCGCTGGTACATCCTGCCCCGAGCCCGGATCATAACCCATAATTGGGCCCGGATTGACAAAGAGAAAGATTCCCCTCTCTTCAACCAGGTATAGGTGATTGTGGCCGTAACAGAGGAGATCGGTGTTTGTTGTTTGTAACTCGGCCGCGATAGTGTTGAAATGGCTCGCGCTCATGCGCCTCCCGCCCAGTTCGCCGCGGAAGAACTCCCCATGGAGGGTGATGTTTGAGAAGGTAGCGGCGTTCTTTGTTATGCGAAACAGGTCACCGTCGTTGTTGCCAAACACAATGTGGATTGGCCGCTCCTGGTAGCCCTTGGCCAGTATGGGCACGATAAATGGTGAGTTAAGGTCGCCAAGGCACAGCATTACATCGGTGTTATCAAGGGCTCGTAGTGCCGCTTGGAGGTTCCAAACGTTGTCGTGAATGTCCGAGAGAATTGCAATCTTCACGGTCTTCTCCTAATTGTTACACGAGTAATGCGGTGCCCAACGAGATAGCACCTACGGCTTACCACTGCGTCTTAAAAAAGCCAGCGGTTTCGTGGTACGGCTGTACCAGTTGCTCAATCTTTCGTAACTCGGTATCGGGAAGTTCGTTAAAATCTCGTGTTATACGAACGTTCTCCTCCAGTTCATACAGGGTAGAAACCCCCACAATTGCGGTTCCCACCGGGTAGCTGAGCGTGTAACTCAGTGCTTGTTCCATTGAGCTTATGCCTCCCTCACGGAAGATGCGGCCGACACCGGTCACCTTCATGGCAATAATGCCCAGGTCCTGCTGCTGCGCAGCCTCAAGGAGCTCTTTTTGAAAGGGTTTGTAGTAGATGTCGGCCGCGTTGAGAGCCATAAGGAGGCAGTCAAATTCCTGTTCGCGAATGCCTCGGAGTAGTACATCCGGGTCACGGTGGCCGGTTATGCCAATGTGTTTGACGACACCTTGCTCCTTGAGATCACGAAGTGCCCTCATGGCACCGTTGTTGGCAAAGGCCCTATCAAGATCTGCGTGAAGCCGAACGTTGTGCAGCTGATACAGGTCCAGATAGTCGGTATTGAGTCGCCCCAGACTTGCCTCAAGGAGTCTCATGGTACCGTCATAGCTACGGTCGTGGGTTTTGGTCGCCAGAAAGGCCTCTCGCCGCCGGCTTTGCATAACCTTGCCAATGTTGGTCTCACTTCCTCCAGACCCGTAGGTTGGCGAGGTGTCAATATAGTTAACGCCCAGGTCAAGTGCGCGATGTATAATGGCGGTTGCATCGTCGCTTCGGGTTGACTGCTGGACCGTGGCCTCGCCGCCAAGGCCAAAGAGACTCACATTGAACTTGGTTTTCCCAAGGCGGCGGGTGGGCATGAGTGCAGCTTCTGGAGTCTCGCCAAAGAGGGGTTGGGGGTTCCCCGCAAAACGAAAGAGACCTCCAAACATAAGCCCTGCACTACCGACGGCCGCAGTCTTAAGAAAACGCCTACGCGAGGTGTCGTGTGGTTCTATTTCCATAACACTCTAAAGTTCCGGCTCTAGAGCGTGTTTCGTCAAGTAGGAGTTCGAGTTTCGCCCAATGGGCATAGTGTCTTAGCCGCGAAGCATGTGCGTACCGGCGGTACCGGCCACCGCGGCTTCCAGGTTAGACGGGTCGGTGATAATTCCGCGTCCGCCGCCAGCTTCAAGGTAGTCTACCATTGCCTCTATCTTCGGCAGCATGCTGCCCGGGGCGAACTGCCCCTCGGCTTGAAGTTCGCGTGCTCGCGCGGTTGTGAGTTCGCGCAGCTCTTCCTGATCAGGCTTGCCGAAGTTAATGCATACACGCGGTACGGCGGTGGAGATGATGAATAAATCGGCCTTGAGCTCCTGTGCGAGCAGGCTTGCGGTGCGGTCTTTGTCTATTACCGCCTCGACCCCACGGAGCTGATCCTCACCCATCCGGGCCACAGGAATTCCGCCGCCACCACAGGTAATGACCACAATATCGTTCTCAACAAGTCGTCTCACGACATCGAGCTCAAGAATTCTCAGCGGCGGAGGTGAGGGTACCACCCGACGCATTCCGCGCCCTGCATCCTCGCGCACCGACCAACCGTCCTTAACCTGGTGCTCAAGGGCCTCGCTTTGTGACATAAAGCTCCCTATTGGTTTGTCCGGATTATCAAAAGAGGGGTCGTCCGGGTCTACCTCAACCTGTGTCACAACGGTTGCCGCTGGTTTCTGAGAACCACACTTAGCAAGCTCGTTACCCAGTGCCATCTGAATGTTGTAGCCTATTGCTCCCTGAGTATCAGCCACGCAGGAGTCAAGCGGGATCATGTGGAGTTCATGCTTGGCCAACTCGCTGCGCCGGAGGATAAAGCCAACCTGCGGGCCGTTACCGTGAACTATGACAACCCGGTGCCCAGCCAGAATAAGGGGAACAATGTGCGCGGCAGTCTTACGGCAGGCTTCGTACTGAGCGGCAATGGTCTTGTTGGCGGGATTCTCAATAAGTGAGTTGCCGCCTATTGCAACAACAATGGTTTGTGACATGTCGGAATAGTAGTTGCTGCGTGTCGACTCGGTCAAGCGCAATTGAACAGCGCTCCATGTCGGCAAAAAGGGCAGCCCTTGCCCGCAACTGTTCTCTGCGATATCTTTAGCATTGGAGTAACACAGTATGAATCACATAAAAACATTTCTGCTCATGACGCTTTTGACCGTCATACTTATCTTGTTGGGTGGGGCCATTGCCGGGGAGCAAGGGCTTATCATGGCCTTCTTTTTCGCGCTCATTATCAACTTTGGCGCCTACTGGTTTAGCGATACCCTTGCCATTAAAATGACTCGCTCACGACCTGTGTCGGAGCAAGAGGCGCCACAGCTCTACGCAAGTGTCCGTCGGCTCGCAGGAAATGCAGGGCTCCCCATGCCCGCGCTCTACATCACCCCTTCAAGCCAGCCGAACGCATTTGCGACCGGACGCAGCCCCAAAAAGGCTGCGGTTGCGGTTACAGAAGGCATTATGCAGGCGCTGACTCAGGACGAGCTTGACGGCGTTCTGGCGCACGAACTTGCACACATCAAGAACCGAGACACGCTCATTAGCACTGTGGCCACCGTTATGGCCGGTACGCTGACCTTTGTCGCCCGCATGGGACAGTATCGACTTATTTTTGGTGGGATGCGTGGTGGGCGGAACAACTCAGGCGCCGCAATTCTGCAAATTGTCGCACTCATTATTGCACCCATTGCAGCGCTCATTATCCGGATGGCAATCTCCCGCTCACGAGAGTACATTGCCGACGAAAGCGGCGCACGCATTGCCGGAAGCCCGGCCGGACTGGCCTCGGCTCTTTTGAAGATGCAGAACATTGCCGAGCGCGGGCGTCCTATGCAGATCAACGAGGCAACCTCACACATGTTCATTATTAATCCCTTCTCGGGGAATGATTTTGCAAAGATCTTCAGCACCCACCCACCCATTGAACAGCGGGTGGCACGCTTGCGCCGTATAGAAGATCAACCCTCAATGCGCTAAGGCGCCCCGAGACAGTGCGAGCTTCCGAGCGGAAGCCGCAAAGAACATTAGTACGGAGGCCCATTTGAAATCCATGGGAGATGAGCATACGCTGAGTTTTCTGAAGAGCCTTGGGTTTCCGGAACTCCGCATACATCACGCCTTTAATCACTTTGACTTTACCCGTGGGGGGAGACGAATACTCGTCATTGGGCCAATGGGCTCGGGAAAAACCGAGTACTCCTCACGAGTCTGGCGAGACTCGCAGGTTGCGCTTGCAAAGTCCGACGCACTGGCGCAGCTTACCAGCACCGCGGGGGCGGACCGCCGCAGGGTGTTCTTTATCCGCTCTACGCTCGACAAGGCCCGCTTTCCGGACTTCCCCCCGGACGCGCTCGCGTTCCGAGGCGGATATGAGCGGCTTGGTGACAATATCGCCTATATTGAGGACTCGTTTGGGCTGGAACAATTAATCCATGACCACCCCCAGGTCGGCACCTGGATCATTGACGAGGCGACCTTTTACGACGAGCGCATTGCCTACGTGGTGCTGCAGGAGTCAAAGCGTAAGGGACTGGTGTTCATTTTTCCGACCCTGATCCTGAACTTTCGCCGGGTTATCTTCAACTCAACCGCCCGCATGTTGCTGGATCTTGCAACCGATGTCTTCCCCCTGACCGCATACTGTGAGCACGAGAGTTGCATAGCCGACTCTTTCTACACCTATAGGTACTACGTAGTAGACGGGCGCGAGTGTCCGGCTCTCTACTTTGATCCCCTCATTATTGTTGGTGGGGACACCGAGCACGACGATCCTCTTGAGCCGAACTACTGCACGCGCTGTGATGAACACCACCATCTTCCTGGAAAGGAGTACACCTACCTGACGCTCAAACCTCTGGGAATGGAGGCATCGCGCGGTAATCTTGAAGGGCTGAAAAATGAGCTGCAGGCTATCAAGAACGATCTCCCCTCGTCGCATCTTGCACAGCAGTTTGACCGTCTCTACTCCGGCATGGGAGAGTCCGGACGCGTGAATCGAAATGCGCTCTTGGTTTATTGTATAGCTGAGAAGGCCTTGTTGTTCCTGTTTGCCGAGGAGAATCTCCTGAGTGAGGAGCAGTTCCGTGGTCTGGTTCGCGAGCTTGATCTGGATCGTGACTACATTTCGCGGCGACTTGCCGATTCGCGGCGTGTTGTGCGGCTGGATTGAGACCTGCCGCGCCGCTGGCTAGTCGCGCCACCCTGTCGCGGCCAGCTAGATCTCGGCCATAATTCTCCCCATGTCCGAGACATCATACCCACCTATTGCGGCTATTTCTTCTCTAAATTCCGCTGAACGGAGTACAGCGAGCACCGTGCGGAACGGCTCAAGCTCGGCATCTTCTTTGCGGAGGACGATATCGTATCGTTCTTTCTGCAATGGCACAAAGCTAATACCCTCAACCTGGCGCGCCACCTTCTCTACGCCTACTCCAACATCTGCGTGCCCGCGCGCAACCGCGCTGGCAATGGCCGGGTGGCTAGCTTCTACCTGGTTGTAGCCCGGAATTCTCGCTGTATCGATCTTTAGTTGTTTGAGCTTTTCGTCTAAGAGAACTCGGACTCCACTGCCCAGCTCACGGTTAATCATTCGGATGTTGGGGCGCTTGAGATCCTGCCAGGTATGCAAGGCCTTGGGGTTGTCTGGGGCAACATAGAACCCTGCGTACCGGTACAGTACGTTCACCAACAAGGCATTGCAGCCCGGAAGGAGCCGCCGTGCATACGGGGTGTTGTAGTCGTTGCTGTCTGCATCCCAGAGATGAGTGCTGGCAATCTGCGCCCGGCCGTGGTAGAGGGCCCAGAGTGCGTTGCAGCTACCGTCATGACTGCGCAAAAAGCGGTGCTCGGGGAGTTCCTGGTCAAGATGGCGTACCAGGATATCTAGGACAATGTCCTGCCCACACACCACAAATCCGTCGCGAGTTGCGTCACGTAGCTGCTGGCCAGCATCGGGCGGGGAGGCAAGGGCTGCGGCAGCCTGAGCTGTGCCTGGAACCGCAGCCGCAGAGGTCGTGGTGAAGCTATACAGCGCCGTCCGAAGAATACGCATTTTCCTTCCCACTCGGAAGGCTTGAAGATCACCACGTTTAATGAGATCGTAGACCGTGAACCGGGAAACTCGCAGTTCCTCGGCTACCTCTTCCGGGGTAAGCGACTTGTCGTCCACGAAGACGCCCTCCTCATAATGAATCTAACACCGCCCTACAATACCATGGATACCGCGTGCCGAGAAGCAAATTGAGTATAATCTAATAGTGTTTAGTTGTTTTAGGTTGAGTTAAGTTGTGTTGACCGGAGTAGACTATGCTCTGTACAATCGCGTCAGTATTTCAGAGGAGGCGAGAAGCAATGGGCAGTAGAACGTATCGGACAACCGATGCCAGCGCCTCTATGTACTTTCGCATAGCTTTTCTGGCAGTGGTTGCTGTTTTTCTCGGCGCCGCTTGTTCTCGTCCGGATGGGCAGGGTGCTCAAGGCAATGATGATGTTCTCATTGCGGCAGCCGCAGATCTTCGTTTTGCGCTCAACGACATCGTTACGCTCTATCTCGAGGAAACCGGCATTGAGGTAACTGTGAACTATGGCTCAACAGGCCTCATGACGCAGCAGATTGAGAACGGTGCGCCTATAGACCTGTTTCTTGCCGCCGACCTCTCTTTTGCTCAGCGCTTGTACGAAGGTGGTCATAGCTCAGGCGAGCCGGTGCCCTACGCCCTTGGATATCTCGCCTTAGCCGTTCCCGAGGGCGGAGTCCTGCCGAATCTGGCTGACATCAGGGAGTTGAGTGACCCGCGCTACGAAGTCATAGCCATTGCAAATCCCTCTCATGCGCCGTATGGAACCGCAGCCTTCCGATTTCTGGAAGGGGCAGGTCTGCTTGAGGAGCTCCGACCTCGTCTTGTGTATGGTGAGAATGTGCTTGATACGTTGCGGTTGGTGCAGACCGGCAGCGCCGACCTTGGTCTGGTTGCGGCCGCCTTTCTACCTAACGCACGCGACTTTCATGGCGTGCTTCTTGAGCCGGAGCGCTATGAACCGCTGCTTCAGACAGCGGTGCTCACAAATGGCGGGGCCAACATAGAGGGAGGTCGCCAATTTCTTGAGTTCATTATGAGCCCGGTGGGTGCCGAGGTGCTCTCACGGTATCTTTTTGGAATTCCTGAGTAGGAACAAAGGTGGCAACCATGGATCTCTTTCCTGTACTACTCAGTCTGCGTGTGTCGGCTCTGGCTACACTCTATTCGGTGGCAATTGGTCTTCCCCTCGCCTGGGTTTTTGCCTTCCGTCGCTTCCCAGGACGCAGTATTCTTGATGCAGTTATTACTCTCCCGGTAGTGCTGCCTCCATCAGTGCTGGGGTATTATCTCCTTCTTCTCATCGGGCGCCGTGGCTTGATTGGCTCCCCGCTTGAGTCTTGGTTTGGTGTACGGTTAGTGTTCACCTGGCATGCTGCAGTCATTGCTGCGGTTATTGCTGCCTTACCGCTCTTTGTGCGGTCGGCCAGGGCAGCCTTTGAACAGGTTGATGAATCCTTCCTTGGAGCGGCACGTACGCTTGGGCGTGGCGAGCTGGTCATCTTTTTCCGAATCCTTCTACCGCTTGCCTGGCGGGGTGTGCTGGCTGGGGTTGTGCTGTGCTGGGCCCGCGCCCTTGGGGAGTTTGGTGCTACCTTATTGGTTGCGGGCAACATTCCTGGGCGCACGCAGACCATGGCAATTGCCATCTACGACGCGGTACAGGCCCAAGACACGGCTCGGGCAGACACGCTTGTGGCAATACTTACTGTGACCTCCATTGCGGTAATTCTCACAATGAACTACCTGGGCCGGGGCTCTGTTCGCCAGCGCCAAGTGCGGCGCAACCGGCCTGTGCCTGAACGGGGGCATAGCTGATGCTCAGTGTGGAAATTCAGCACACGCTCGAAGACTTCACTCTTGATATCGCCTTTGACGTAGGAAATGAAGTTCTGACCCTGTTTGGGCCATCTGGGGCTGGCAAGAGTATGGCCGTGCGCTGCATAGCTGGACTCATGCGCCCGGACGCAGGCTCCATCCTGCATAACGGAACGGCATGGCTTGACCGGGCTGCACGAATTAATCTACGTCCGCAGGCACGGCGTGTTGGGCTGGTATTTCAGGACTACGCGCTTTTCCCTCACCTCACGGTAGAGCAGAACATCTCATTCGGTCTTGCGGGGCTTAGTTCCGAGGAGCGGCGCGGAATTGTGAGCTCCCTCATGGAGGAGATGCATATTCGCGGCTTGGAAGGTCGATACCCCGACGAGCTCTCGGGAGGGCAGCAGCAACGAGTAGCCTTGGCGCGTGCACTTGCCCCCTCACCGGCGGTTCTGCTGCTAGACGAGCCCTTCTCCGCGGTCGATGTAACAGTGCGGACGAGGCTCCTGCGTCTCGTAGCAGATGTGCAACGGCGCCGAGGTCGGCCCACGGTGTTCATAACTCATGATCTTGAGGATGCTTTCCTGCTCTCGGACCGAATTGCAGTGATTGAGCGTGGTCGAATCTTGCGAGTAGGCGCCGCTGCCGAGGTCTTTGCAGCTCCCGGTTCGCATGCAGCCGCGCGCATTCTAGGAACCCGAAACGTATTTAACTCCGTTGTAATAGATCGTGCTGGCGAAGGCCCGAAAGCCGTGCTGCGTTTGCGTAGTGAGGGTGGGCTCGAGTTGTCCGCCTTTGGCGACTATGCTCTCGGGGCCGCGGTGAGTATTGCAGTCCGACCGGCACTCATTGATATTGTCTCCTCGGAGGGCGGAGTTCGCTCGCGCGCGGGTGCAGTTACGGAGCTGGTGCCAGCACTGCTGACCGGAGTGGAGTCCCGCGGGGACAGGTATACGTTGCGTGCACGAGTAGCTAACAGCCTGTCTCACGGCGGTGAGGTCGATGCCGACATGGTGGAGGTCGATCTCTCGGCAGCTGCCTTTGAACGTCGTGCTCCACGGCTTGGTGAGGCGGTGCGGTTGGCAATTCCACGCGACGCCATCCATCTGTTTTCCAATCACTAGCATCCTTCGCCCTTGCTTTCGCGTTGTGTTCGGTCTACCATCCGCATCATGAAAGCATTGAACGCTGCTGCCATTCTTGCTGGTGGCAAGAGTACCCGAATGGGTTTTGACAAGCAGGAGCTTATGGTCGATGGAGAGCAGCTGACGGCGCGGTTGATTCGGGCTTTGAGGCAGGACTTCGAGACGGTGGTGGTTGTGACTGCCCGTCCGGAACTCTACCAGGATCTTGCGGTGGACACGATCGCTGATATCTACCCAGGAAAAGGCCCTTTGGCTGGCATACATGCTGCGCTGCGTTTCACCAAGGCGGAGTATGTATATGTGACCGCCTGCGATATGCCAAACTACGATCCGCGCATGTGCGTTCTGCTGCGCAGTATCATAGCGAGTCACAAGCCGGACGCGTGCGTGACTCGCCAAGGGGAGTGGTTCGAGTTCTTCCATGCCGCCTACGGGAGAGCTACCCTACCGCTGTTGGAGAAGATTCTTGAGGGCGATATACCCTCAGTTGGGAGCTTTCTCCGTGGGGTTTCTACCCACTACATCCCCGAACAGGACGTGAGATTGCTTTCTCCCGACTGGGACTTGTTTCGTAACCTGAATACCCCAGATGACCACCAGAAATACCTGAGTTCAATGGTAAAATAATCTTGCGCTATATCGATAATTATGTTACAGATGAAGGTGTGTGATGGGACATTTGTGTGATTCCGGTTGCGATGTGGCAGAATCTCCGGGTATACTACAACGCCCTCACTCGCGCGTAGTTTTGTGCGGTACGCCTAATGGAGGTTACATATGTTTGGACGCATTGGAGCCATGGAGCTCATCATAATTTTTAGCATTGCACTCCTGATTTTTGGCCCGGCTAAGCTTCCGGAGATCGGTAAGTCGGTCGGACGTGCTATTAACGAGTTCAAAGGCCAAGCCAATAAAATTACTGAAGATGTGAAAATCTCGGATGATGCACAGAAGAACGACAAAAAAGAGAGCTAAGGGGCTGGTGCCGCACCGACTGCACGGCGCTGGGCTCCATTCGCGTTAGGAGAACAACACAATGATCGGACGATTTGGGCCTATGGAGCTCGTAATTATTCTTGCAATAGCGTTGCTCATATTCGGACCTAAGAAGCTGCCGGAGATCGGCAGAGCTTTGGGTAAAACAATCAGAGAGTTCAAGGCGCACACGAACAAGATTGCCTCCGAAGATGAGGATTCAAAGGAAGATGCAAAGAAACTCTCGTCGGATGAAAGCGGACAGAGTAGTGTCGACCAATCGGTCAAGACCGAAAGCGCGGACGAGGAATCTCGGTCCTCCTGAGCTGATCGCGGAGGTTGACATATTCAATGGGTGACGTACAACTCTCGTTCGTAGAGCATCTTGAGGAGTTGCGCCGCAGGCTCTTTATCTCGGCGCTTGTCGTTGTTGTAGCCTCAATCGGTAGTTACTTCTTTATAGATTTCATTATCGCTCTCATAGAGGCCCCAGCTCGCGGGCTCGACTTCATTTACATTAGTCCGCCGGAACTCTTTGTTGCGTATATGCGCATTGCAGTGATCTGCGGCCTCGCAATCTCCTCTCCAGTCGTCTTATACCAGTTTTGGAAGTTCGTAAAACCGGCTTTGAATAAGCGTGAACAAAGATATCTTCTTTTTGCGCTGTACATGGGTGTGGTTTTTTTCGCTATTGGTGTCAGCTTTGCGTATATCATGGTGCTACCTCTGGCACTTGAGTTCTTTGTGAGAATTGCTGCCCCCGGCATTGAACCGCTCTTTTCTTTTGCGTACTATTTGGGCTTTGTTACATCCGTATTGTTAGCCTTTGGGGTTGTTTACCAACTTCCCTTGTTCGTGGTGTTGCTTGGTTCGCTTGGCCTGGTCTCGCCAGCATTCCTACGGAAGCACCGTAAGCTGGTGTTGCTGGGCATTGTAGTTCTTTCGGCCTTTCTGACACCGCCCGACGTGGTGTCACAGGTCATGCTCTCGGGCCCAATAATGCTGCTGTATGAGCTAAGTATCCTGCTGACGGTATTGATCACCCGAAAACGACGAAAGAAGGAACAAGAAGAGGAATTGGAATACATAGATACGGATACATCTGGCTGATCAGCGATCACCGATTATAGATGAGTTTGAGCTAAGGAGTATGCATGAGCAGTGAGGCATTACTTACTACGGGTAGCCCGCACCTCAAAGGGAAAGAGAGTGTTTCCCGCACGATGTGGGGCGTGGTTTTGGCGCTTCTGCCGCCAGCTATTGCGGCCGTGGTCTTTTTTGGGCCTTTTGCACTGTACCTGACCTTTGGTACGGCGCTGGCGGCGGTGGCGTTTGAGTATCCGTTTGCAAAAAAGTCTTTCAATGCAAAGCAACCGTTGGGAGACGGCAGTGCGTTTGTGGCGGGAATGATTCTTGGCCTCTCGCTCTCGCCGGTTTCAAGCTGGTGGGTGCCAATTGTGGGTGCCTTCTTTGCTATTGTTGTTGGAAAGCAACTTTTCGGAGGAATAGGAAACAACCCCTTCAACCCGGCTCTGGTTGGCCGCGGATTTCTGCTGCTGGTATGGCCGCGAGAGATTACGCAGTGGGTCTTAC
>REEM01000090.1 GCA_007695055.1 Spirochaetaceae bacterium | reverse complement strand
AGCGTCACCAATGCGAAGAACCGCCCCGGCACCAAAGGAACTGGAGATCATGTCACCCGCGCCCAGAGCCATGCCCGGCTGTGCCGGAATCCAGTTCTGGTTCCCAAAGGCAACCTCGACTCGTCCATCCACGGCCTCAATAAGCGCCTCAAAGGCCCAGGTGGTGCCTGGAACACATATGAGTACACTCGCCGCACACAACGCCACATACAGGCGCTTCATCTTACGCCAACAGTGATAACCATTTTCCATTTCACTACCCCTTCACAACGCCAGACTTCACAAAGCATAACTTCACAGCGCAAGCGAAAACTCCAGACGCGACATCCATTGAACATCGCCCCGTCCATCTTTGTCAAATCCATCCGAGCCACGGTTGGGAACAAAGATCCCGCTACGTGCCGTCATACCAACATCGCTAAAGGGCCGGAAGGCCAGGCGAACAAGGCCCTCGGTACCAAGATATCCCGCCCCAGCAGTAGAAGACAGCCCGGTCTCGCGAATTGCCGCTTCGCTTGTGCGCATATAGACCGCAGCATCTATCCCCATAGCAAGTCCACGCAGTGCCTCTTCGCGGGCCCCCGCAAGCACTCGCCTATCAAGTCCCAGGCTGAGTTTGGCGATATTTCCGAGTCCCGGCTGGAATACGGTGCCGTTCGGAGGTTCGGATATAGGTGCATAGGCCACGACATCGCCGTCTTCTCCGGAGCCGAAGCGCGCCCCAAGTCCCACACGCGTGCGCTCGTTAGGAAACCAGTCAAGTGTGATATCACCAAAATAGAAGTAGCCTTCACGTGTTTCCGGGTCAGTATCTGCACCTTGATGCTCCAGCAAACCGCCGACCCCAAGCAAACGGTAGTACCAGGAACGGGATACTGGGCCCGCAATTGCTGCAACAAGGTACTGGGTGTCCAGCCGCTCGGCACCAGAAGAGGCACGAAGGTCGTCCTGCCGTACGTACCCCAGTAACGGAGAGTGCAGTCCGAGAAGCTCTGGAAAGCCTATCTCAAAAAATGAAACCATTCGGCGCGGGGCAAAAAACTGATCTTCATCGGCCGCGTCGCTCTGGTCAGCTGCCGAGGCAATGAGCGACACACTTTCTTTTCGTAACAAGCCAAAATACCCAGCCCCAACCCGCATGCTCACAAGGCCCCGGCCATACTGGAGGATCAATGCGTCTACCGGATGGTTGAGCAGCAGTCCGTCCCCGACATTCAACACCGTTCGCCCGAGCTCATACCCGAACACACCGGAAGCAAAGGGAACCAGGCCTGAAAGGCTCAGGACTTCCAGATCTGGGAAGGCGTCCTCGCCAGGCTCGAATCCGGCAGCTCCCTGTGCATCTAGACGAAAGGCCTCGGCCGGGTGAATCCGCAACCAGAGTCTGAACACGTCTTGCTGAGAATAGGAAAAACTATTGTCGGTTCCTCTGTGTCGAATCTCGGTTCGATTGTCAAAGTTCAGCCCGTACTCAAGGGCATGGATCGTGGGAATGCCAGCAAGAGATGCGAATAGTATGAACCACGCTCCCCGCAGCCAACAACGCCTCACGCCGTAGTCTCCCGATATCGGCGCACCGTCCGCTCAAGAATCCGGACGGCTCGCTCGCCAGAGAGGGGGGTTCCGGGGGCTGAACGCCCCTGCACCAGACCGCGAAAGCGCAGTTCACGCAGTGCGTATCGACGAACCGGAAACAGGCTGTACATTGGCCCTCCTCGCAACTCAAAGACACGCATAGTCATAAGGCTGTAGCCCCCGAGCGTCAGTTCATCTTGTGGTGATAGTCGAGACAGTCCCCAACCTCTTTCCTCATAGAATCGCAGAGCCTCGCTGGGGCTGAGCTCATCATCTATGAGTCCAGCGCCGAGCAGCAGCAGATACGCCGCATCTTGATAACGTATTCGTTCGCTCTGGAGAACAGAGTCAAGGTAGGATGCAGACTGGGGCCAGAGCCCCATAATGGGAAGCAAGAAAAGCAGCATAAAAAAATATGCACGTAGAGAAGTTGGTGCCAAGCGTCTGGAGGCAGGTGCTTCCGCCGCGAGGAATTGAAACGTATACATAGACCCCTCCAGTATACGCGGCCCCTTCAGATAAGGCTCAAAAGACGCCCGATCCGGTTTCGCATAGGGAAATATAGCCGTTTTTGCTGCGGTCGACCACATTTCGTGCAGGTACTGCCTGTAGGGAATGCCTGTAGCTGCTGAGCCCGGGGCGCCTGGGGCAGATAGGAGTCACCCATCACTCGGGAACAACGCTCGCCCGGAAAAATCGATCACACTTTACACTACACATGAGTACGGTGTGGTAAGTACCTTATAGACAAAGATGCTTACAACCTGTGCGGGCCCTCGCAAGAAAGCAAGACAAGAAGGAGACAATTATGGCCACGACAGACATCCAGCAGATTTTGGGACAGGAAGCAGAAGGCTTACTTGGGCATAGCTGTAAGACCGTGCCCAAGGAATCACTCCACCTGCCCGGGCCACGTCATGTGGACACCGTCTGGGCACAGTCGGATCGGAACAACAAGGTGCTACGAAATCTTCAGTCACTGTATGACCACGGACGACTCGGCGGAACCGGTTATCTCTCTATACTCCCGGTAGATCAGGGAATTGAGCACTCAGGCGGTGCCTCCTTTGCAAAGAATCCGGCCTACTTCGACCCCGAGAACATTGTAAAACTCGCCCTTGAGGGTGGTTGTAATGCTGTAGCATCTACCTTTGGTGTTCTGGGTGCGGTTTCTCGGAAGTACGCGCATCGGATTCCCTTCATTGTAAAAATAAACCACAACGAGTTGCTCACGTACCCCAATAAGCATCAGCAAATCTTGTTTGGCACCGTCGAGGAGGCCTACAATATGGGTGCGGCAGCAGTCGGCGCCACGGTCTACTTTGGCTCCGAGGACGCCTCGCGCGAAATAATAGAGATTGCAGAGGCCTTTCACTATGCGCATGAGCTGGGAATGGCTACGGTGCTGTGGTGCTACCTACGCAACAGCGCCTTTAAGCAGGACGGAAACGACTACCATACCGCGGCCGATCTCACGGCCCAGGCCAACCACCTGGGAGTCACGATTGAGGCCGATATCATTAAGCAGAAACTCCCGGATACCAATGGCGGATACAAAGCCTTGAATACCGGTGGCTCTTCTTACGGCAAGCTTGATGAGCGCATTTACAGTGAGCTGACAAGTGACCATCCCATAGATCTTTGCCGCTACCAAGTGGTGAACTGTTACATGGGCCGAGCAAGTCTGATAAACTCCGGGGGAGCCTCCGGAAAGAACGACTTTGCCGATGCGGTTCGCACCGCGGTAATCAACAAGCGCGCAGGCGGCGCAGGCTTAATAAGTGGACGTAAAGCCTTTCAGCGTCCAATGGAAGAAGGGGTAAAGCTCTTGAACGCAATACAAGATGTATACCTCGACAGCTCGGTCGACATTGCCTAAGGAGTGAGTACTTACACACTATGATGAACAACTTTGACAAACAAGCCCGCGTGTACGCGCGGGTTCTTCTTCGTAAAGGGCTGAACATCCAGCCCGGACAGCGCCTCTTTGTGAGGAAAGCCCCGGTCGAGGCCGCGGCATTTATTCGAATTCTGACCGAGGTTGCTTACCAGGAGGGGGCACGCTATGTGGCTCTGTTCTGGGAAGACTCGGCGGCAACCCGGATTCGCTACGAGCAGGCTCCGGAGGACTCTTTTGAGGAGTTCCCCCAATGGCAAACAGATGCCTTGGTTCAGGGGGCTGAACAGAACGACGCCTTTCTGGTGTTTAGCTGCGAGGATCCACAGTTAACTGCCGGAATACCGTCCGAACGAGTGAGCACAACGGTACGTACCGCCAACCGCCACATGGAACCCTTTCGCCGTTATGTCATGAATAACGACATTGCTTGGTTGGTTGCGGCAGTTCCAACACCCGGCTGGGCTCAGGCAATCTTTCCCAGTTTTCCGGTGGACGAGGCCGTGGATAAACTGTGGGAAACAATCTTCCAGCTATGCAGAGTGGATCAAGCAGACCCGGAGGCAGCGTGGGACGAGCATGCGCGGCTAACCGCCGAGCGTGTGCGCTTCCTGGATGGGCGCAATTACCACGCCTTGCATTTCCGTGGCCCTGGCACCGACCTTGTCGTAGGCTTGGCAGATGGGCATGAGTGGCACGGAGTGGGCTCAACAAATAAGGCTGGCGTGTTTTTCATACCCAATATGCCAACAGAGGAAGTATTCACCGCCCCACACCGTGGACGAGTAAATGGTACCGTGCGCAACACTAGGCCTCTGGTAGTAGATGGAACCACCATTGACGAGTTCGAGTTGGAGTTTCGTGAGGGCAAGGTAGTTCGAGCGGTGGCCGCCAAAGGACAGGACGCACTTACTTCGTTGCTGGAAACCGATGAAGGCGCGTGCTATCTAGGTGAGGTGGCTTTGGTTCCCAACAGCTCCCCGGTTTCACGCTCAGGACTCATGTTTCACAACACCCTGTTTGATGAAAATGCATCCTGTCACCTGGCCCTTGGGCGAGCATACCCATTCTGTGTGCAACACGAGGGTGAAGACGACTTTCTCGCGCGCGGTGGCAACCGGAGTCTCATTCATTATGATTTCATGATTGGCTCCGGAGAGACCGATGTAATTGGAGTAGCTGCTGATGGAACCGAGGAAAAGCTGATTCATAAGGGTGAATGGGTGGTGTAATACATGAGCCGTGTCGACGAACTGGAGAAAGAGAACTTTGATCTCCGTCAACTCTTGGAAATTGGAAAGAGTCTCAACTCGACCCTTGAGTATAACCGGCTCATCGACTCAATTCTCCATACCTGTTTAGCCCAAATGCGCGTGCTGCAGGCAGGTGTGTTTGTACGGCGGGAAGCGGACCACACCGAGCTTGTTCTGAATCGGGACTACATTGGATTTGAACTGGACCACTCTATCCCGTACACAATTCCGCCCAATCACCCTCTACGCCAGCAGCTCATAGATATGTCAGACTGTTACACACTGCAAGAACTCAACGCCGCCCTTCCCGCAGACAGTCCTGACTGCGGACTCTCCCACATGCCTTATGAGTTGGTGGTGCCTTTGATTGCTCGGTCCGATCTGCAGGGAATCATTGTACTTGGTCGTCGCATTGATGATTCCGAGTTCACCGCAGATGAACGCCGCTACGCCTTGGATATAGGAGGGCTCGCCGCCATAGCGGTGTACAACGCCTACCTATTTGACCGTGCGACTATAGACTCCTTGACCAGACTCAAGCAACGACATGTGCTTGAGGAGCGGATGATGCACCTCTTTAAGCGCCACGGAGATCCGGAACAGGAAGCCACGGAGAGGTCTGAGATAGAAAGCCTCTCGTTCCTCATGCTTGATGTCGACTATTTCAAACCCGTTAACGATACCTACGGTCACAAGTTCGGTGATGAGGTCTTGCGCAGACTTGCCGAAATTGTCGTCCAGCACACCCGGCCGGTCGACATCGCGGCCCGCTATGGAGGCGAGGAGTTCGTCGTCATGCTCCCAAATTTAGACGCTCAGGGTGGGGCTGAGGTAGCCGAGCGCATTCGGCTCGCGGTAGAAGATTTTCGCTTTTGCCACGGCGACAAGGAGCTGAAGATTACCGTCTCAATTGGCGTGGCTGAATACACCCCCGCCCTTGATCAATTGCCGGGAGATCTTATGGCACGTGCGGACGAGGCAATGTATGAGGCAAAAAGCAGCGGGCGTAATAGGGTGATCGTTGCGCGGGACAACCGTCAGCCAGCCTGACTCGCGGGGCAGACTCACTGTCGGAAGGGCCCCGGATCACAGAGATCTGTAGTCGCATCACATCCAATTTGCATCCAGTCGTAGAACATCTCAGGGTCGCCTTCAAAAGCGTAACGAATCTGCGCAACACCCACCGTAGCGCGCATGGTGTGCTCGACTTGCGCAAAGAAACTCAGGCTGCCGCAGCTGCTATTGGCTCCAGCGAGTGCATGTCGCAGATCATGCAGGTCGATGTAGGCAGTTCGCTCCCCGCTCCCTGCTATGTGGACGGAACGCATGAGATTGGCGGTCTCAGATGAGAAAAATGAGCTGAATCCCTGGTGCACTTCTTCCGCAGTCGGCCCTGTAAACAGGTGAGTGAGAACTGCTTTGGCTCGACGTTTGGCATTTCCAGCTTCCTCGGCAGAGGCAAAGGATACGGTCCGTTCCACCGGAAATACAACATCACAGGCGCCAATAGGATCCAGGTCGATGTTGGAATAAAAGAGCGTTCGCACCTCAGCATGGGGTTCAGGATACGTAGGCGTGGTGTCTTGCATGAACAAGAAAGCAAGAGCAAGACCAATCACTACCCCGACACTAGCGGCAGCTATCACCACGAGCACCTTAGCATGAGAGCTCACATTCGGCCGCCTTCCGGAGGGTTGTCGTCCACTTCGTTGCAGTCGGCGTCTGATCCCGCAAGATCAAGCAAGGCATCTTCTGTAGTGCGGCAGAGCGGCAGGTAGTTCAACAACTTGGTAAGCTCAAGCACCCGCCGCACCGGCTCTTGAACAGCCGTGATACGCAATGGAATATTCTTCTTCTCGCAGTAGGATCGCGCCATGAGCAGAATACCCACACCGCTTGAGTCCATATAGTTGACCCCACCCAGATCAATAATCAGCCCCAGGTTGTCAGCATGTGTTTCTTCAAGTATTGCAGTCTTGAGCGAGGTGCCTTGAAAGAGGTCCACGTCGCCTTGGACGTGTAGCACCGCAACGCTGCCATCAAACGTGCGTTTGAGATCCATACCTTAAGTATCGTCGCTTTTCGGCACAAACTCCAGAACCAATAAGGTCTGGTCGTCATGTTGCTTCCTACTCGCCACAAACCGCTCCAATTCCCTACATACGGCCTGGCGTACAGCCTCAGCGCCTTGATGAGCGCTTTCTAGAACCGTTGCAACGAGCCGTTCGGCCCCAAACTGCTCTCCAGCAGGATTAAGTGCCTCGGTGATTCCGTCGGTGTACAGAAGCACCATGTCTCCCGGTGTAAGCCGAGTTGTAATGCTTTCATACTCGACATCGGCGTTGACCCCTACCGGAAGCCCTTCTGTGTCCAAATACTCTACTCGACCTGGGGCGGAGTTTCCTTCTCCGGGTTTTCTATACACCATGAGCGGATGATGCGCCGCGTTTGCATACGTGAGCCCGCCGCTCACCAGGTTGATGTGGCATAGAGCCGCAGTCGCATAATGCTCGGCCGCGGTGCGCCGCGTGATCCCTATATTGACAGCCCTAAGGGTGAGCGCCGGATCCGGCTGAGAGCCCGGCTGAGAGCCCGGCTGAGAGCCCGGCTGAGAGTCCATAAGGGTGTTAATCATTACCATCACAAGGGCTGCCGGAATTCCTTTACCGGCCACATCACATATCATGAGTCGAGCGGTCTGCTTGTCAATTTGAGAGTACTCGTAGTAGTCACCCCCTACCTCACGAACAGGGTTGGAGAACGCGGCACAAACGAGCCCGGTGATTGCCGTTGGTGAGTCTGGCAAAAGCTTCCGCTGTATCCCGGCCGCAATATTAAGCTCACTCTCAATTTCTTTCTTTTCAAGAAGCTCAAGGTAAGCAAGCGTCATGTCTATGGTAAGCGCCGCGTAGTCTGCAAAGGTTTGCAGGTGACGGAAATCACGTTCGGTGAAGCGCCGGAGGCGTCGCGTTCGGACTATGGCTACGACTCCAAGTACCTTGCCGGAGATAGTGAGTGGCACTGCTATGAGCGAGCTTATATAGCAGCTGTCCTCAGGGTCGTGATTGGCGTGCAGGCGTGGATCTTGGTCAGCGTCAGGAATGAAGGTCGGCAGGGCCGAGTATGCGGTCATACCAATGACCGTAGCACCCATTCTGATGGGTGTGGAACGAACATAGTTCTCAAGACGTGACGCTCGTTCCTTGACCACCGGTGAGACCGGATACGGTGGCGGGAATGTTCCATGCAGCGCCCGTAGCTGGAGTTCCGAGTTGTCATCTGAGACAAGAAAGACCGCCCCACCGTTTGCTCCTGTTTCTCCCACTGCATCTTCAACGATGTATTTCAGGATGCGGTCAAGATCAATCTGGGTGCTAATGGCTGACTCAACTCGGCGCATGAACCCGTACAGGCGTTCTTTTTCTTCCTCGGCGCGTTTAGCGGCCTCAAAGCCAGCCACGTAACTGCGGCGGAAGTAGAGCAGGAGAACCGCAACATGCACGACATAGGAGGCCGGATAAAGGATTGCGTGCGTGAGCTGAGAGGCATGCCCGAAAATGAAAATGAGCACCTGTGTATAGAGGGTTCCAAGCAGTACTACGTCACGCGTATCGGTTATGGTGCGCGAAAGCTCTACATCGTCGGTTGTGGCGTCAAAGAAGGTGGTTCCGGCAAGCACAAAGGCAGCAGCAAAGGCCACAGCGTAGCTCAGGCGCGGGAAAGGCACACCAAAGCGTACATCAAGAATGGCCGCCCCTACAGACAAGACCACAACAAGCGCAAGAAAGACGCGTCCTGCTTCACGCCGTTCAAGCACTTTCTCGAGCCAGTAAAGATACAGCAGCAGAACGAAGATATCGCTCAAGACCAGGAGCGCTTGGTATGGAATGAACAGGGAGAGTAGATCACGAAAGAGAAGAAAGCATAAGGCTATCGCCGGGACGGCGGCAGATCTCTCGGCGCCAACCCCACGAAGCACTCTATAGGTAAGTAGTCCTGCAATGAGCACCGCAATGCGCGGTGCCACGTACCACAGGCTCGGGCCCACTTATTCCTCCCCGACTATTCGGCGAACTCGTTCTATGTTTTCCTTGTCCGGACCTTCGCCCTCTACCCCCGGCACCTCGAGAATAATGGGAAGGTGTGTAAGTGCTTCGTAGTTTAAAAAGTAAGAGAGATCCTTGGGGTCAATGAGCCCGTCCCCTATGTCGGCGTGGCGGTCACGTCCGGATCCGCGTTCGTCCCTACTGTCGTTTACATGGATACATATCAGCTCATCCCAGAGATTCAGGCGCTCAATCTCCGCAATTGCCGAACCGGAGTCCCGTGCATCCTTTGGTCCAACCGGAGTATTTCCGTGGCCTGCAGGGTCACCGAGGTGAAAGCCAGCAGCATGTCCATGGCAGGTATCAAAGCACCAGCCCAAGGCCGGAGAGGCTATCTCGTCGAGCAGAATGCGAATTTCCGCGAGATCACTTGAGAGTTTTCCGTTCTGGCCAGCCGAGTTTTCTATGAGGAAGTGCGATCCGGCCGGAGCATCTGTGAGAATTGTGGAGATCCGGTCACGAAGCACACCTCGAACGGCCTCCCAGCCGCGCCCCTGGTGACTTCCCAGGTGTACCACCACCCCGGAACCCCCAAGCAAGGCATCAAAGCGCATATCGTAACGCAAGGCGTCCATAGACTTCTCCACTAAAGCCGGGTCCTCGGACACAAGGTTTATGAGGTAGAGGGCATGGGTAATGACCGGCGTCACTCCATGGGCCGCACAGGCATGCGCAACCGCCTCGGCGTCAAGTTCCTCAATGGGCTTGCGTTTCCACCCGCGAGGGCTGCCGGAGAAGATCTGCACACAGTTCGCCCCTATAGCCGCAGCACGCTCGACCGCCTTGTGCGCACCGCCTGCCGCAGACACATGCCCGCCAATCCTACGACCTGGTGCGGTGTCACTTGCTGGGTCGGCATTCGGCCCGTTAGTTGTAGTATTCATCTTGCCTCATCCTGATGTGCATCCAAGCCCACCGGCGCCTTTTCTTCCGGAAAATCTATTCCCGGTTCTGTTACGACCGGTGCCGCCATGCTCTGCATGACGGTAGAGAGAGTATAAAGTGCCAACGCAAACCATACCAGTAGAAATCCCGGCAGACGAGTCGCTTCAAGGGGTTCGCCAAACACAAAAACTCCAATCAGTAGCATGAGAGTCGGGGCGAGGTACTGGATAAAACCAACATTTGATAGCGGAATGCGCCGTGTTGCGGCCGAGAACAGTAGCAAAGGCAGGAGCGTTGCCACACCAGCACCCATCAACAAGAGGCTCACCAAGAGCCCGGACGACCCAAAGGACGGAGAGCCGCTTAGACCGCGAAACACAAGTATGGCCAGTGCTGGAGGCGCAATAAAGGCTAACTCACCCGCCATCCCCTCCACGGCACGAACCGCTGGACGCCGTTTTTTCAGCAGTCCGTAAAGCCCAAAACTGAAGGCCAGAATTAGGCTGACCCACGGTGCTGCGCCATGCTGTATCGTTAAGTACAGCACACCAAGGGTAGCCGAAACGAGAGCTGCCCACTGGAGACGTGAGAGCTTCTCACCAAGAAACAACATACCCAAGAGAATGCTGACCAGCGGATTAATGTAGTAACCAAGGCTCGCATCCAATGTGCGCCCAGTGGCAATTGCCGCAACATAGGTGAACCAGTTTACGGCCAGGAGCACCCCGGCAATGAGAAAGCTTGGGAGCATCTCACGCCTGAACATTTGGCGTGGCAGAGCCCCGGCTCGTCCCCGCAGAAAGAGAATGACCCAGGCAAGAAGACAGCTCCACACAATTCGGTGCATGGCAACTTCAAGTGAAGCAGTTCCCCGCAGCATGTACCAGTAGAGCGGCAGTAGCCCCCAAATACCAAAAGCAGCAAGCGCAAAACCTATACCGGCCATAAACGATGTATCTTTATAACGTCTCACAAACACCTCATGGGTGTCAGCATAGCCCGCTCATAGATTCACTGCAACAATGAGTCATCCATCCTTGGACATAGCCGCTTACTCTCGGTATATTTGGGTGATTAAAGCGAGGATGCTAATGAAATTCGCACATATCGTGTTAACCAGGGCTCTCCGATCCTGTCTCATAGCTGGCGTGGCGCTACTCATGGTACCGGTAGCCGCTACTGCCGTGACCCCCGAGGAGTTTCGTGCGCTTGTCGCCTTCGACGTTACCATTGCGTCGCTTGCCGAGGCTGCCGAGACGGATCCCGAAACACTTCTCAACGACAATCGGGTGTTCATTGTTGACGGTGTGCTCGGCTCGGTTACCGTCATTGACGACAATCCGGATAGCTACTTGGTTCAACTTGAGCTGGTAGATGGGCGTTGGCATGGCACGGAGCGAATTGATGTCTTCCGTGTGTACGTGATAGCCGAGGGGCCTGAATATGAGGCCTTCTTTCCAGCCCGCCCCACACCCAATGCTGGAGGATCGGTGATCCAACGCAATGAGCGTGTACTTATTGCGGCCCAAATGGCCGACATCTTTGAGGATCAGCTCGGAGGCAGGTATGCAGTGTTGACCGCGCAGGAGCTCCGAGTCGTACGTTAATGCAAAAGCCGAATGTCCGAGGCTAGAAGCTTCACGCGGTCGCTGTGTTGAATTGATCTTTCCAGAACGTTCATGACTTCACGGACATTGCCCGGCCAGTTCTGCTGCATAAGAAAGCGGAGCGCTTCCTCACTCAGATACCGTCTTCGTGGGGCATGTCCATTCCTTGCCCGATTCAACGCAGTTTCATACAGGGTTTGCAGTATACGATCGGATAGTAGGGGAATGTCTTCAACGCGCTCTCGTAAAGGTACAATACGATGTACGAGTACCGTGAGCCGATGATACAGATCGTTGCGGAACTTTCCAGCCTTGACCTCGGCGGCCAAGTCTCTATTTGTCGCGGCAACCACCCTCACATCTACTGTTCGACTACGGGTAGCGCCTACCCTGCGCACCTGGCCCTCCTCAAGCACACGAAGTAGTTTTGCCTGTGTCAACAGGCTCATTTCGCCGATCTCGTCCAGAAAAAGGGTGCCACGATTGGCGATTTCGAAAAGACCGGGACGGCTAACGGCGTCGGTGTAAGCACCTCGCTCCGATCCAAATAGCTCACTATCAGCGAGCGAGTCTGGAATGGCCCCGCAGTTCTGTGCATGGAAGGGTCCAGCACTCCTATGAGAAAGCTCATGGAGCGCCCGCGCCGAGAGATCCTTGCCTGTGCCACTTTCGCCAAGCAGCAGAACCGGTGAGTCCGACCTGGAGTAGCGTTGGATTACACGTCTCAGCTCAACCGAGGCATCGCTCAAACCAACAATGGCCCCAAGCGGCCCGGGCTCTGGCCGACTGGGGGTAGAGTGAACCGGCCCGAGTGGCAAGGCGGCATGGACGTGCGCTACAACCTTCTCCGGCGTGGCTGGCAGGAACACACAGTCATGCACGCCCATTCGCATAAGTTTCACGACAAGGTCGGGTACCAAGCTCGGACTCAGAGCTATGACTCGGGGGCTACCGGAATGGGTTCCACATTCAGACAAAACGGAGGAGGTCACGGCAATTGCCAGCGCATTTCCTGGAACGCCAAGGAGGACGACATCAGGCGAACTCTTCTGCAGAACGGTCGGCAGGTTGAAAGGTTCAGCAACGGGGATCACAGAAAAATACTCTTCAAGGAGGTACGGTAGTTCGCTTCCAATTACCTCGTTGGTATCGCAGATTGCGACCTTGGGAAGGTATCGCATCACAGGCCTCACATGGGTACATGAACTGTGCGACAGATAAGCAAGAGTGAAGTTTCAGGGCCAGCCAAATAAACTGCCGCGCTGTAGAGATGCGCATTAACCACCGCGAATGAGATTATATAGAGCAGCGTGAGCGGGGTTTAGAGCGAAAACAGCTATTTCAGCGAAATTCATGGAAAATTTGGGTCTGGATGATAGAGTAGAGTGGCTTCATGGTTTGGTGAAAGTTCAGTTGGCAATGGGGCCTCACTCGGCATAGAGTGTAAGGCATCATGCGCAACGAAAACCTTCGGGCCTACTTCGATGAAGCTCGTATCCTGCGGCTCTTTTTTCTCGAGCTACTCGTCGCGCTCCTAATCATTGCCGACGCCTTTGTCTATATCGTGCTGTCGGAACACATTGGTATTTTTCTCTTACTCGCCGCTGGTGGTGTAACCGCCCTGCCTGGCATCTACATTGTATACAACTCCATTCGGAACACCCTGGGAGCGGTGCGAGCATGCGTACGCATGGGCCGTTATCCGCGCCTTGAGTACGCTGGCCTTGCGGGTCTTCTGTTGTCCGGCGTACTCCTTGTCTTACCGGGCTTCTTCTCAGACGCCATTGGCGTGCTCATCTACATTCTTCCAATCCGGCTTGCGGTCGGCTTATTCATCTGTTCACGGCTTGAGGCCCCGCTCAATGACGCCTACGAGCATCTTAAGCTTGAGGAGTACACCGGCCTCTCAACGCACGACTCAACGCACGACTCAACCCCGGCTGCCCCGGCTACCCCGCCCGCTGCCCCGCCAGCTACCCCGCCCGCTACCCCGCCCGCTGCCGAGGGTCAGAGCAACGACGACCCCGTCACT
>REEM01000001.1 GCA_007695055.1 Spirochaetaceae bacterium | reverse complement strand
TGCCCAGGGTGGGGTTGTCGTCGGTGCCGCGCTTGAGATCGTCAAACATGCGGACGTACATGTCCATCTGCCCAATATCCTGATGCGTGAGTTTATCCATCTTGAGGTCTATGAGCACGAAGCATTTGAGCAGGTAGTTGTAGAACACCAGGTCGATGTAGAAGTGTGCGGTCTCTGAACTCAGGCGAAACTGCCGCGCAACAAAGGAAAAGCCGCGTCCGAGCTCAAGGAGGAACTCCTGCAGGTTATCTATAAGGGCCGCTTCCAGCTGCCGCTCCCTGGTGCTCCGGTTCTCCGGCAGTCCCAGGAACTCCAGCACATAGGGATCCTTCAGGATCGCTTGGGGTGATACCGGCCCGGCCGCGGCGGTGTTCTCCGGTGCCTTGAGCAGGCGCTGGTGCCACCCACTGCGGATATTCCGTTCAAGCTGCCGGGTCGTCCAACCCTGCTCGGCGGCCTCATTGAGGTAGTAGCTGCGAGCGTCTGCATCTTCTACCCGCATGATAAGCCGGTGGTGTGACCAACCCAATTCTCTACGCAGCGCGTAGAGTTTTTGCTCATCCGGGTATGTAAGAAAAAACTGACGGAAATTCCACAGGTTTGCTACCGAGAACCCCTTGCCGAACTCGTCTCCCAGCCGCCGGGAAAGCTCCTTGATCAGTTCCTGCCCGTAGCTGGCGCGAGCCACGCCGGACTGCTCCTGCTCCACAATCTGCCGGCCAACGCGCCAGTACGCCTCAACCATAATGAAATTGATGCTCGTGGCGGTCTTGCGCCGCGCCTCAGCAAGGATCTCACGAACAGAGCCGAAAAATGCATTGTCCGACGGTTGTTGCAGCTCGTTCACCCCAGCAACCCCTCAAGCTCTTTGCGCCCCTCGGCTATCTCGGCCTCCAGTGTGGCAAGCCGTTCCAGAATCACCCCGGGAGGGTCGTACTCTACTTCCTCGTACTCCACCTCTTTGTAGCGGTTAATGGACAGGTCGTAGTCATTTCCGGCAATCTCGTCCTTGGGTACCAGAAAGCTCTTCGCGGTGCGTGGGCGTTCAGCCTCGGCGGTGCCATCTGCGCGGAGGTCTTGCCACCGGGTTAAGATATCCGGCAGGTCACTCTTGTCCTGTTGGGGGCTGCGCTTGTCATCCAGGGAGAAGCCGTCGGACTGCATGTCGTAGAACCAGACTGAGTCAGTGCCACCTGAGTTGGTCTTGGTGAAAAAGAGAATAGCCGTAGACACCCCGGCATAGGGCTTGAAAACCCCTGAGGGCATGGAGATTACGGCATCGAGCTTTTGGTCTTCTACCAGCATCTTGCGCAGGCTCTTGTGCGCATTACTTGAGCCAAAGAGCACCCCGTCCGGGACAATAACCGCAGCACGCCCGCCGCTCTGCAACAGACGCAGGAACAGCGCCATGAACAGGAGCTCGGTCTTTTTGGTTTTGACAATTTGCTGTAGGTCCTTGGCGGTGGACTCATAGTCCAGACTCCCGGCAAAGGGAGGGTTGGCAAGGATGAGGGAGTATTTCTCTGCCTCGTCATCGTCGGTCTGGGCCAGGGAGTCGCGGTAGCGGATGTCGGGGTTCTCCACGCCGTGCAGCAGCATGTTCATACTGCCAATTCGCAGCATGGTGCTGTCAAAGTCGTAGCCGTGAAAGGTGCCCTCGTTGAAGCGGCGCCGTGAGATCTCATCTTTATATACGACATCGCTATGGTGCTTGACCAGGTGCTCAGAGGCTGCAATGAGAAAGCCCGCGGTGCCGCAGGCCGGGTCGCAGATCACGTCCTTGGGCGTGGGGGCGGTCATTTCAACCATGAGCTTGATGATGTGACGCGGGGTGCGGAACTGTCCGTTCTGCCCGGCGCTGGCGATCTTGCCGAGCATGTACTCGTAGAGGTCGCCCTTGGTGTCGGAGTCGACCATGTCTATGCTGTCGAGCTGATCCACCACGTTTGCCAGAACGCGGGGAGCGGGCATCATGAAGATGGCGTCCTTCATGTGGTTGGTGTAGGTGGAGTCATCCGGGTCACCGTCTCCACCGTTCCCGTTGCCGTTTCCGTTCCCGTTGCCGTTGCTGCTACCGTTGCCGTTGCGCCCCAGGCTCTTGATGAACGGAAACACCTCATCACGCACTGTGGCAAACATGATCTCCGGCGCAGTCTCTTTGAAGCGCGACCAGCGCAGATGATCCTGCTCTGCGGTGAACACCGGCTCTTCTACCGGCGTGCCGGTGCGGGCGGCCTTGCGCTCCTTGAGCGTGTGAAGTTCATCTAAGCGTTTAATGAACAGCAGGTAGGTCAGCTGCTCAATGACCGAGAGTGGGTTCGATATTCCCCCGGACCACATGGTGTCCCAGATGCGGTCTACTTTTGACTTCAGTTCACCGGTGATCATAGTTGCTTACCCCTGGTTGCATGGACTATACGCCAGCATTGTACGCCAGCACGCAATGGGCGGCAACAGGAAGGTAATTCCAAGAGCTACATTTCCGCATTTTCCGGAGATACTGTG
>REEM01000065.1 GCA_007695055.1 Spirochaetaceae bacterium | reverse complement strand
ATGCCAATATCAGTCTTTATTCTTATAGTGTTATTATCTCTTTTCGTACTTTCGTGCTCTGACGAGGGCGGTTTCATCAATTTGCCTGGTGACGATCCCCCACAGATACAGACCCATGATGACGGTGCTATTTTGCAAGACTCGCTCAGCATCCGGCTCCTGGAACAACGCGGAGCGTCCTCAGATGCCAACGGAGATCTGACAGTACTTGTTTCCTACCATGACGAACAGGGGCTCCCTGTTGGAGAGGCTATTCGTTACAGCGCGTCGCGTTTTTTGGGTTCAGACCCAGAGCCGCTGCCTCTGCCCGATATGCTTGAGCCGGGTATCTACAAGGTGAGTGTGGAGCTTAAACGCGGCACAACCACCGAACGCCGGGTTGAACGAACAGTGTTTCTAGGCGACAGTGAGGACAACTACGCGGTAGACCGAGTCGAGTTTTATCCAGACTTTCTGTATCCCGGCTCAGACGGCATTCTCACCTCATCCTTGCGCTATCCGGACGGGGTGGACCCTTTCCTTCGATGGTCGGTGGGTGACGCACGTCATGAAGGTTTGCTCAGCGAAGGCTTACAGGAGCTTCACATTCGCGCGCCTGCTAAGGAAGGTTTCTATCCGGTTACTCTTGAACTCTTTCCCTTTGCACCTCCGGATAACTGGAGCGGGTATACCTTTGCTTCTACCGTGAGGAATAGCTCCCACCGCATGATTGTCCGCCGCGCCTCCGGTTCCGAGTCCTTAGGGTCAGAAGAATACTTCAGTCTTCTCAGCTTCCAGGGAAACCTGCGCGAGGAGGGTGCGCGCGTTGCCGGTCGTGAGTACACGGCCCAAGCTGTCGGGGATCCTCAGTTTGTGCGTTTGGAGAGTTTTCTTGGATATAGCATCAAGGCAGGAGAGGGCTTCAGCATAGAAGACTCGGTGCTTCCTTTTCAGGACGGCAAACTCATGGCCTTTGCTCTTGAGCTACGTGTAATTGTTCATGAACTTGAAGGCAACAATACCCCAGACAACGAGTACTCGAACAGCGGTGCTTCGGTCATTGTAAGGAGCGAAACCCGCGGCGGAGGGCCGCGTTTTGTGCTTTTGCATGACACAGAGGGACGCTTACTGCTTGAGATAGGCGTTCGAGATCTGCGGTGGCAGGCAGAAACAGCCGAACCGATACTGGTAGCTGGCCGACCTGCTGAGATTGAGATACTGGTATTCCCCGAGCAACATCGTATGCAGGTGATCTTTACCAACTCCGAGGGACATGTTTCCCAGACGGTACTGAACGACCTCAGTGCACAGAAGCTTCGGGTTCCCGATGCTTTTCTTAGCAGAGTAGCCTCACCCATGCAGCGCGCTGCCGGACTCACCGTCCTTGGTGGGGAGGCTGGTTTTACGGGTATAGTAGGGCGCTTTGGAGTACGAACGGCTGCACAGGCGGATTCCACACTCTTTGGCGAGCTTGTTGAAGCATTTGGTCCCGGAGAAGCCACCCCCGGAGAAGCCACCCCCGGAGAGAACGACAACGTGGGTGACGAGGAAGACTCGTCTACCCGGTGACAGGCTGCGGCTCGGTGACAGGCTGCGGCCCAGTGGGGTCATTATTGTAACAAGCTGCTGAAAAAGCTATAGTCTTCAGCAAAATCAGACCGGTGATTGGGAGGAACCATGCTGAAGCGCCAACGTGGGCTTGCTACGGTAGTGCTATTTGTTATCCTGGCGGTATCCTCTCCTTATCTGTCTGCGCAGGAGTTCTCTGAGCGCAAGCAGGTCGCGGTGTTTCGGCTTTCCTACTATGGGGAACCACGCGATCCGGTGCCACAGTCCCAAACCTACATTCGCATTGGCAACATCTTTGCGTACAGCAGAACCGTGGAGTCCGAGACCACCGAGATTTTTCAGCAGGCCGTTGGAGCCATAGACGAACAAATCCGCAGCGTGTTCATAAATATGGGTCGCTTTGACGTCATAGGCCTGACGCAACGCATGCAGGAGTCCAATGTCAATGCCTTTGTGAGTGCCCTGAGGTCCTACCGTGAAGACACGCTTGAAATTCCTGAGGCAGTGCTCGTTGGTGAGCAGGCCTTCACCGAGCAGGACTTTGAGCGGCTTGTCGGTGGTTTCGTGTTGGTTATTCCGTCGGTTTCATTTTACAACCTGCAGCGGCGCGACCGTGAGCAGGACTACCAAGCCACTATCGAAACATCCTTCACCTTTGTGAATGTAGAGGACTTCTCAACCATTGGGCAGTTCTTTGTGGAAACCTCCGGTACCGACGACAACGCAGTGAACGCAATGCGGCGGGCGGTGAACGGTATTCCCGGCCAGCTTGAGTTTCGGGTACGCTCTATGCCTATCTTCCAAATTCGAACCGGGGTGCTAGAGATTGCTGGCCGTTCAGTCATTATGGAGTTTGGCCAGAACATGGGGTTGCAAAGAGGTGATGAGTACGCGGTTGTACAACGGCGAGTCACCAGCACCGGGCACACAACTCAGGACGAGACCGGCCTGCTCGTTGTGGAAGAGGTGCGCGAGGAGTTTTCAATTGGGCGG
>REEM01000002.1 GCA_007695055.1 Spirochaetaceae bacterium | reverse complement strand
TCGGTGTCAACAAAAACCACACTGTTCAAGGAAGTGTGGCCTACCAGCTGCCGTTACTTCTTCACCAAAAGCTCGTACGGATCTGGCCCAGTTCCTTGACCCCGTAATTTATTAGTCGTAATGTAAGGTTTGTGAAAAACAACGAGGTTCTCCTTCGCTCGCCATTCTTTCACGACATCCCAACCGAGACTCGGGATCAACTGCTCGACCTCGCTGAGGAACGACAGCTCAAGGCGGGCGAGGAGCTCTTCCATGAGGGTGACCCGGCCGACGCGCTCTGGATTGTGCTTGATGGCACCTTGGAAGCTGTCACGGCCACGGCAGTGACTCCGGCCGGTGAAGCGGCTCCTACCACCCGGCTTGGAACGCTAAGCCCCGGGGATCCAATAGGCGAGATTGCAGTGCTGCTTGGCGGGCGCCGGAGTGCTACTGTGCGCGCACTGGAAGACACGCGTTTGGCACATTTCACGCGGAACCATATTCTTGCCGCCGCGGATGCCTCACCCGCTCTCCATGCGGGACTTGAAGCGGTCATGCAGAAGCGTTTGGAGCGCAACCGGGTTGTGGCGGCGGTGCACAGCTTCTTTTCAAACATGAACTCCGAGGAAGCAGACTTCATTTCACACCAGCTGCAGCGCCGTGTTCTTCAAAGAGGCGAGTACCTCTTCCGTTTTGGTGACCCGGGTGACGCTCTCTACATTGTTGTCGGCGGCTCCTTTGAGGTGCTCATACCAAGCCCCAGCGGGGAAGAGGTGGTGGTGGCGCATGTTCGGCGCGGCGAGCCCATTGGGGAAATGGCCCTGCTAGCCGACGACCTGCGAGGGGCTTCAATTCGAGCGGCTCGACGCAGTGAGGTTGTTGCCCTCTCTCGTGAGGCCTTTGAGAACGTGAGTCTCCGGTACCCGAGCATAATCCTGGAAATCACCCGCGTGTTAGTACATCGGTTTCGGAAGCTCAGTGGTACAGGGGTCAGTGATTCCTCTCCACGCAGGAGCCTTGTGTTGGTGCAGGGTGGAATGGGATCTCTGGACCTGGAGGCCTTTGCGCAGGACCTGGCCGGAGCCATGCCCTCCGGGGTCACGACCGCGGTGGTCTCAAGTGAAACAGTTGCCGCAGAGTTTGGGAGCGCGGCCATTGCCTTTTGTGAGCCTGGAGACCCGCGCTCAACGGCGCTGGACGGGCGCCTGGAAGAGATCGAGGCTCAGGTCGATATCGTACTCTATGTAGACTCCGCTCCTTCGGCTCCTCCGGCTGGCCCCGAGGGCCCAAACGCCTGGATCCGGCGCTGCTTAAGCCGAGCCGACGAGCTACTGATGTGCGCCGGGGCACACACCGATTCCGGGCTTAACTCATTGGAGCGTGCCGTCTGCGAGGATGCAGATCTTGACGCTCCAACCCACAGACGCCTGGTCTTGTTGCATGAAGAACACACCTCGGTTCCTCGAGGTACCAGCCAATGGCTTGCACAGCGCTCGGTTAGCTCTCATTTGCATCTCCGCACTGGCGCTGAGTCCGACATGCAGCGACTTGCCCGTGATATCGCTGGCCGGAGCGTAGGCCTGGCCCTTGGCGGGGGCGGTGCCCGTGGCATTGCACACGTTGGGGTCATGCGCGCGCTGGCCGAGCGTGGGGTTCCGGTGGACAAGGTTTCGGGAACCAGCATGGGTGCGGTGGTTGGCGCCTTGCATGGTGCGGGCTTTGACACACAGCAGATGCTTGAGCAGATTGAGGAAATGTTCGTGAAGCTCAACCCCTTTAATGAGTACACCTTGCCGGTGTATAGCTTGCTTCGTGGTCGGAAGCCAGCTCTTGCCTCTATTCGTACTTTTGGAACTCTGCGAATTGAAGACCTTTGGATTCCCTTTGCGTGCACTTCAACGAACGTCACGCGCCAGGAACTCATGGTTCACAAAAAGGGTGCGCTCGCCAAAGCGATACTTGCCTCAACTGCCCTGCCGGGGGTGACGGTGCCGGTTGTGTATGACGGTGAGATCCATGTCGATGGAGGAGTTATCAATAACCTTCCAGGTGACCTGCTGCGTGCCGAGTGCCTGAGCCTCATTACAAGTGATGTGAACCCGGTGCACCATTTCGGCCCGGCTCCTACAAAGTTTCCCTCACCATGGAAGGTGCTCATGCAGGGAGCAGCGGCGCGTACCTCAAACGGTGCCGGGCACACAGCACCGCGAATTGGTGCCCTCCTGTTTGCCTCCATGAACTCCGGCAGCCAACGAGCAGCCGCCGAGGTGAGGCAGTCCGCCGACCTTTCGCTTACACCGGAAATTGAGGACATAGGCCTGCTGGACTTCAAGCGCCTGCACGAGATAGCCGAACGCGGCTACGACCACACCATGCGCTGCCTCGACGCAGACCAATTTTCGAGCCAATATTCACCTTTGTCCCTGTTGTAAGCTTGTAGCGCAGGATAGTTCTCCCCATAATTACCTCAAATTTGGTTTATGAGTAAATTTATGAACAATACATGTAAGCACATAGGCATATTGGTAATTCTTGCTCTCATTGCCCTGACTGGTTGCGACAATTTCCTGTCCGGAT
>REEM01000046.1 GCA_007695055.1 Spirochaetaceae bacterium | reverse complement strand
GCTGGCGCTTGTTCTGCGGTTGAACCTGACTACGCGGCCAGCCGCTACGCGGCCTAGGGCGCAATTGTATCCATCCGCGCCCACAGTTTGGCGGCCTGTTCGCGAGCATTGGCGTAGATCTCGGCGGTGTCAAACGGAAACTGCCCTTCCTCGTACACCAGCCTCCCGTGTACCAACACTGTGCGGGTAATAGAGGCATCCATACCAAACACAAAATGCCCGGCAATATTCTCAGGCAGCAGGGGTGTCGGGGGGTCGTACTCCGCAATGACGATGTCGGCAGCGTAGCCCGGTTCCAACAGACCGAACGTGCCTCCGAAGTTGCGCTCCAGTATTCGGTTGCCAGCGGCAAGCGCCTTGAGGTAATCTCCTGGCCACCATGGGCCACCTGCGTCTTTGTGCTTGAAATAGGCGTGCTTGAGTTCGGTGAACATGTCACCGCCCATGCCGTCGCTACCAATTGCCAGGTTCTTGTACTCCGGAAGCTGGTTGTTATAACCGACGTTGTTGTTCATGTTGCTGCGCGCGTTATGTACAAGAAATGTATCACGCTCATTTATAAGCTCTATTTCTGCAGAGCTCAGGTGAACCGCGTGTACCAGGATGCTGCGTGGCCCCAACAGTCCAAACCTGTCCAGACGTTGGGCTATGTCTTCACCGTAGGTGACATGCGAGTGACTCACATCGTATGCATCCTCACCTACATGCAGATGCAGACCGCGACCGGTGGCCTGCATGGCCGCGGACATCGCTTCCAGTCCTTCATCCGGCAATGTGCATGGAGCGTGCCCACCTACATGGCACTCAAAGAGGCCGCTGTAGGTTCCGGCAGCCTTTTCGGCGTCGAGAGCGGTAGCAAAGCGGATGTTTTCCTGCACACCGGCTAGCATGTCCTTTCGGCCATGCCGGTCGGTAGCCTCGTAGCAGCTTGCGCCCCGAATACCCACCTGTTCAAAGGCCTCTTTGAGAACATCTAAGGACCCGTCGATGAAGTTGGGACTGGCATGATGGTCAATGACCGAGGTCGTACCGGCCCGAATTGCGTCCAAGTTGCAGACCAGAGCCGAGGCGCGCAGGCTTGGCTCGTCTATGGCCCGATCCATACGCCACCACAGGTTCTTGAGAATGCTCATGAAGTCCGGTGTAGGCCCAATGTTGGCCATAATGCCACGTGCCAACCCGGAGTAATAATGATTGTGACTACAGACTATACCCGGGTACACCAGCCGCCCGGCGGCGTCTATGACTTTGTCCGGTTCGCCGCCTGAGACCAGGCTCGAGTCCGCACCCAGGTTGGACCCTACAGCCTTAATTGTCGAACCCTCTATGAGAATATCTATATTCTTGCGGATGCGCGGTGGGTCAAACTCCAGGGCGGTCGCGTTCTTTATGAGTATCATCGCATGTCCTCCAGTTCACCAAATAGATGTGGTTGATCACGGTGTAGAATAGCAAACAACCTTTCAAACCGAGCCGCACGGTCCGGGTCTGCGGACTCGGTGATCCGCGTAGTGACTCCCTCCGCCTCTACAAGCCAGCCGTCGTTGCTGCTGCTTTCGAACTCGGCCCGTGAGCTAAAGATGGTCGGCTTATCCAGATATGGCGCCCCTTCCTCCCAGGGACAAAACTGTGCACAGTTGCCGCACTCATTGCAGTAGGCGTCCAGATGCACAATTTGGAACGGATCTTGGAAGAGATCTTCGGAGGCGGTTGGTACCGCAATATTGGCGCGATTGGGGCAGACTTCAATGCACTTGTTACAGACATAACTGCACTCAAGGCAGCGGCTGTACTCGGTTGCGGCAAAGGCCACCGGGTCGGTATAGCTGTGGGGGTTCGGCTGCGCGGTAATCTCAATCTTACGCCGCGTAATGTGGGGCAAGCGTTCCTGCAGATTCGGAGCCGGAAGATTCTCTGTGCGTGTCCAGTCGGCGTCGAGCTTACGAAGGATAGCGTCGGCGGATAGGCGGGCAGCCGCAATGCACTGCACCACGGTTGAGGGCCCAGTCTGTGCGTCACCTACAAGGTAGACATTCTCCTGCGCGGTCTCATGAGTTGCAGGGTTGCTCCATACCCCGCCATCCTCGTTGAGCGGAATACCAAAGCGCTCAAGCATTTCACTGTCCACTCGTTCACCAATTGCAGCAATGACGGTGTCAGCAACCATGCTCTCGGTTGTGTCGCTTGCGAGCGGTCTCCGGCGGCCGGATGCGTCCGGCTCACCAAGCGTCATAACCCTAACCGTCAGACGGCCGTCGGCGTCCATTTCCTCTGGGTTTCGTAGAAAGCTGAACCTCACCCCGTCGGCCACAGCATTGTCGTACTCCTCGCGGTCGGCGGGCATCTCGGCCTCGGTACGGCGGTACAGTACGCATACGTCTTCTACGCCCGGCAAGGTTGTGGCCGCGCGGGCTGCGTCCATGGCGGTGTTTCCCCCACCTACTACGACTACCCGTGGGCCAGCCTCAACCTTGGAGGCGTTGCCACGGAAATCCCAAAGAAAATCAAGCGACCGCACAACCCGTGAACGGTCACCTTCCATCTGTAAGGGGTTCTCTTTTTCGGCGCCTATGGCCACCACAATGGGGCCAAAACCCTGTTCCCGAAGTCCCGACGCGGTGAGCTTCGCGTCCGCGCCAAACACAAACTTCACTCCATGCTCGGATATGAACTGAATATCTTGCTCTATAGCCTCCACCGGTAGCCGGAACTCGGGAATGACGTTTCGAACCACGCCACCTGCGTTGGGCTCACGCTCAAAGACCGTGACATCACAGCCCTCGCGGGCCAGGAAGTAGGCTACGGACAGTCCCGCTGGCCCGGCTCCAAGCACCGCACATTTAAGCCCACGTGTGAGCTCGGGCCGCTTCCAGGCTGCCCGGTACTCACTCCCGCCAGCCTCAACCGCAATCTTCTTGAGTTCACGGATGTTGACACAGCCTTCGTAGTCCAAGCGTGTGCAGACATACTGGCACTGATGGTCACAAATGTGTCCGGTAATGGAAGGCAGCGCGTTACGCTCGTAAATGAGTTCAAGGGCCTCAGCGAAACGCTGTTCACCCACAAGTCGAATGTATTCCGGAACGTGCTGTCCAATAGCACATGCGCCAACGCACGGCGCCTTGTAGCAGTCCTGAGCGGGAAGCTTTCCGGCCACCCGCACCGAGTCGGTACCCCGGAAGTCTTTGTGTGCAGTGCGGTCGCTGCGGGCCTGCTCGGCGAGCCGGGCCAGCGCGGCTACATCTATGAGAGCACCATTGGTGCTGGCAGCCGCGTCGGCACCCGCCGCGGTCTCGGCTCGAGCAGAAGCCGCCGCGTCGCGCTCCCCATCAGCGGCGTCCCATCCGCCTACCGCCTCAAGCTCCCTGGCAATTTGCAGCTGCCGCGCATAGCCGCCAGGCTTCAACAGCACGGTACACAGCGTCAACGGCCTAATGCCGGTCTTGAAAACCGCAGCCGCATTATGAACGCTTATGCCGCCACAGTAAGAAATGGGCAGTTCACCATTGAAGTCGGCCGCGATCTTGGCTGCCAGATTTACCGCCAAGGGGTACAGCGCTCGGCCGGAAAGGTACATCTGCTCTCCTGGGAGCCGCCCGCGGTTGTTGTTTACCGCCAGGGTGTTGGTCAGTTTCACACCAAAGCCACGGCCCACCTCACGTGCGGTTTCCTGCAAACGCCTGAGAATACCACCTGCATCTTCATACTTCAGATCATGGGCAAAACCTTCGGGGTCAAGCTCCACGTAGCCGTACCCAAGATCGTCCAGGATTCCACGAACGGTGTCAAAGCCAAGCAGGGTTGGATTAAGTTTGACGTAGGTATCGAGCTTTTTCTCGGTGAGCATATAGCGGCAAATGGACTCGATCTCGGACGGTGGGCAGCCGTGCATGGTGGAGAGTGTCACACTGCTGCACATGGGCGCCGCGGCCCGGCGGCAAGCAGCCACTGCCGCCTCTGCCTTGTGCTCAAGACCGCTTCCGGCAAGGAGCACCGGCAGGGCCGTCTCAAGTTCCCGGATCCATGTCTGAAACAAGGGTTCATTGCCAGGGGAGATCATGCGGTTAATGAACTGCTGCATGCGCTCCTGTTGAATGCCCTCAAGGTTGTAGCCCACACTCATGTTGAAGATAAAGGAACGCCTGCCAGGTTCAGCACCCAGATCCCAGAGCTCCTCAACCACATGGAGCGCTATCCAGGCCTTGGCGTACTCCTGCCAGGCCTTTTCCAGACTCAGCTCGGTAGACCACTCGGTGTTGTAGGCTTCATCGGCTGCATCGATACAGGGCTTTTCTATCTCAAGAGCGTCCAGAATTTGAACCGTCTTGAGCTCTATGAAGCGGCTACCACTCAGGTAGGCACTCACTATGTTTTGGGCCAGCTGTGTATGGGGCCCGGCCGCCGGGCCGAGGGGCAGATCACACTGCTCACGCATGATTGAAACGCTGCGTGTATCCTGCTTGCGGTACCAAATATTCTCATGAAGCCCAAAGACCGATGCATGAGCACGGTATTCTTCAAGCATTCTTACTAATAACGTTTTTAAGGGTAAAAGCTGCATTCTATCGCTCATTCAGAAACTCCTGAGCGCATTTTATCACCGTTCCGGCACTGATGCTATGATTACTGAGTTCGCTACCTACATATTTTGGCGAGCTCCTCTGCGCTCTATACTCATAACCGAGATCTCATTACAATCATGACCACAATACGAAGACTAGAGTGGATGAACAAGGTAGGAGTGAGATCGATGTCGAAACATGCGGCCTATGCGCTTGGCTTGCTGCTGGTGCTGTTCGCGTTCGTAGCTACGGTTCCGGGTGAGGCACAGAGTTCCCGCCCCATTGTAGGAGTGGCGTCTTTTGAGACCGCTGCAGATCCGCGTGTTGAGGCGGCTGCAAACTCTATCTCCTCCACTATTGAGCTCACTCTTAGACTGCTTGACCGCTACGAGGTTCGCCGCGCTGGGAGCTTTAGCTACACCGGTGGCCCGCCTCCAACTCAGGCTGGTCTGCGAGAGTTAGACTTTATTGTATTTGGCTCGGTGGAGGATAGTGCTGGTCGTATTGTGTTGGACTTGTCGGTCTACTCACGGGCAGAGAACGCGGTCACAAGTCGTCATGAAGACGCGGTAGACTCGGTCTTTGACCTTTTTGATGCCGCAGATGAGGCCGCAATCTCGCTGCTGGAGAGTTTTAGCGGCGAGCTTATTCGCTTTGCAAGCCTAAGGTTACAGAATGCTGGCAGCCCTGGAACCTATACTGTGTATGTGGATGATGTCCCGCTCGGCGAGGACTTAAGCGAGGCGCGGGTACTGGTGGGCTCACGCTCGGTGCGCATACAGCAGGAACGCATGCTGGAAGAACACGTTGTGTATGAGGGAGTCCACAACTTTCAGGACGGCGGAACAACCACGGTGGAGTTCCGCATTCCCTTAGCAACTGCTCAGGAGCGCCGGACCCTGGTAGGCTTGGAGCAAGATATACTGGACGCCTGGGACGACCCGGACCGCGTTCCGGTGGTGGAACAGCTCTTTAGCCGTGCCTTTTTTTTGCTGGAAGACATTGAGTACTCACGTGGACTCGCGGCTTACCGTGACAGCTTCCTTGAACTGAAAGAGCGTTATGACGAACGAGTTGCCAGCGGCTTTGAAGAGGAAGAGACCCCAAGCCCCGCAATTGCTGCCGAGGACGAGGAACCAGAGGCTGAACCAGCTCCGGCCGCTCCCGGCTTTACCCGGCCGGAACCGCCCACGGTGCGTGGCGCAGTGGGACTCAAAGGTGGGCTTGGTGTTGGCTGGTTCACCGGCAGCGACTGGTTAGATAGGTTTGATGAACACGGCCCCGACTGGACCGGCCAGTTCTCCGTCTTTGGGTATTACCAACTGCACCCGAACCTGGCCATTCAGGCCCAACTGGGAAGGCAGCGCCACACTACGAACTCCTTGGATAACGACTTCGACCTTCTTTTCCATTTTTGGACGACCGACTTTGCCCTCCTGCTCCGCCCAACCGCACGGGGAAACATACCTATGGTTTATCTTCTTGTCGGGCCAAGCTTCAGCTTAACAACGTCCGAGGTAACTGTCTCTGAGTACGACTTTCGAGATGAGTTAGACACATTCGATTTAGAGTCCGACCCTTTTCTGGGGCTGGTGCTTGGCGGCGGGCTGGGGTTGAGGATTGGTCGTGCCGAGCTCTTTGGCGAGCTCATTTACACGCGCACTGGCTTTGAAACCTTCGCGGGCGACACCGTGTCGAACTCGGTGAATGCGGTCATAGGTATCGCTGGTCAGCTGCACTAAGGTACTCGGAAAGAGGCAACGGAACACGCCGGACGGCCAGCAGGTGAACCAGAGCGGCCAGAGTAGACCGCTCGGCCGCTATGGTTTATAACTGCACAATGAAGTTCTTGCCTTCGATTGTCGCCTACTTTTTTGAGGACCGTTCCGCCAAGGCAAACGTCAGCGCCCTCCTGCGCTTTGTTGTGCTCTTGGCCGGCATCATGGTTGCCTCAGCTTTGGCCTTTCAACACATTATGCTCTGGGAAGGGAGAGAGTACTCATTCATCCAGGGTTTTTACTGGACCGTGGTCACTATGACCACCCTTGGTTACGGTGACATCACTTTCTACTCCGACCTTGGGAAGGCCTTCTCGGTACTTGTTCTTTTGTCCGGGGTGTTGTTCCTGCTTGTCATGCTGCCGTTTACCTTTATCCGCTTCTTCTATGCGCCCTGGCTTGAGGCCCAGAACCGAGCCCGCACCCCACGGAAACTAGCCGACGATGCACGCGGGCATGTGCTGCTTGGAAGCTTTGATCCCCTGGTTGCGAATCTTATTGAGAAGCTGCGCCGCTTTAACTATGACTACGCGATTATTGTTCCCGAACAGCAGCAGGCACTTGATTTGTATAACCAAGGATACCGGGTCATGCTGGGTGAACTTGACGATATTGGCACCTACAGGAACGCACACGCCGAGCATGCATCTCTGGTGTTCTTTAACGGCGGAGACTACATCAACACCCACGCAATTTTCACCCTCCGTGAACACAGCACAAGCGCCCCGGTTGTTGCAACTGCTCACTCCCCAGACTCGGTCGACATTCTTGAGCTGGCAGGGGCAAGTCAAGTGTACCAGTTCTCCGGCATGCTCGGTCGCTCCCTTGCACGACGCGTACTGGGTGTGGGAATGCATGCCAATGTGATTGGGCGCTTTGGTCAGACATTAATTGCGGAGTTCCCTGCAATGAGAACCAAGCTCGAGGGCAGGTCGATATCTGAGGCTCGGCTTCGTGAACTGAGCGGCGTCAATGTTGTAGGTGTCTGGGACAGAGGCAGCTTTAGTCCTGCCTCGGCTGCGACCGTCATGGGTACGCACACCGTTCTTGTGCTTGCTGGCTCGCAGTCTCAGCTGGAGCAGTTCAGCAATCTTTTTGGAGCCCACGACCCGGTGAGAGATCCGGTGCTGATCATTGGTGCCGGTAATGAGGGCACCGCAGCTGCACACGCGCTCAAAGAGGTAGGGGTTGCGTATCGGGTGGTTGAGAAAAGCTCTGGGGTTGCAGGCGGTCAGAGTGGCCAGGGCGGTCACACGGGTGATGGGGAAGATCAAACGGGTCACGACGACACGGTTTTGGGTAATGCTGCCGACATCATGACACTCAAAAGGGCTGGGATCGATCAAGCGCCGTCGGTGATTATCACTACCAAGGACGACGACGTAAACATCTATCTGACTATTTACTGCCGTAAGCTTCGTCCAGACATACAGATTATCTCCCGTGCTACCCAGGAACGCAGCATTCCCAAACTCCATGCGGCTGGTGCCGACTTGGTCATGTCCTACGCATCAATGGGAGCAAACACGGTCATAAACTACCTTAAAGGTGACGATGTTCTCATGGTGGCCGAGGGCTTGGATGTCTTTCGCGAGACGGTACCGGCCAGTCTGGCTGGAAAAACTCTCGCGCAGAGTGAGATTCGCTCACTCACCGGTTGCAACGTCGTGTCAATTGAGTCACGAACTCAGGGGACATTCATTAACCCCGACCCAGGCTATGTCCTGAAGCAAACCGACGAGCTCATACTTATAGGGTCCTTTGAGGCCGAACATAGGTTCCAACGGCTGTTCAAGGCAAAATGAAGAGCTGCGCGGTGAAGCATGCAGTGGCGGTGCCGTCTCGCTGATGTATATCAAGGTCAACCACAAGAATGAGGCTCACCGCGCCCTCGTTCAGTAGGTGACGGGCTGCAACGGCAACGGCATTGAAGATGCAGAATCCGGACTGTAGGTGTTCTCTGGCGTTGCTATTCCCTCGGACTGGAGAATTGAGTATACCTTGCTGAACTTAGGCATAGGGAAGCGGTGCCCCTCCGGAAGCGGTGTGACGTACTGCTCGTGGTAGACAATCTTCATGGCGCCATTGTAGCGCTCTTCAATGTCGTGCGGAAGGCGCATCTGGTGTCCATACTCATGGCCAAGTACGTAGCATATGTACATAAGCCGCTATTCAGTGTAGCCTCAATCGGCAAATAAATTCACGCTCGAGGAGACACCATGTTTTTGAGACGAGTTAAGCTCTCCGTTCGCCTGTCTGCAATCATTTTACTCTTGCTCCTGTTCACAGCAGGAATGGTAGGGTTTTACACGCTTCAAATGAACCAAATTGGGCAGCTTGCTACTGAGCAAACGGGAGACGCTGTGACTTCCGGCAACGAAGAGAAGGTGCTGGTAGCAACGCACAGCATGGCAATTGCGTTGTCTGTAGCAGTCTCAAGTGTCGAGGACGAGGAAGAACAGAAGGCAATTCTTCGGAGCATGGTTAGGGACATACGGTTTGAGGAGGATGAGTCAGGCTATTACTTTGTGTACGAGGGAACTACCGTCGTTACCGTGCCTACGAACGAGAGCCTTGAGGGACAGGACCTTGCAAACACTGCGGACGAGAACGGGGTCTACTATGTGCGTGAACTCGCTGAGGGTGCAGCCTCTGGCGGCGCATTTGTGGAGTATGTGTTTGAGAAGCCGGGAGCCGGTATTCAGCCGAAAGTCTCCTATGCCGAGATGATCCCGGGTACGAACTTCTGGGTTGGCACCGGCATTTACGCCGACAATGTGGCCGCCCAGCGTGCTTCCGTTGCAAGTCTCATTGAAGGGCGCATAGCAGTCTCATCCGGAATCGCACTGTTCACGGTTCTTGGTGTATTCCTCTTAATCATAGTCCCACTTCTTGTACTTGTGATTCGTAGCATTCTGCAGCCTATTTCCAGACTGCAAGCCGTAGCCGCAAGCATAGAACAGGGCGATCTCACCGTCATTACTGAAGTCTCGGGAAGAGATGAAATCTCAGGACTTCTTGAGACTATGCACTCTATGAGGGAACGTCTCCAAGGTGTGGTATCTGAGGTAAAGCAGGTGGGAGACAGGGTCGCATCCGGGAGTCGAGAGATGAACGCAAACGCCCAGATGCTCTCTGAGGGCGCCACCGAGCAAGCGGCCTCGGTAGAAGAGGTATCTTCATCTATGGAGCAGATGGCTTCCAACATCCAACAGAATGCCGAGAATGCACTGCAGGCTGACACTATTGCTGAGTCCGTTTCAGGGAACGCCGAGGAAGGTGGGAAGGCGGTCGCAGAAACGGTTGATGCAATGAAGCAGATAGCTGAGCGCATCTCCATCATTGAGGAGATTGCGCGAAACACGAATCTGCTCGCGCTTAATGCTGCCATAGAAGCGGCCCGGGCGGGCGAACACGGCAAGGGATTTGCCGTGGTAGCCTCGGAGGTACGCAAACTGGCCGAGCGGACTCAAAAGGCAGCCGGTGAGATTGCGCAACTCTCAAAAAGTAGTGTAGATGTTGCCGAGAGAGCTGGCAGGCTTATCCAAGAGGTTGTACCGGAAATCCGCAAGACCGCAGCCTTGGTGCAAGACATAAATGCATCAAGTGCCGAACAGTCTTCTGGAGCAAACCAAATAAACAAAGCCATTCTCCAGCTTGACAAGGTTACCCAGCAGAACGCTTCTGCAGCCGAGCAAATGGCAGCCATGGCAGAAGAGTTGACCGGCCAGGCAGATCAACTGCAGTCTTCAATAGACTTTTTCACCTTGGATGCCAGCTCCAAGACTGGAGCCGACACAAAGATGCTCACCGCAGGCCACTAAAGTGAGGGCTGAAGGAAGCGGGAGAACCACCGTGCCAAACCGCTGCCGTAGTGTGAGGCAAAGTCATGGGCTGCATCTGCCGGAGTGATCTCCGGCAACCTCTCCTTCAGATAGTGCCAATGGGTTGAGATAGCCAGGTAGAGCTGCCCCTCAGTTTTGTCCGGAAACGCTCCACTCACCTCCCAGCTGTCGATGATCCAACTCAGCGGGGTATAGACGTTTTCAAACCAGGAAAAGACGGCCTCATCCCAGGTTACGGTCCGGCCAATAGACTGGTTGATAAAGTACTTGTGGACTTCAATGTGATCCGCAAGTTCCTGCCACTCCCGCTCGTTGCCCAGCGTGAACTCGGTAGTTTGAAGCTGGTTTTTGAGCCTCGTTAGCCTATGAGTGGCAACTTCAGGGCTGATTGCATGTGCATGCGTATGTGTTGATTGCGTTGTATTCATATTATGATTCTCCTTCATGGAGAGACACTAACAAATTTCAACGAAAGATGCAACTTTTGCTTGACAAATCTTTAATTTGACCCTTTATGTGTCCCGAGTCCCTCGTCCGCCTACTTACTGTCCGGGCCATAGACTTTCGGCACCCATGACTGGTCGGTGATGGGTGGGCGTACATACTCTTCAGGCTCACCGCGTGGTGGCAGCTTAATTGGCGGCGGTGTTAGGTCTTTGTAGGGTATTTGATTGAGGAGATGCTGAATGCAGTTGAGACGGGCGTGCTTCTTTACGTCGGCATCTACCACGAACCACGGTGCCTGTTTGATATCAGTATGCGCCAACATTTTGTCTTTTGCCCTGGAGTACTCAACCCAGCGCTTGCGTGACTCCAGGTCCATGGGGCTGAGTTTCCAGCGTTTGGTTGGGTCTTTCAGACGCAGTTGAAAGCGGTGCTCCTGCTCCTCATCACTGACTGAGAACCAGTACTTCACCAGGATTATGCCGGAACGTACCAGCATGCGTTCAAACTCAGGGCAGCTGCGAAAAAACTCTTCATACTCCTCCGCGGTGCAGAAACCCATAACATGCTCAACACCGGCGCGGTTGTACCAGCTGCGGTCAAACAGCACCATCTCCCCTGCCGCTGGCAGACGGTCAACATAGCGCTGAAAGTACCACTGTGTCTTCTCACGCTCGGTTGGTGTACCAAGTGCTTCCACGCGGCAGGAACGCGGATTAAGGGGTTCGGTAATGCGCTTAATGACCCCGCCCTTGCCAGCGGCATCGCGTCCCTCAAAGATCACCACCAGTTTGAGTCCCTCATGCTTGATCCATTCCTGCAGCTTCACCAGCTCTATCTGCATGCGGCGCAGCTCGCGCTCATAGACCTTGTTCTTGATCTTGCCTTCTTTCTGAGCTTGTGCATTGGACTGAGCTTGTGCTGCCTTCTTCTTTTTTGCCATCCCGCACCCCCACTCTTTATGATAGGCTCAAGTTAGCCTGTCTGCAACAGGAAACGGTGTGGATGGTGGGAGGTCAGGATCTCGTGCATGTAACGGTGGCGTGTCGCCGTTTAGCGCAGCGAGTAGCTCAGAACAAGCCCGGGGCTGTGCGCCGCTTAGCGGGGCCTATACCTGAGCATAATTCCGGGGCCAAACTCTCCAACTGTAGGGGTAACTCGCAGCGTATCCTCACCGGAATCACGTCTGTAGATGCGTGGCACGGCCCAGCCAACAAGACTCCCCCAAGCGGCCCCAACCACAACATCGCTCAGATAGTGACGACCACCAGCCACCCGCATGGCAGAGACCGAGGCAGCCAAGCCATAGCCAACTCCACCCACCACAAGGCTGGCCCTGCTCTCCGGGTAGAGATCACGGGTAATAATGGTTGCGAAGGTCGCAACCGCAAAGGTGTGTGATGAGTGCCCAGAGAAGAAGGACTTGCGCGAGCCGTCGTCCTCCTGGAGCCTATTGGGAGTATCGTCATAGTAGGCATGAGGGCGGAAGCGAGGAAAGAAATGCAGCAAAGTCTCCTTGGTGCCGTAGGATAGAAGCACGGTCTGGCCGAGCATGACACCTAACTGAAAGATCTCGCCGAACTCCCGGCTGAGTATGGTAGGGAATGGTGTTAACATGGTCACAAAGAAGGTTGCATGCCCCGCGTTCTGCAGAAACTCGTCATAAGGATTCATAAAGTAGCGGTCAACCCGGTTCACGTCCTTGCGGTCAAGCCGCTCGGGACCATACTCGGCAGCTGTCTCGCGCGGCTGAATCATGGGCAGCACGCGACTGACGGCGGTAAAGCCAAGCCCAGCGCCGACTACCGCTGCCGAGCGCCGCACCGTGACCTCGTACGGGAATGAATCCGAGACCTCAAACATCTCTCTGTCAAAACTCTGTCCCCGCAAGGCCGCTGGCGCGGCCGCCGCTCCGGCCACCGTAAGCGCCAGCGTGAGAACAAAGATACGCACAAACATTCGGCCACCGGCCATTTCCAACTCCGAGGTCGCACAGGTGCCGAGTACATGAGACACCGCATACATTGGGGATATTTCGAATGTTAGCACAGTGTTAGGAGAATATCCAGCGGGGGGAGTTCTTAGGAGCCGTGTATCTGGCCGTCTGCGCTGGCTCGGCCGTACCGCTCGGTTCACATCAATACGCACGTTGTCGCCTGCACCATCAAACAGGGATCGTATGTCAGCCTGCAATCAGCGTTGGCCTACCACGGTATGATTCCTGAACACGTTCCTGAAACCACCTGCGTTACAACCGGCAGACCTAGCGTCATAGAGACACCATTCGGGCGAATCCGCTACCGCCACATCAAACGCAGCGGCTTCTTTGGGTATCAACAGGTTGAGAGCGGCGTCCAGTCCGCATTCATTGGGTTTCCCGGTCTCCTCTATGAGCTGGGTCTCTCTCCGCACCGGGATCAGAAGATCTCCATCAAGATAGAGGTTGATACAAATCCGCCGGAAGGTGCTGAAACGGCAACTTCCGTCGTCAGACGACAGGTCTTACTTAACCTTCTCCATTACGACAAAGCCAGTCTCTTTGCCGGTAAGCTCCACGCAATTGTACAGCGTCCCTACGCCAAGGGACGTGACATCTATGACCTTGTCTGGTACCTGAGCGACCCAAGCTGGCCGGAACCCAACCTGCGACTTCTGCACGCCGCCCTCGCCCAGACAGGCACAACCGTATCTGAGCAGCAGCTTTCTGGGTGGCGTAATTTGGTAGCGGAGCGCCTGGCAAGCTATGAAGCTTCCGAATGGAACCGTATCATTGAGGACGTCCGCCCCTTTCTTGAGAACTCCGAAGAGATTGAACTGTTACAGAAAGACACTCTGCTCGGGCTGCTTCACTGATTGTCCGGTAGCGCATTTTCCGGCACCATCGATATACGACCATAACAGGCTTCCTTCCGTAGTGCGATTATTGTAAAGAAGTAAGGGTATTTTGTGACAGTTATTGTATCAAAATAAGGGGTTGAGCGGTCTATTGGTGTAGCAGTGAGTATGGGCGCCTGCCCCGGCCCGGCGTATGAGGCAGGGCGCTGCTTGACCCGGCGGTTGAGGCAGGCTGCCGCTGATGCAACCGTGGCTGGCCAGCGTGCCGGGCCACCGGGCTTTGCGGGGGTTCCGTCCGGCCGCTGCGCCGCCGGACC
>REEM01000003.1 GCA_007695055.1 Spirochaetaceae bacterium | reverse complement strand
TCTGTGCCTTGTGCTCAAACAGCAAGTACACCGCAAGCTCGGCTCCACTGGCAGTGCGCACCACCACCAAGAGGTCGGTACGATGTTCACGGAGCTCTTCATCTACAAAGCTCTCGCTACTTGGCTCTACTGCAACAATTGGGTCGGCCGCACTATCTCCAACCGCACCCAGCGCTGGCACTACAGCATTCACCACCAGATCCCGCATGGGTTCTGGCTGCGTGAACACATGCCGGAAATAGCGGTCATGGGGCGAGGATGCAGTGTCAGCCGGTTTCTGATCTTCCATTCCGGTCTTACCTCCTAATAGGTATTACCGGAAAATGTTCATGGTGCTTGTTCTGTTGAGAAAAAGATTAATTTTCCAGCAAAAGGCAATGCATTCGCACCCACCTTACGCACCCGGGTCCTATCGATCCGGCAAAGTTCCCGCTCGCAGGCGGGACTCGTAGGTTGCGTCTTTCGGGCAGCGGTTAATGATTGTCTCTTCTTCAGGAGGATACCACGCCGGATGTCCCACAGGCGGGACCATTGTCCAGTACACCTTGCCATCATGGTCGAAATACGTAATAGGAGTGTTGTAGAACCGGCCTTCGTATCCGTAGCGGCGAATGTGGCGAACAAGTTCAATGAAGAGCGTCTCATCCTCACGATCCTTGACGATGTAATGGTGCGGCCAGGTCTCGGCGTAGGTAACCGCAAACACCCACACGGCCGATTCCACAAATTCAACAAGATGAGCCGCAAGTTCTCCGTCTTCCTGTGTACTCACTTCACCTCTCCTCAGCAGCGATAGTCATTTTGAAACCGCAGGAGCGATTCATGCGGTCCTGGCTTGCAACTGCCTTGGCCTTGAAATCTCACCGTCGTTCAACCGGCGCGGCTCGACTACAATTAATACTCGTCTACCCCGGTTAATCGTACCTCCCATGCGTCGGCACGCCAGGCTACTTCCCTCAAGAAGCGCTCACGAGATTCCTGGGTAAGATGCCCATGGATCACATGAGCACCAAATACAAGGCCATCCCGTTCATGCAGGTCAAGATAGCCGAAAGGTAGATGCCCAGTCTCCTTCAAAGCCCATTCTCGTACCCTCTCACCCGTCGGTTCCCCGCCCCACATTTCGCGGTTTCCAAGGTCACTGACATGAGCAACAGTACTTACTACACGAACATCATTCTCATATACATAAACATTGATAGCTTGCCCTCGGCTATTTCGAGGGACAGTCAAACGAAACTTGTGGTCCGATACCCGCGCTAAAGTTCCGTTGGCAAGATTCGCGAAGGGAGCCTCCCAGAACGCCGGTGCTTCTGCTGTTATGTGTGGTGCTTGGCCGGAAAGCGCTCGCACCGTCTGGTCAATGGGAAGTGTATCCAAGCCCTCCAGCGGGATAGGAACCAGAACCCGAAAAAACCGTTCGTGCTGTAGGCTTCGATCTACAATTCGCAGTCGTGCCCCGCCACTAAAGCTTGTGTTGTCATAATTGACATCGCTGAAACTGGAGATGGTGATGACGTACCGTTCTAGGGTCGGATCAAACGCCCACTCCATTCGGTGTGAAAACTGAGCAGATGACTCTTGCTCACGATACACCGTCGCCAGCCGTGGTGGCTCAGACTGATCTGGAGATATGCTGTATCCGTTCTCATGCAGCGCTAACCGCATCAGTTGGAACCATGCTGAGTAGTGTTCCTTGATCGCACGCGCTTGCTCCATTAACACGTGGACTACCCGTTTTCCGGGACCAGAAAAAGAGTACTCGCTGTATGGCCCTAACCGCGTGCCCTTTGACTTTGGTGCCGGTACCCCGACAATCAATGTCCTTTCATCCGAAGGTACACCGAGGGGGGAGTCCATGAGTTTTTCTGCTTCTCTTTGGCGCTGTATTACCCGCTCAACCTGGCTCCGTTCCAGCGACGTCTGAACGTGAGGGTAACCAATACTCAATTGGACAGATGGGGGTGAACCCTCACTGCTCAGCCGCCGCTCAATCTGTGAAAAATACCGGTCAACACGACCAACCCGCTGCTCAAGGTCTCCGGGTGTCCAGGCAACACCGTAATGCAGCACGCGGTCACAGAACAGGTGCATATCCACCCCTTCCTTGAGCGTATCAGTACATACAATAATTTTCGGAAGAGAGGGAGTCCGAAACTGGCGTGTTGCGGTCCGGTGTCCACCAGAACTACCGGTCACGCCAACAACAGGCGTCAGGTTAAAAAGTTGTTCCCAGCTTTCCTCCTGAGCCAGTTCATGCCATGGTCGGCCTGCCCCATCAAGGCTGACATCGACAATCAACCGCAAGTGCTTCAGCCACAGGGCGACCTCGTTCCGAAGCTGCCGTGAGCCGGGATCGTCCAAGAGCAGCCAATCAATAAATCTGCCGGGCAATTGAGGCGGATCGCGACTTACCGCCTCGTCGGCGAAATAAAGATCAAGAAGCGTGTCTGTCAGGCGGAAGGTCTGGCTGAGGAGCGTGCGCGCCACCTGCCGTTTACTGAGTTCCTCTGCGTCTTTGTCGGAAGCTATACCTTGCGGATCCACAGCAGGTAATGACAGCTCTGAATTTGCGAACCGTGTTTCCGATTCCGTCCACAGTGTT
>REEM01000004.1 GCA_007695055.1 Spirochaetaceae bacterium | reverse complement strand
AACCTGCGACCTCCGGGTTATGAGCCCGACGAGCTGCCAACTGCTCTACCCTGCGCCGATGTATAGAACATAGCAGAGCGGCGCCCGGAGTGTCAACAGGGTGTAACAAATTCCTTGTCTTCGGGCGTCTCGGGCGTGCCTGTTGTACCTGTGGAGCCTGCTGTGCCTGGCGTCTCAGCGCCGTTGGACTCGCCAAGCTCCCGGCTGATGCCAAACATGAGTTGCTCCCCATCGAGCTCAAAACGAATCACGTTAACCTGCACAGGAATTAAGTGCCCAGCCCTGTGCCGGTGAGTGGTGCGAAGGTATGATGAGCTCAGTGACTTCTTGTCGTTCCAATAACTCATAAAGCGTTCCCGTGAGTAGTCCGGATCTAGGTCGGGAATAGACATGGTAAGGAGTTCCTCGCGAGTATAGCCAATCATGTCGGCCGCAGCCTGGTTGGCGTTCAGTATTCGGCCCTCAGAGTTAATGAGTTTGACGCCGTCAATACTGTTTTCCATAAGCGTGCGGTAGAGCCGCTCATTATGCTCAACCGCTTTCTCGGACTCATACAGTTTCAACGCCATTCGAATTCCGGCTAAGAGAACGGTATCGCCAGTGTTCTTGACGATGTACCCATAGGCGGTAATGCCTTCTGTCTTTTGAACAATTTCGGGTTCGGTGTGCGAGGAAAGAAAGACCAGAGGAATGTTGTACTGTGCAAGGATTCGCTCGGCAGCGACGGTGCCGTCAATGCCCGCGCCAAGGTCAATATCCATGAGAATAAGGTCGATGTTGGCGTCCACGGCCTCAATTGCCTGTTCTCCAGTGTTCGCTAGCACGACCTCAAAGCCGTGTTTTTGCAGCAGGCGTTTCTCTGTAAGCGCGATAAGAGCCTGATCCTCAACAAGCAAAATTCGTTGGGAGAACTCCATACAACATATGCTCCTCACAGTTTTTAATGTCATAGGATATTAACACGACATAAGAATATGACAAGTCGTTTTACGCTTCAGTCCGACGGAAAGTGTTATGTTTTGATGCTCAGGGGCAGTCAAAGTCGCAGACTACCGGGTAGTGGTCGGAGGGTGTGAGGGCACCGCGGGAGCTTTTGTCGAGCCGAATATCGCGGCAGGTCAGACGTTTGTCCAAGAGGATCCAGTCAATGCGGGCTATATCGTCATTAACGTGTTGGCCAAAACCGTGGAACGAGGCTTCCTCGGTCTTTCCGAGTTTTGTCCAGGGGTCTACGAGCTGCGGCAGATGCTCAAGAAAAACCTCGCGAACCTTGCCGTCTGGAGGTGCGTTGAAGTCACCAGCAATAATGACCGGGACATCTTCCGGACGGGCCGCGTTGAGCTCGCGCCCAGCAACCTTGGCTTGCTCTATGCGCGCGTGGTCAGGACCGTTGTCCAGATGCATGTTGGCAAAGACCAGGCTCTTCTCTGTTCTGCGGTCACGCAGGACCGCCCATGTCAGGAGGCGCGGAAAGTAGCTGCCAAATGAGATGCTCTCCGGAACCTGTGGAGTAGCAGAGAGCCAGGAGTCGCCGCTCTCACGAACATCGACATGGTCCTCTTTCACCAGAATGCAGGGATACATGCGCGACTCAATCCAGTCTCGGTGTTCATCTACAATGCGGAAACCCGGCAGGAGCGAGACCAGTTCACGCACTTGGCGGCCCCAGCCTTCCTGCGTGGCAATAACATCTGGCTCGAGCTTGAGCAGTACATCGGCCAGGAGTTCTTTTCTGTTGGGCCAGGCGCAGTCGCCGTCGGCCGGGTTGTCAAATCTAATATTGCTTGATACTACGCGCATGATGTTCTTCCAATATACTCTCTAAGGTGTCTCCGTAGCCAGGATAGTGATCCGAAAAAGACGGTACCCAGGGAAAACCGCTGCGGCCAATACGGAGCTTGGTTCCCACATGATGGAAGCCCCAGCTACGGAAAGGCAAACGTGCGACCAGGTCTCGGCCATTGACTACCCGGGTGTGCCGGTGGTCAAACTCCTTCTGGAGTTCGGCGGCGGCACGGTTGTAGATGCGGGGCATGCCAAAGCTAACTGCTCGGACGTCTCGATCCGGGTACAGCAAAGCCAGCTCAAAAAAGGTCAAGGATGCCATGGCCCCACCCTGACTGTGCCCCACTACAGTAATTGGAAGTGCGGGCTGGGTTGCGGCAACACGACTCAGTAGTTCCTCACGCACCGCCCCGTACTTGTCCAGAAAACCATAATGGGCACGTAGCTTTCCGTACTCACGCAGGTGTTCCATGCGTACTCGCGATACCTGAAAGTTGATCCGCCGATCAATTGAACTAATTTCTGGCTGCGAGCCGCGAAACACAATATACATACGGCCCTCATGCTCCATGGTGAAACCCAGGGTGTTGGTCTCCTCATGCTCAAAGTACTCCATGGCCCAGGGGTAGTCGCGGTAGCTTTCGCGCACGCGCCAGGCGGCGTGGCACATGTCGTAGTACTCAAGAAGTTGTTCGATGCTGGGGGCAGTGGCCGCGGCCGCGGGGGCGGTGGCCGCAGCGGCGGGGCTGGCAGCGCTGGCGTCGGGGACAGCCGCGCGGCTGTCCCGCACCGGAATGTCTTCCGGGCCCAGTACCGCTGGCCC
>REEM01000014.1 GCA_007695055.1 Spirochaetaceae bacterium | reverse complement strand
CAAGCATAAAGGTGCCAACCTTGATAGGGGAAACTCCCCCAATGAAACACAGTACGTTCTTGGGGAATCCAGGAATAAGAAAAAGGAACAGAAATCCAACCTGAGCCTTGGCGCCAAACGCAACCGAGTAGAAGCGATCAAAGCGTTTGGGACCCACAACCTCCCTAACGAAGGGCACCCCTAAAAGGCGAGAAGTCACGAACACTGTGTAGTTGCCTATGCCCAAACCGATCATTGTATAGAAGAAGCCCCAGCTCCAACCAAAGAGAAAACCGCCAGCCACCTGGGGTACGTCGCTCGGTATGAAAAAGACCCAGGCCCGTACAATATGAAACCCTATGTAGGCAAGGGAAACGACCGTGCCACGCTCCTCAAGAAAGGCACCAAGTGCTTCGGGCGTGCTCAGCATCTGCCACAGCGCTTCACGATAGAGCAATACCGGAACAATTATTGCCAGGAGTAGCGCGGGGAAGGTAACCAGTGCAAAAAAGCGCCGTACAGCAGCTGCTCGAGTCTTCATGCTTCTCTCCACGAGTTTTGGCCCCTTTGACGAGTCGGGCAGATTCCGTTATACTCGCCCGAATGAAGAAGAGCGCTCCCAAACGTACAACCACGTTTAAAGATCAGCAGCAGATTGTTTACCCGCTCCAGGGCGTCGGTCAGATTATATCGATCGAAGAGCGGGAGTTCAAAGGGCAAGAGCTGCTGTATTATGTAATTTATCTTGAGGTATCGGACATGACAGTTATGGTACCGGTCGACAAGGCTGAGGAGCTTGGTATTCGTGCCATAGTTCCCAAGAAAGAAGCAGAGAAGGCCCTCAAACTGGTATCTGAAGCCTATGAACCGGTTCCAGCCGACTGGAAACTGCGATACCAGATGAACCTTGACCTTCTCAAACAAGGAAGCGTCCTCGACATTGCGACTGTCGTCCGCACGCTTTATCATAGGAGTAAGGTAAAGGAACTCCCTATCCTTGAACGCAAGCTTTTTGATAATGCGCTCAAGCTCCTGGTAGATGAGGTCTCTTTCTCTCTCAAGCAGAGCAAAGCAGAAGTGGAACAAATGGTCTACTCCCGCCTCGAAGCGGAAGCCGCTAACGCAAAGAGCAAAGAGAGTGAACGAGTCGAGGAAGAAGACCTCGATGACGACGACATCGACATCTAGTTCACCGGCTCAAGACCCACCGCCCTGGAAGACAATTCTTGAGCTTATCGGCAGACCGAGCGGAACAGAGCTTCCCTCGGTCTCTCTCATCGCGCGCGGCCCAATGGCGCCATTCCATATTCTCATAGCAACGATCATTTCTCTCCGAACAAAAGACGACGTTACTTTAGCCGCCTCACGCCGGCTCTTGGCGGTGGCTGACACCCCGCAGGCCTTGCTCCGCCTTTCGGAAACACGTATAGGCGAACTCATCTACCCGGCTGGATTCTACCGTACCAAGGCACGCAACATGCTCCGCTGCGCGGAAATCCTGGTACGTGAGTATGAAGGGCGCACACCGGCCACATCCGCTGAACTGCTTCAACTTCCGGGTGTCGGACTGAAAACTGCCAATCTTGTTCTGGGTCTGGGTTTTGGAATACCTGCCATATGTGTAGACACCCATGTACACCGCATTCCAAACAGAGCTGGCTGGATAGCGACGCGCACCCCGGACGAGACAGAACGTGCGCTGCAGAAGATCCTTCCAAAACAACACTGGATAGAAATCAACGAGATACTGGTCTATTTCGGACAGAACACCTGTACCCCGCAATCTCCGCACTGCAGCGTTTGCCCCATTACTGCGTGGTGCAAGCGTATAGGCGTAAAAAAAACGCGGTAGCCCACATACAGTAGGTACCGCGTCGCACTACGAATAAAACCCGTGAAAGGCCTAAGACAGACCAAAACTCCGAGGACTATCTCTCGACAATCAATAGACTTTTACTGTCCAGTCGAACATGAAGATCGTCACCCATAATCTTCTGATGATCTTTTACCAGTCTCAGTTTGATGAAGTCGGGAGTCGCTTCTAGGGTTATGAGCACAGAGATAAGATCCACATATGCACTGAGATAGCTCGGAACACCTCGCTCGTCAACAACGCTCGGGTCCTCCGGGCTTGAGGCACTAAACCACACCGCAATACCAAGTTCCTCTGCGAATGACTTGATAGCAGCAATGCTCTCGGGGCTCCCCTTAACAAAGTCGTATCCGTCAACCACCAGAACATCAGCGGCGAAACCACCGTCGGTAATCATGGCACGCAAGCTTCTCAGGAGTTGATCTGCAGTTGTACCCTCCTGAGAGAAGTTCATTATCACTCGATTTCGGATAATTTCGTCATGCACATCCACCACATCACTCAACTCACGCTTGTCGACAATTTCTCCAAAGATGTCCTCATACCAGCGAATAATGTGATCTGTTCGTGCCGCAAACGAAACATGAATAACATGTTGCCCCTGGAAGAGCTTGTCGGTGGCAATATGTACCAGGCAAGCAGTTTTTCCCAATCCTTTGGGGGATGAGAAGACGCCAATATTTCCGGCACCTAGGCCGCCATGGATTGACTGCTCAAGAATACGCAATGGACTTCGTTTTACCAGTTCAGACATGGT
>REEM01000049.1 GCA_007695055.1 Spirochaetaceae bacterium | reverse complement strand
TCGTCCCCGGTGCCCCAGCCGCCGTTGCCCCAGGTGTCGACATCGACCCAGTCACTATTCCCCCAGCCGTCGTCGTCCCCGGCGCCCCAACCGCCGTTGTCCCAGGTGTCGACATCGCCCCAGTCTTCCTCACTGTGTGCTGGCAGACCCGCCGTCATAAACACGGCGACGGTCAACCACAGAACCACATAGAGTACGCTGCGCATAGTGGGCCTCCTATCTATAGAAGCGGTTCGGGTGAAAGAGCCGCGCGTCCACCGGGCCGTCAAACGCAATGTCATGAATGCGAATTACGGTGCGGGAGCGGCGCTCAAGGTTCTCCATTACCATCTCGGTTGGGACGTTGCGCCCGGACACCACACGCACGCGGCTGGTGGTCAAGACCTTGCTTGGCTCGGAGCCGTTCTCAAAGTACTCCACCCTGGAGGTGGTGTAGGTGTCCTTGTCGACATAGAGAATCACCCGGCTATAGGAGCTGTCCGGGTCGGTCGGGACTGCGCTTACCACGTAGACATCGCCCTGTTCCTCCTTAAGCTGGAACTCACCATAGGTTTCCAGCAGACTGCCGCCGCCCATGTCCTCGTACGAGAAGTCACCGCCAACCCCACCAACCGAGCCGCTGCGGGAGCGGCCGGTGATGTTGCGTACCCGTCCGGTCGAGGGGAAGTAGACGCGGGTAGCGCCGTCAAGGTCCAGCACGCGCAGGCCCTGAATACTGCGTGGTGAGACGAACTCCATGTAAGAATCGTCCTGTCCTCGGCCGTAGGTAATGATGTTGAACTCGCGTACATCACGTTCGCTGTTGGCGTCCGGGTAAACGAGCATGGTCATTCGTGAGCGCGAGCTCTCGCTGCGGCGTTGCTCCTCAACGCGCTCCATGATCTCACTCGGCGATATCGCCGCCAGGCTGACAACGGGGCTCAGAAGCAGAGCCCCAATGAGCGCGCTCTGCAGGATTCGGGCCTGACGCCCAAACCGGCTTCGACGAAAGCAGTTCCTAATTTGAGCTGTGTACTTCATGGTATTCCTCCTGAAAGGTATGTGTGTTTTCCTCTCCAAATGCCAGAAAGGCTGGAATGAAGGTGAGGCTTGCAAGCATGCAGCAGCCAATGCCAATGAACAGCAGCAGGCCCAGTGCGGCAATGGCTACAATCTCTCCCACCAGGGCCAAGGAGCCAAAGCCAATCATGGTCGTGATGGATGACAAGAGAATGGCCTTGCCCGAGTAGCGCAGGACGTAATCAATGCGCCCCTCTTTGTGAAAGCGATGCAGCATATGCATGGCAAAGTCGGTGCCAATTCCCACAATCAGCGGGAACACCACCGCCGCCATCATGTTGAGCTGTATGCCCAGGAGCGGAATAAGGCCAAACATCCAGATAATTGCAACTGCCAGTCCGCCAAAGGCAAAGAGGGTGTGCTTGAGACTGCGGAACAGAATGAGCATGATCAGAAAGACAGCGCCACCGGCGTAGATGGCGGCGCGGCCACCGTCCTCAAAGGTCTCGCGGGTCAGCATGACTGCAAGCGGGACGTAGCCGGTGAAACCCGGCATGATCTCGGCCATGCGCTCGTCGTACTCAAGCATAATGCCTTCCTGCTGCGTCTCGGCGGTTCCCACAACCGTGACCAGGAAACGGTCACCGGACTCGTTGACCAAACCACTGCGGGTGTTGTGCGGCAGGTCCGCAACCGTGATTGGGCGCTCGGGTGAGACCATTCGCTCTACTATGCCACTCAGCGTTCCAGCAAAATGCGGCTCCAGTGAGCTCAAGAGCGCGGCGTTGCGCTGTGGCTCGCCCTCAAGAGTTGCAATCAAGTTCTGAAAGACCTCGGCCCCCGGCTCACCAACCTCGGCCCCAAAGATCTCCCTGATCATGGCGTTGCGCTTGCGCTGTATGCGGTTTCCATCACCCAGTCCAGCAACCGTGAGGTCGGCAATCTCTATCAGGTTCCATTCCAGGCGCTGAATCTCGTAGAGCAGGTCCTCAAAGGCGGCGCTGTCGTAACTGTAGTTCGGATCATAGGTGCCGATGTTTCCGCGCAGACGGGCAATCTCGGACAGGCGTTGTGCCTGCTCCTCATCGGTAGCGATGTAGTCGCGTAATGAGAGCGCCCGTGACACCAGCCGTTCCTCCCGCGCACGCTCGGCAAGCCGGTGTGCCTCGTCAGGGTTGTCCACCACGATGTAGGACGGGAAGGGTGAGACCTCCATGCGATCTATGATCGAGCGCGTTACCCCAACCGACTCGGCGTTGCGCGGCATCATGTTGAGGATGTCGTACTCAGGACGGTTGTTTGGAATTTGGGTCGCCAGCAGGACGGTAAGGACAAGGGCCGCAGCAATGACCGGTACCCGCCTGCGTGAGACAAAGGCGCCAAAGTCACGCAGAAACTCATAGCGTATGACATAGCGGCGCTCACGCGCGGGAGCCTGCCTTCCAAAAGCTACCAACAGGGCCGGGAGCAGCAGCGTCGTGGTAAGCAGTACCACCAGCACACCAACACCCGCGACATAGCCAAAGTTGGATATAATCATGGAGCTTGAAATGGTCAGTGAGAAGAAGGCGACCGCGGTGGTAATGCCACCCATCACAATGGCTACACCACTTTTCTCAAGCGTCATTGACAGGGCGTCGCCCACCGAGAAGCCTTTGCGCCGGAAGTCGTCAAAGTTTGAGACCATGTGAATTCCAAAATCAATTCCCAGTCCCAGCAAGATGACCGCAAACACGTTTGACAGTATGTCGAGGCGCGCGGTGGTCATGCCTATTACCCCGGTGGTAATGATAATCCCCACCACCAGTGAGATGACGGCAAATGCAATTGAGCGAATGCGGTCAAAGGACACCAGGAAGAAGAGTACAATAAGGACTAAGGCAAACAGGGTCGGCAGGAGCAGGTCGGCCTCAATGGCGGCGTGCCGGTCATGCTGCAGCGGAATGTCCCCACCTACACCAAAACGGAGCTCAGGGAACTCGGCACCCACCACCTGTACAATCTCGCGTACCTCGGTAGTCACGTAGCTGACCTTGTCAAAGTCTTCATAAGAAAAGTTCGGCCGCATGGAGACAATCAGCATGTCGCCGTCCGGGGACAGGTTGTAGAGCTCTCCAAAGGCAGCGGCCTCGGCCAGTGCCTCTCCCCACTCCTCGGAGCTGCGCGACTCAGGGTTCTGTACATAGGCATGCAGTTCGTTCATGAGGATCTCTATGCGGTTGTACAGAGCCAGGCCTGCCCATTCATCCTCGTTAGTGGCAAACTCCTGCTCGCCATCTCCGTCCAGAAAGGTGTCCTCAAAGCTGTCGTTCATTGCGCGTAGAAAGGGGAGGATATTCAGCTCGGCAAAGGCGTCTTCCAGCTCGGCAATGTCGTCTGCATCCTGCAGCAGCAGCGCCCACTCTCCCAGGAACTCGCGATCCGCCCGCAGCTCAACGGAATTGAGGTAGTCCGGGAGATCATGGTGCGCCCGAACCAGCTCCTCCAGGCGGTGCGCAGCAGCAATCTTCTCTGCGCGGGAAGCGTTTTCAACGGTGACAATAATGCTTCCGGTAGAGTGGAAGGTATCCAGCACCTCGTTGTACTGCTGGGCCACCGGCAGGTGCGCCGGTAGCATGTCCTCGGTCTGGGTAATAATTTCTATGCGACCGGCGGCCACAATACTTAAGACCACCGCGACGGCAAAAGCGGCAATAATGAGCTTGGGCCGTTTCAGCACCAGTGCCGAAACCAGTTCCGGCATCTTGTTTTTTATGAACTTCATTGCATGAGCCTCCTCACATGAGTGTAGGCTCACTGTACTGCCCGTCCTTCCCGCCCGCAGCTGGCCGAAAGTATGGTTTTAGTTGGGGATCAGGCCCATCCTCCGCGGCTTAGTCCCCCACCAGCCCCAGTCTCCGGGCCTTGGCCGCGGCCTGGGTGCGCTTTTCTACCCCGAGCTTGGCGTAGATATTGGCCGAGTGCCACTTTACGGTGCTGAGTGAGATAAACAGGGTGTCTGCAATTTCCTGGTTGCTCAGTCCGTCGGCAATCAGCTGCAGCAGTTCGCTCTCGCGCTCCGAGAGGGCATCATGCAGCGACTCCCCTGCTGCTGCCGCGCGGGGCCGGGCGCCGTGGGTAACGGCAGCACCATCCGGGGCGGTCTCTGCCGCAGTCGCTTCCTGACGCAGCTCCTCCAACATCGACCCACAGAAGTCCGGCTCAATACCATGACGCTGGGCCTCTTCCAGCAAGGTCATGCTGATATCGCTGTCATCCATGAACATGCGCCGGTATCCGGCTTTCCGCCCGGTTCTCAGTGCCGAGCGCAGCAGAACCTGAGCCTCCTCGGTGCGGCCAGATCCAAGATGAGCGGCAGCGAGCAGGTACTCAAGCTCGGCCGAGAATGCTGCCATGCCGAGTTTCTGGGCCTCCTGCAGATAGCCCTCCAGTAGGGCTGCCGCTCGCTCATGCTGTTTGGTAATGAGAAGATACCGAATGAGGGCGCCCGACTCCTCCTCCCGCAGGAAGCCGACGCTTTCTGCGTCTAAGAGACCACGTTCCTTAAGGAGATCCGCGGCTTCGTCCAGATTCCCCTCTGCCAGGAGCAGCCGCATGTACCAACCCATAATGAGGCTTTCAAAGATCGGGGCAGCCGCCTCGGCCAGGACTGGCCGGGCCCGGCGGATCCAGTCATGGGCCTCGGCGTAGCGCCCAAGAATAACCAAGGGGCGGAGAATATGTGCGACGCACCAGCACCACACGAGCAGAATTTGGGTTTCCTCGGCAATAGCTATCCCTTTTTGGCAGAGCTCCACGGCTGCCTCGGCCTCACCGCGCTCGGAAGAAATCTGTCCCAACAGGCCAAAATAACCCGCCGCTCTCTCACTGGTAGCGTGTCCGTGTTCCTCGGCCAGGGCCAGCATTCTGCGGCAGAGCTCCTCCGAGGCATGGGTGCCTTCACGGTACAGCAGCAGGCGCGCGAACTTGGTACCGGCAACCAGCGCAAAGTACGCATTGCCCTGCGGGTCTTGCCCAAGGTCGCAGGCTTCCTGATAGGTGCGCAGGGCTGCCTCGGCGTCGCCCCGGTAGAAGGCGGCATCTCCGGCTACCGAACATGCCAGGCCACGCCATGATGGGTAGTTCGGGGGAATTTTCTCAAGTGCAACAGCCGCGGTCTGAATGAGGGTTGGAATGTCGTTGTCAAAGGCCGCGGCTGCGGCCTTACAGGTTGCCAGGAAGCCCTCGACAAACTCACGCTCGGTACCTGGTGCCTGCTCGGCAAGGAGCTCCTCTGCCCGAGCAATATAGCCACGTGCTGCCTCGCGTTTACCAGCAAGCAGCAGGAAGTACGCCGAGAGAACCTGCAGACTCGGCCGTGTGTCCAGCACCTCGGCGGGCAGCAGCTCCAGCATGCTTCTGAGTTCATGTGAGTAGCCACCCTTCCAAAAACCCTGCAGTTCACTTTCAATAATCTCTGCTGCGCGTGCCGGATCGTCGGCTGCAAGTACGTGGCGCACTGCTTCTACTGGGAACTCGTTTTCATGGTACCACTGTGCCGCCCGTCGGTGCAGCTTGGGCAGGATCTCGGCATAGCCTGACTCAAGCCGCGCTCGCAGCGACTGCTGAAAAAGTGCGTGATAGCGGAACCAGTAGCCTTCTTCATCCAGGGCGGCGACAAAGTAGTTCTCTCGCTCAAGGCGTTCAAGTACGGCCTGGGCGTCTGCGGTTTCGGTCACGGCCTGACACAGCGGGGCGCACATTCTGTTCAGGATCGATGTAGAAAGCAGAAAACCTTGCAGCTCGTCGGGAAGGGTTTCAATAACCTCGTCCGAGAAGTACTCCTGAAGCAGCCGATGTGTACCGCGCAAGCTCAGCCGGTTAGCCCGGCTGCCGCGCGTTCGTAACGAGACCGCCGCAAGCTGCAGTCCCGCAATCCATCCCTCGGAGTCCATCTCCAAGGCTCGTACATCGTCATCTGGAAGTGGATAGTCCATGGTCTCACGGAAGAAGGTTGCAATCTCATCATGGGAGAAGCGCAGCTCCGACTGCCCAATCTCTAACAGCTCGCCCGCACTGCGTAGTCGGCTCAAGGCCCAGTCAGGCTCTACGCGACAGACTGCTACGATGTGCAGGTTCGGCGGCAGGTTCCGCAGTACAAAGTTCATTCCACGCTGAATACTGGGGTTCTTCAGCACGTGAGTGTCGTCCAGCACCGCGACACCTGGGGTCTCGTTCGCGAGTACATCGTTCAGAAGCATGGTGAGGAAGCGTTCATAGCGGCGAAAGTCGTCAAGCGTCTCGGTTTCGTGTTCACCCAGTTGCGGCGCGCTCAGTGAGCTGAGGGTCTCGGGACGGATCGTGTCGCAGATGCCGTTCAGCAGTTCACTAAAGTACATCCAGAAGCGCAGCGGCGTATCATCTTCCGGGTCAATGCTCAGGCGCCCAAAACGCAGCGAGCTGCACTGTATCCAGTGTCGCACCAGGGTTGTTTTGCCGAATCCTGCTGGCGCGCAGATCAAGGTCAGCTTGCGAGTGAAGCCATTTTCAACGAGAAGTCCGTCCTCAAGGCGGCGGATGATGTCGTCGCGCCGAACCAGCCCGGCCTTGCACGGAGGAATAGTGAGTTTCGTCTTGAGCAGCGACTCATGCATATACTTGACAAAATGGTAGGCGGAAAAGCTGAGTGGGTCAAGAAAAAGCGATATCCGAAGGACGATATAGGGTACGGCCGGGTGTTGAGTTCCCCTTTTTCGATAGATGAGCCAAAATAAGACGTTATCGTAACCCGAAAAGCCATAAACGACAATAATGTAGCGATAGACAGGAGCCTTTGTCCCGGAGCTTTCGATCTATGTGTACCTATTTCTATGCTTTATATGCAGATGCATTAGCATCGTATCGGAAAGTTCAAAATGGCACGGATATTGCAGTGGGTAGTGATGCTAGGAAATGATTCAAGGAGATCAAATCATGTTGATGCATCATCTACTCTATCGCGGTGCTGAATGGGCACCGGAGAAAGTCGCGTTACGTTGGGTGGACCGGGAACTCGAGTACACATATACCGAGGCGGTTGATCAGATGGAGCGCTTCGCGGGTGCTCTGAGCGAACTGGGTGCAGGGAAGGGAGACCGCGTGAGTGTCGTAGCACACAACGGCATGGACTACCTCATGGCGCTGTTTGGCTGCTGGAGAATTGGAGCTATCCCGGCTCTGGTTAACGTTAAGCTTGCCGGGGAACTCGACTACTACTTCAACGACCACACGCCAACAGTGGTAGTTTTCACGCACGACGCGTACGACCAGGTCACATCGGCGGCTGCTGAGGTTTCATCTGTGCGAGCCCTTGTTTGTATGGACAAAGCAATGGGTGAGGCCAAGGATCTTGGGGAACTGCTTCGGGCAGGCTATAAGGCACCGGTTGATCCGGCCGATGAGAGCGCTATTGCGCATCTGTCCTATACCTCCGGCACATCCGGGAAACCCAAGGGTGCATGCCTCATGCATGAGCCCACCATGCGGGCCACCAACTGTATTGCCGAGCGTCTGCGGGTGCGCACCCACGAGTCCTCCTTTGGGCCAAGCGCCCTTTCGAGTTCGTACCAGCTTGTTGGTAACATTCTTCCCACACTCCACCGAACAGGCACCGTCAATGTCATGTCGAAATGGACCCAGGAAAGCGGGTATGACGCTCTCGAGAGTACCGGTTCGGCTCTTCTCATTGCGAACCCAACGCTGCTAACCGAGCTTCTTCATGAGTCAAAGAAGCGGGGGAAAACACCGTCGGCCCTGCGCGTAGGCGTATCCGGGGGCGGGCCCGTCCCGCTGCCACTCAAGAAGGCCTGGCGCGATGAGCTCAAGCTTCCTCTTGCCGAAAGTTACGGGCAGAGCGAGCTTGGGGGCTTTGTCGCACTTGGTTTTCCAGATCTTGAACCCGATGAACGTTTGGCTCCAATAGGTATCGCACCGCCGGATAAAGAGGTGAAAATTTTCAACGCCGCAGATGAAGAGGTGCCGGTGGGTGAAGTAGGTCAAATGTGCCTGCGCGGCGGCTATATGTGGGGCTACTGGAATCGTGAAGAGCAGACAGCCAAAACCCTTGCGGGGGGGTGGTTGCATACCGGAGATGCAGGATGCGTTGACCACAACGGCTACATCACCATGCGCGGCCGCTTTTCCGAGTTAATAACGGTCGCGTCCAAGACCTGGTTTCCACGCGATGTTGAGGAGGCGCTACTCGAGTGTGAGGGTGTCACTGCTTCATCGGTTGTTGCGGTTGAAGATGACGAGATTGGCGACCGACCCATAGCGTTTGTAGTCTGTGACGAATCCCTTTTCAATATGGAGAAGATGAAAGCTGCGATAACCAGCCTGGTTCCCTACGATCTGCAACATCTGCAAATCGTTCCTATAGACGAGTTTCCCATGACACCAACAGGAAAAATTGCAAAGGCTGAGCTCAAAGAACTGGCTCAAGAAAAGTTTCAATAGCCGGCGCTAAGCCGGAAGCCGTAGGAGGCAAAAAATGAAGATTCGAACACTCTCACGATCTATCGTGGCGCTCACATGCGCCGTCGCATTCCTATTTGTGTTGGGGAGCATGGCTTTTGCTGGCGGGGCCCGAGAGCCGGTTGATGACGGTGTATTCCGCATAGCAATGCTACTGCCGGGATCCATTGATGACGGCGGTTGGAACCAAGCCGCTCACCGTGGGCTTATTCAGCTTCGTGACGGCGGTTATACAACCTCGTTCACCGAGGGCGTGCAGGTTGCCTCAATTGATGAAGCCCTCCGCAACTACGCAGAGAGTGGCTATAACCTCGTGATTGGCCATGGATTTCAGTTTGGGGAGCCAGCGCTACGGGTCTCGGCATCATTTCCCGACACGTATTTCTTTGTCAGTGGCCTTAGCCCAGCCGACGCAGAAATCCCCAGAAACGTTGGGTTCATCAATCAGAAAGAGTTTGAAGCTGCGTATTTGAGTGGCGTGCTTGCTGCGATGGAGTCCGAGACCGGCCGCATCGGATATGTGGGTGGCCTTGAGATCCCAAGTCAGCTTGCGAACTTGGCTGCTTTTACCACGGCGGTGCAGAACACCAACCCATCGGCAACCGTCAACGGCATTATGACTGGAACATTTGGAGACCCCGCATTAGGGCAAGAAGCCGCAATCGCGCTGATTGAGGGCGGTGTGGATATCATTATGCACACCGCTGATTCCACTGGACTTGGGGTCATTGAAGCTGCCATCGAGCACAACATACGTCTGATTGGCTATGGTTCTGACCAGTCCTCATTGGCGCCGGAGCTCATGATGACCAGCCTGGTTCCCAATATGACTCAAGCGATCGTGAACCAGGTTGGGCTTATAGAAGCCGGAAACTTCGGCGGCTTGTGGAATGCAGGTATCGGCGAGGGCATTATTGACATCGCGCCAATTGCCTCTTTTGTGAGCGCAAATACGCAAGAAACAGTACTCGCGCTTCGTGAACAGATTGCGGCTGGCGAGTTTCAGGTCCCGGAGATCTACGAACGAATCGATTGATTATCCCGGTACCAAAGGAAGGAGGCCGATAGGTGAGTACAGAAGTAGCGGCGGTCGAGATGCTGGGTGTCACGAAAGCCTTTGGTGATTTTCTTGCGGTCGATGCGGTGGATCTTCAGCTCCACCGCGGAGAAGTGCTCGCCATTCTTGGTGAGAACGGAGCAGGCAAAAGCACGCTTATGAATCTGCTGTACGGACTCTATCGGCCAAGCTCCGGTACCATTATCCGAAACGGTGAACCGATTGAGCTCGACGGCCCACTTGCGGCCATCGAGCAGGGAATCGCCATGGTGCATCAGCACTTTATGCTGGTGAACGCACTCAACGTTCTTGAGAACGTCGCTATAGGCCAGTCGCGACGACGTATCGGGCTGGGCCTCAGGCAGATTCGGGAACGGCTGCATGAACTGTGCGAACGGCATGGTATGCCGATTGACCTTGATGCCCCGGTCTCCTCCCTTCCTGTGGGTGTCCAGCAACGTGTAGAGATTATCAAGGCGCTGTATCACGGCGCCGATGTTCTCATACTGGATGAGCCGACCGGCGTATTAACTCCTCAAGAAACCCAAGCGCTTATTCGTGTCGTACGAGAAATGGCAGCAGCCGGTACCAGTGTGGTGTTTATTTCCCACAAGCTTTCCGAGGTGATGCAAGTCAGTGATCGCATTGTGATCATGCGTCGCGGGAAGCTTGTGGGAACTACAACACCAGCGCAAACAACCGTACAGGATCTTGCGGAGATGATGGTTGGCCGCTCTGTTCAGGTGAATAGAACAAACGACTCCGGGTCCGATCGCATTAAGCTCCATAGGTCTCCCGCGTTGAACTTCTATCGCGTCACCGCGCACGAAGCCCGCGGACTCCCGTTTGGGCCTGTTTCATGCAGTGTGCAGCCGGGTGAGATACTCGGAGTGGCGGGCGTTGATGGCAACGGCCAAAGCACGCTTGCTGAGCTAGCCGTTGGCATTCGCGACATAAGTGGGGGTGAGATTTACGTGAACGGGAACCGAATGGCTGGAAAGGGGCCTCTCGGGTTTCTCAATGCTCGCGTCTCGTGTGTGCCAGAAGATAGGCATAGGGTTGGGTCGGTGGCGGGATTTGAGTTGTGGGAAAGCGTTGCAATGAAGAACCATTTTGGCTCACCCTACAATGAGTTCGGATTCATGCGTCGCGATCGGCTTCTCACACTTACAGAGGGGCTGATCATGCAGTTTGACATCAGGACAACCGGAGCAACCGCTCAGGCTCAGTCCTTATCCGGCGGCAACCTCCAAAAGCTCATTATCGCTCGCGAGCTTGATAGAGCCCCTCGGGCTCTTGTTGCTATGCACCCTACCCGTGGCCTGGATGTTGGCGCGGTCGAGTTTGTTCAGAGTTCCATACGCTCGGCCCGTGACAACGGAGCCGGAGTCCTGCTCATCTCGGCGGAGCTTGAAGAGCTGTTCAGTCTGTCCGACAGAATAATTGTGATGTATCAAGGAAAGATTGCGGGCGAGCTCCAGTCACACGAGTACAACGCGAACCGTGTCGGCCTTTTGATGTCTGGTATTCGGCCTGATGGCGAGCCCAATTCGTTACGTCCGAGCATGGCTTCATGAACGCCTCTGAGCACCTGCGCGCACTCATTTTACGGCGACTAGACAGCAGGTCGTTCGTCATTGTGTTGCTGGCCTTTTTTGCAAGTCTCATTGTGGTTGCTGCTCTCATTTTTGCCGCTGGCGCGAATCCGCTCCATGCCTATGAAGATATGCTGCGTGCGGCTCTTGGGCGTTACTACGGCCGCGGCGAAGTTATTGGAAAGGCAATCCCTCTCATCCTTATTGCGGTAGGTGTCGCGGTGGGACTACGGGCGGGGCTTACAAACCTTGGAGGGGACGGGCAGTTTTTTATTGGCGCGCTTGTCTCGGTCTCTGTTGGCTTGCGTTTGAGTTCCTATCATCCGGTCGTGGCAATAGCTCTTGCACTGCTCGCTGCCATGTTCTTTGGTGGACTATGGGCGGCGCTTGCCGGGGTTCTACGAGCACATCTCGACACGAATGAAGTCATCACCACCATCATGCTGAACTACGTCGCCCTGCTATTACTGCAGTACATGGTGGCAGGTCCCATGAAACCGCCCGGGAGTTTTCTGCCGCAGTCCGCAACACTGCCTCAGGCCATTCGGCTACCGAGCCTGCTTGTGGGTACCTCGGCGCACTACGGGATTTTCATTGCACTCGCCGCGTTAGTCTTTCTCTATCTCCTCTTTTCAAAATCTGCTGTTGGATACCGGATTCGTGCAGTCGGCCAAGGCCTGCATGCGGCTCGCTATTCAGGCATCGGTACGCGGCGCTATATCGTTCTGGCAATGTTCATGAGTGGCGCCTTTGCAGGGGTCGCCGGTGCAGTAGAGGTTTTTGGAATTCACCACCGGGTGCTTGACGGTATATCACTGAACTACGGGTTTACAGGTGTGGTTGTAGCCTTGCTCGGTGGTGTGCGGCCTCTCGGCATTCTCGGGGCGGCTTTCTTGCTTTCGGTGCTGCGTGTTGGGGCAAACGCCATGCAGGTAACGCAAGGAGTACCTGTATCAGTGGTGTTCATTCTGGAGAGCCTAATTATTCTCTTCGCGTTGATCGGCGACGGACTGCGTCGCCGACACTAGTCGTGGCCATTTGAGAAAAGGGACCAAGAGATGGAAATATGGAGTGTAGTGTTCTGGAACGGAGTTGCGACCGCAGCGGTGCGGATGTCGATTCCAATCTTGCTTGCCGGGCTCGGAATTGTGTTCTCCGAGCGCTCAGGAGTCCTCAATATAGGTGTTGAAGGCCAAATGCTCAGCGGGGCCTTTGGGGCCTTTGCCTTTGCCTACTTCACCGGCAGCTTCTTCCTTGGCGCAGCATTCGGTGCTCTTGTAGGAATGATCGTTTCCGGCATCACTGTATACATGTGCGTCCGTCGGCCGGTGAATCAAATCGTTGTCGGCGTCACTGTGAATATTCTGTGCCTTGGACTGACAAGCTTCATCAACCGCATCATCTTCACTCCGGGCGCTACTCCGCCGCGTGTACCTCGGCCCCCTGTCTTTGCCATTCCGGGTTTGGACTCAATTCCCATAATTGGCGCGGCATTCTTCCGGCAGCCCGTGCCGGTCTATGTCATGCTGCTTGCAATTCCGCTTGCCTATCTTGTGCTGTATCGCAGCTCCTTTGGCCTTGACCTTAGGGCTGCAGGCGAGCATCCCAAGGCAGCAGAAACGATGGGTGTTAAGGTCGCGACTATGAGGACTCGTGGAGTTCTCATATCTGGGGCCTTTGCTGGCCTTGCTGGCGCCTTTCTCTCTATCGTATCGCTAGGGCGTTTTGTAGAGAATATAAGTTCCGGACGTGGTTTCATCGCTCTTGCCATCGTCATTTTTGGCAGGTGGAACCCAGTGTTCATTTTCGGAGCAGCTTTGATATTCGGCACGGCAGAAGCATTGCAGCTACGTTTGCAGGCTGTTGGAGTTGGTGTGCCTCACGAGTTTCTGCTCATGATGCCCTATGTTCTCACCATTATAGTGTTGGCTCTCACAAGCAAACGTTCGTTAGCCCCAGCGGCCCTTGGTAGGCACTATCAGCGCGAGTAGCTCGGAGAATAACGGTCCCGGCTGGGTGTTGCAGAAAAAGGCCCCGCCCGCACCAAAGGAGATGCAGACGGGGCCCACTATTCAAAGCTGCTGCGGCCGGAATACCCAGCCGTGGCCTGGACTAAACTCTTTCAACCTCAACAATGAGCTCACTCATCATTGCGTGGCCCGATATAGGCTCGGTGCGGAAGTCACACAGGTCATGTGGATTGAACCCGCCAAGTTCCTTCGAAACCTCAAGGTATGGTGAACGGTTTCCGTAGCCAGCCGGAGCAAAGAGCATGTCCGGGTGAATCCGCTCGGTTACCATGATGCGCACCTCGGCGGTGCGGCCGTTCTTCGCGCGGAGCCGAATTGTGTCGTTACTGGAAACGCCAAGTGCGGCGGCGCGGCTGGCGTTCATCCAGATGCGGTTGGTGTCGTAGTCCTTGGTGATCTGCGCCAGCATTGGAATATTGGCCGTGCAGACATGTGAGTGGTAGCCTTGCTTTCCGTGAATGACACGGAACTCGTTTGAGCCCAGGCTCAGCCCGGTCTCCGGTTCGCGCCACTCTGCAATGCCGTTAAAGCCTGCTTGCGCAAAGCGTTGACTAAAGAACTCAAACAGACCGGATGGTGTGCCCAGGGGCGGCACCGGGTTGCGACCATTCGAGGCCAGGAAAGCGCGTGGGTGCAGATGTGGCGGAGCTGGTTTGTCTCCGGGTAGGAGGTTTCCACACCCGCCTGGTACTACCGGCTCGTCATAGGTCAAACCCTGCGTAGAGCCCATGCGTTTGAGATCCGCCAGGCTAAAGGGCTGCTCTGCAAGCAATGCCTCGTTCCAGTCGTCAAGCGAGAACTCAAAGTACTGTCCCACACCCATCTTCTGGGCCAACAGGGTAATGATCTCATCAAAGCTCTTTGTCTCGGGGTGTACCTTGTCTACGGCCTTGGTGCGCATGCTCACCGTTGCGCCGTCGGTCTTGATGATTTCTTCGCGC
>REEM01000107.1 GCA_007695055.1 Spirochaetaceae bacterium | reverse complement strand
CTCCAACCACCACTGGGCATTGTAGGAGACCTCAGGCCCGCCTATGACAACGACCACCTCCGGCAGTAAGGCGCGGATGTCCGGCAGCAGCTGCCGAATGAGGTTGCTGTTCCAGATGTAGGCAGAGAGCACGAGCACCTGTGGCGTCCGCGGTTCAACTGGCGCCGCGCCGCCCTGGGCTGCGCCGACACCGGTAATAAGCTCCAGGATGTCGGTACGACGGTCGGTGACCACGCACTCGCAGAGTTGCACCTCGTGACCGGCATTTGCAGCCTCAATGCTGTTGCGCATATACAGCAGGGCGAGGTTGGTGTGGGTGTAACGCGCATTGAGAGCGGCAAGCAGCACGCGCTGGCCCTGGGCGGCGCCGGGAGTGTCGATGGCCGTGGTAGGCTTGCCAGCTGGCAGTGAAGATTGAGGCACCTCAGTTTGCATGGCTCAACTGTAGCAGCAAAAGGCTGGCTTTGATATGCTCGGGCGCAGTATGAAGTCACACAATTCAGATGAACAGCCGGGGGCAGGCTTGGGTTCGAGCTCGCCAGGGCCGCAGCGGGGCAATGCACAACACTCGAACGCGAGCTCGACAGCGCCGCAGCGGGCTGAGCTTGAACGGGTTGCGGCGACCGCTGCCTTTACCGCACTTATCACGGTGGGTGCATACCTGTCCTTTCCGCTTCCGGGTAGTCCGGTGCCGGTGGTGGTGCAGAACTTCTTTGTCATAGCGGCTGGTATGCTGCTTGGGCCACGCCACGGTCTGGCGGCGGTGGTGGTGTATCTGGTGCTGGGGGCGGTTGGCTTCCCGGTATTTTCAGGCGCGAGCGGTGGTGTGGCACATCTGGTGGGCCCGACCGGGGGCTACCTGTTGGGGTACCTGCCAGCGGTATTTGTGGCCGGGGCGCTTCTGAGCAAACGGGTGCGCGCGACGGGCGCAGTGGATGCGACGGGCGCGGCGCGCGCGGCGGGACTGGGACGTACCGCAGCAGCTGCGGGGTTGGGCTTTGCGTTGGTGTACCTCTGCGGGGTACCGGTATTAATGCTGGTGACCGGCCTGGGGCTTGGGCCAGCGCTCGCGGTGGGGTTCCTCCCCTTTTTCCCGGGCGATGTCCTCAAAGCGGTGGCTGCAGTGCTGCTGTACCGGCGGGTTGCGCCGCGCCTCAATCGGTGGAGTCGCGGTTGATTCAGTCAAGGTCGATACTGGAATGCCGCGAGCTGTTTTTCCACTTTGACGACACGCAGCCGGTTCTGGACAACATTAACCTGCGCCTGAACTCTGGTGAGCTCGTGGTTCTCACCGGCCCCAACGGCTCGGGCAAGACGGTGCTCATGAAACACCTGAACGGGCTCCTGAGGCCAGTCCGGGGCGACGTCTTTCTCAACGGCCGCCCTCTGCCGCGGCGTGGGCAGGAGGCGGTGCGCGCGGTGGGTTTGGTGTTTCAAAACCCGGTAGCCCAGTTCTTAGAAGATACGGTGGAGCGTGATGTGGCCTTTGGCCCACGCAACATGCAGCTCGGTGCAGCCGAGGTCAATGCCCGAGTAGAAGACGCTCTGCAAGCCACTGAGCTACAGCACCTGCACACCCGTGATCCGCTAGAACTCTCCGGCGGCGAACAACAGCGTCTTGCCCTTGCCGGTGTTCTTGCTATGCAGAGTGAGTTTGTGATCCTGGATGAACCCTTTGCTCACCTGGACTTGCCGGGGGTGCGCTCGGTCTTGCGCGCGGTGCTTGCGGCTCGCGACCGTGGTGTTGGCGTTGTGGTTGTGACCCATGATCTCGAGAAAGTTCTGGCACACACAGACCGCCTGGTGGTCATGCGGGCCGGTCAAATTGTGATAGACGACACTCCCGAGCAGGCACTGCCGCTGGTGGAACACCACTTGGTACGCCGCCCGGCCGGGGAGATTTCCCACATGAGTTGGCTATGAGTACCGACTTCCGCTACGCAGGGGCGTCCCTGCAGCGGGGCTCCCACCCCATACGCGTGGACCCCCGCATGACTTTGGGGCTAACGTTGCTCCTCCAACTTGCTGCTTTCCTGACGCCCTTCCCAAGCGTGGTGTTCTACCTGGTGCTACCCTTCCTGTGTTTTGCGCTCCTTGGCAGGGCTCCGCACCGCGTGCTATGGAGCTCACGCTTTTTCTTGGTGCTGGTGACACTCATTGTACTGCTGCGCGGCATGGACGGGGTGGTGTATGCCGTGCGCCTGTCGACAGCCTTCTACGCCGCGCGGCTGCTCACCTATGTGACACCGAACGGGGACTTGGGCGCGGCCTTTGCCTGGTATCTGCGGCCCTTGGGACGCGCGCGCGCGGCAAACGCAGCGCTCTACGCTAGCCTCACCCTGCGCTTTCTGTCACAGCTTTACAGCACCGGCACCGAACTTCGCGACGGAATTCGCGCCCGCGGCGGCCAGCTCCGGCGTCACCCCGCTCGCATCGTAGCCGCCTACGGCACCGGTCTTGTCTTCAAGGCCCTGCGCTGCTCGGCCGAGTCCGCCGCCGCGCTCCACGCGCGCGGCTACAGCGGCACCCAGCCCCCGCTCCGACGTTTCACCACCCAGGACTGGCTTATCACGCTCCTGTTTGTGAGCATCATTGTTGCCCCCCTGCTGCTCTCTTTCCCCTAAGACCCTTGAGTAAGGCGCCACTGACCGTTACAATTGCCGAACACATTTTGCGACTACGTGCAGGATTATTAAACGGAGGAACCGATGAAGTTTGATTTCACCACCAAGGTGTTTGAAAAAGAAAAGATCTCGCTATCTGGAACGGAAGAGTACATTGTGCGCGGTGGGCGCCACCTCTTTAGCTTGCTGCCCAAGGCCTTTGACGGCGTTAAGACTATTGGTGTTATTGGCTGGGGCTCACAGGGCCCGGCTCAGGCGCAGAACCTACGTGACTCGCTTGAGGGTACCGACATTACCGTAAAGGTTGGACTGCGCTCCGGCAGCGGCAGTTGGAAAAGCGCAGAGGAAGCGGGCTTTACAGAAGCCAGCGGCACCTTGGGAGAAATGATGCAGGTAGTCTCCGAGGCCGACCTCGTAATACTCCTCATCTCCGATGCGGCACAAGCAAAGCTTTACAAGAAGATTTTTGACGCTATGAAGAGCGGCGCCACACTAGGTCTATCTCATGGCTTTTTACTCGGCTACTTAGATGCAATTGGTGAGAAACCACGGGCCGATGTCAACGTCATAGGCGTTTGTCCCAAAGGTATGGGGCCTTCTGTTCGTCGGCTCTACGTACAGGGCAAGTCGGTCAATGGTGCCGGTATCAACGCCAGCTTTGCAGTTGCGCAGGATGTAAACGGAAAGGCCACCGAGTACGCAATTGGCTGGAGCGTTGCACTCGGCTCACCCTTCTCATTCATGACCACCCTGGAAATGGAGTATCGCTCCGATATCTTTGGTGAGCGTGGAATTCTCCTTGGTGCTGTTCACGGGATTGTGGAGTGCTTGTATCGCGAGTTCCAGGATCAGGGCATGGACGCCGAGACAGCCTTCCGAGAGACCGTGGAGTCCGTTACCGGACCCATCTCCAAGACTATTTCCCACAAAGGTATTCGCGCCGTCTATGAAGGCCTCAGTGATGCAGACAAGAAAAAGTTTGAGGCTGCTTACTCGGCTGCCTACTATCCAAACCTGGAAATTCACGCCGAGTGTTACGACGAGGTTGCCTCGGGCAACGAGATCCGCTCGGTTATTCTTGCTGGCGACCGCTTTGAACGCTTCCCGTTCTCTACCATCGACAATACTCCAATGTGGAAGGTTGGTGAGAAGGTTCGCGCGGTTCGCAAGGAAGACGAGATTCCAGTAAACCCCATCACCGCCGGTGTGTACGTTGCCTGCATGATGTCACAGATTGACCTCCTGGCTGAGAAGGGTCACGTGTACTCCGAAATCGTCAATGAGTCGGTCATTGAAGCTGTAGACTCGCTGAACCCATACATGCATTACAAGGGCGTTGCGTACATGGTGGACAACTGTTCCACAACCGCTCGGTTGGGCTCTCGCAAGTGGGCGCCGCGTTTTGACTACCACATGTACCAGCTCGCGCTGCCGAAACTGCGAGCAGGAAATGCACCAGACGCACAGCTTATGAAGAAGTTCCTGGAGCACCCGGTGCACGACTCGGTGTCAGTACTTGCTGAACTGCGTCCGAGTGTAGATATCTCTCTTGCCGGGCAGTAAGGTGCCGGTCGATAAAGTTATAGGGCTTGGTATGCGCGGGGCAAAACGTCCACATGAGACTCCATGGTGGCGGCTGCCGGAATGTACCGGAATGAACCGCCTGCCGGGTAGATCGCTCCTCCTCCCTGTTGAGGAGGAGCCGGTCTCGCTTAACGGCGACTGGAGTTTCCGCCTCTACGACAGCCCCGAAGCCATTCCCGAGGACGCGCTCCAGCCTGCATATCGCGAAAAGGGTATGCAGCGAGTGAGCGTTCCGGGTGACTGGAGCTCAAGCGGCGTTCTCAAGCCCAACTACCTCCGTTCCCGGCCGCCGTTTGTTCAGAATGCGGACGCGGGTGACATCTCACCTCCAGATTTACCGGACAACAACCCCACCGGCCTGTATAGGCGGAGCTTTACGCTTGCCTCGTACCGGCGGGGGCGTCGCTATGTGCTGCACCTTGCGGGGGTAGAGAGCGCGGCGGCAGTATATGTAAATGGGAGTTTGGCCGGTTACGGCAAAGACTCCTCCACCCCCCTGGAGTTTGACATTAGCTCCTACGTGAGCAAGGGTGAGAATCAGCTCAGTGTGGTTGTGCCGCGCTACTGTGACGGAAGCTATTTGGAGAGTTCAGATCGATGGTGGTTCGGCGGCATTTACCGCGAGGTCTTTGTGTACTCAACCTCGGCGGTGCATATCTCGGATGTCCGAGTCACGGCCCTTCCTACGGCCGATCTACGCAGCTGCGAGTACGGACTCCTTGTAGATGTAGGTTTTCCCGGCAATTTTGAGGCGGGCTACACAGTTGAGTCCCGACTGGTGAACCCAGACGGCTCTGAGCTTCGTGAAGCTGCGCTGCAGGGTGCAGTGGATATGCCCTCAGGCAGACTCAAGCTTGGCACTCAACTCCAGAATATTGATTTATGGAGCGCAGAGACTCCAACACTTTATTCCGCTGAACTCAGCCTCAAGACGCCCGCTGGTGAAGCACTGCATACAGTACGTATTCCGGTAGGCTTTCGGCGCATTGCCATAGAAGATGGGCGGTTTCTGCTCAACGCTAAGCCGCTTATGCTGCACGGGGTTAACCGTGATGAGCATGACCGCAACAGCGGCCGCACGCTCTCACGTAGCGCTATGGAGCACGAGATTGCACTCATGAAGCGGCTTTCCATAAACGCTGTGCGCACCACGAACCGACCCCAGGATCCTTACTGGTATGAACTGTGTGACCGCTACGGTATTTATGTTGTAGACGAGCCTGCCTTGGCTGCAGGGGCCTTTGGTGAGCGCTTCTCCGAGAGTACCCGCTGGAGTTCTCAGATCCTTGACCGCACTATACACACCGTGCTGCGGGACAAGAACCATCCGTCGGTCATTGTGTGGTCGCTGGGGGCGGCATCGGGCACCGGGCCGAACCATCAGGCGGCGGCGGCATGGATTCGCTCCTATGACCCTACCCGACCCCTTATGTATGAAGGTGATGTACAGCCGGATTCGGCCGTGGCTGAGATTGAGAGTGCGGCGCAAGGTTCCGCGCCTACCATTGGTGACTTTATAACTCCGAGCCATCCGAGTATTGAGGATCTGGAACATCTGCTTGAGTCGGGTTCTCCCCTCCAACGACCGGTACTAGCGGCTGCGTACTCAGGCGCTATGGGTAATAGTAATGGTAGCCTTGATGAGTACTACCATCTCTTTGAGAAGCACGACTCGCTTCAGGGCGGATTCATAACTGGGTGGATGGATCGTACCCTTTCTGGCCGTCTGGGTGCGGGCAGTGTGGTTACCCGTGCCTCTCTGCGCGCGCCAGAAGCCAACAAAGCAGCCTCGGTGCCTGCCTATGGTGGTGACTTTGGCGACCAACCCCATGACGGAAACTTCTGCATTAACGGCATTATTTCGTCTGACCTGACACCAAAACCAGCGGCGCTTGAGCTTGCTCACCTCGCCCGGTGTTTCAATATAGAGTTTAGCAATAAGCGCGAGCAAGTGTTTCGCGTGACCAATAGGCGTTCCTTCAGCGACCTCTCAGATATTCAGTTCAGTTGGCAACTGCTTGGTGACGGACGTCAACTGCAGCAAGGGCGTCTCAACCGCCTGCATACCGCTCCGGGTGAGTCGGACTCAGTCAAGATTGAGTTTGATACTGCTGAGGCAGCAGCCTACGAAGAAGTGCTGCTCACGGTACGAGCACACACCACTGGCGATCTGCATGTTGGAGAGTCTGGACTGGTTCCGGGCGGTACCGAGATTGCCTCTGTGCAGTTCCATGTGCGGGCAGCGCGTGGTGCAAGCCCGGTTTCGGGACGCAACGCTGGTGCCCTATCGCTCAAGCAAGATGAGCACCGCATTTGGATTAGGAACGACCGCCTGCGGGTAACCTTTCAAAAGGAACCGGGCATTATCTCTTCTGTCTTTTGGGATGAACAGGACATTCTCCTCCATGGACCCAAGATGCAGCTGCACCGCCCACAGACGGACAATGATCGATACGGTACCGAGACTCAGGGTGCAACCCGGCAGCCATTACAGGGTGCTTCATCACCGGGCACCGCATCACAAGGCTCCACCATGGACTACAGATCACTGCAGATGATGGCGGAAAGGCCAGAGTTGGACGAGCTTGAGGATGGGTCCATACGCGTACGCATCCACCACTATCTACCAGGCTTACCACAAGAACGCGCAGTGGAACACCACCACGAGTACCTTGTTCACACCAGTGGCGACATCTACAGCCGACATGTATTCGTTATTGGTGAGGAAAACCCAGCCCCGCTGCGTGTGGGCGTGCGTTGTGAGCTTAAGACTGGATACAACCAGGTGAGCTGGTATGGCCGTGGCCCGCATGAAAACTACGCTGACCGAAAAAGCTCAGCACATATAGGGCGGTACATTGGCACACCGCAAGAGCTCTCTACACCATATATTCGTCCGCAGGAAAACGGCGCCCGCACCGATGTACTTTGGGCGGCTATTGAGGAACCCGGCAAAAGTGGCCTCCTGCTCCACATGCCGGATCTGTCGGTCTGGAGCGCTTTACCCTACCGTCCTGAGGACATAGACCGTGCCGAGCACGACTATGAGCTACAACCCAGGGAAGAGACTGTAGTTATTGTCGACTGTGCCCACGCCGGGGTTGGCACCGGGGCACTTGGCCCTACCACTCGTGAAGCCTACCGTACCAGCACAGGCCGTTACCGATGCGAGCTGCGAATGCGTCCCTACCGAACCGGCGAGGAAGACCCTGCCCTGTTAGCACGTCAAACCCGTGAGAACCGGTGGAGCCGCGACTTCAACTGGGACTAGCGCGGTGGCCAGCAACATTTGGACGCAGCTTGAGCGGCCAATGCGCATTCTTGCGCCAATGGAAGATGTAACCGACACCGTGTTCCGCCGCATTATCGGTAGCCTTGCCCCACCGGACTTGTACTTCACCGAGTTCTTGCGTGCGGACCTGTTTCACCCACGCTTTGGCGCACGCATGCAACGACGCCTTGAGTTCACAGAGACCGAGCGGCCAATTATTGCCCAGATCTGGGGGAACAACACAGCCGACTACGTCATGGCGGCCGCCCGTTTAGAGCAGCTTGGCTATGATGGGATAGACATTAACATGGGCTGCCCGGCCCCCAAACTGGTAAAAAAAGGCTGCTGTGCAGGCCTCATTCGAACGCCAAACAAGGCGGCCGAGCTCTACGCGGCGGCCTGTGAAGGAGCGCCAAGTCTGCCGGTCAGCATAAAGACCCGAATTGGGCTTGATACGCCTGAAACCGAGGACTGGATTGGATTCCTGTTGGAACTCCGCCCAGCGGCACTTACCGTACATGGCCGCACCGCCGCCGAGATGTCGGACCCACCCGCAGACTGGTCGCAGGTACGCCTGGCGGTAGAACTCCGCGACCGCATTTCTCCCGCTACCGTTATGGTTGGCAACGGCGACATAGGCTCGGAGAGCGAACTCCAGGCGGCGGCCGCTGCTTCCGGGGTGGAGGGCGTCATGATTGGCCGCGGGATTTTTGAGGATCTCCTGGTATTCCGGCGCCAGGGTAAGCCCTGGGTAGATCAGCCACGTGAGGTCGTTCTTGACGCCTACATTCGCCACATTGACCTGCACCGCAGCTACTGGCAAGGCGAGCGCAACTTTGAAGTCCTCAAAAAGTTCGCACGAGCCTACCTACACGGCCTCCCCGACTTCGAACCGGTCTACCGCGCAGGCATGCGCTACCACGACCACGACTCACTCATAGCCTTCCTGCAGCACTCCAAGATCCCTGTCGACAGTCGATAGCATCCAAACAGCAATTCTAACTGCCAGCGCCCACCCAGCGCTCAATCTTGTTTTCGCCACACTATCAGGGTCACGTTAGATATTACTAGTTTTGTGGTATTATCTCACGCGAGTCTGAGCGTCGGGCGCAATTCAAATTTTGGATCTCGTCGGTGCTTGCTAACGTCCGGTCACTCACCCCGAATGAGCACGGGCTGTACAGCAGCTGGTTCCGGGGTTAGAATGAATCACAGTATTCTGAATGAGCCGGGTTGTTCTGAATGAGCCGGGTTGCGATTATGCCGAGCACCAACGAGGTAAAACTACATGCGATGTCCGCTGTGCGATAGTTTGGAAGACAAAGTTATTGAGTCGCGTTCGCTAGCGGGGGGAAGTAGTATTCGGCGCAGGCGAGAGTGCATTGCGTGCGGGTATAGGTTTACCTCCTACGAGCGGCTTGAGGACAAGCAGTTAATGGTCGTTAAGCGCTCGGACCGTCGTGAGCCATTTAACCGCGAGAAACTGGAAAAGGGTATAGAACAGGCAGTACGGAAGCGCCCGGTCGCCCAGCTTCAGATAGAGCGAATTGTTAACGAGATTGAGGAACAGGCAATGCTGCAGGCGCGGGTTGGTAACGAAGTGTCCTCAGAGTGGCTTGGAGACCGGGTGTTAGATGCGCTTTACAGCCTCGACCGAGTGGCCTATGTACGCTTTGCCTCGGTGTATCGCAATTTTGCCAACGTGGCTGAGTTTATTACAGAAATTCAAAAGATTACGAGCTCACGGGGCACTCCCGGCGGTGAGGCCGGGGCCGATATTGACCAGGGACAAGAATAGGTAGTGGCGGAGGGATTTGAACCCCCGACCGAACGGATATGAGCCGTTTGCTCTACCGACTGAGCTACGCCACCATGAACTAAGTAATGAGCCACTATAGCAAAACGGGCATATTTGTGTCAACTGCTCCGCGGCCCCCGCGCGCGCCGGGCCAGGGCTGGGCCGCGCCGGGCCGCGGGCTGGGTATGGGCCGCCCCGTGCGCGCCGGGCCCGGGCTGGCCGCCAACTCGGCCCCCGCCGACGGTCCACGGCCGCAGCCGGGTCACCAGAGGTTGTGTTCGCGGGCTAAGGATATAAGATACCGGTTAATGGGGTTTGCGCGTTGGAACTCAAGTTTTTCCTTGGGATCCTCTATTCGCGCGGTGCGCTCGCGTAGCAAGCGTACTGCCTGCCCGAGTACAGCACCGGGGTCTGGGTCGTCCGGGTTTCTCCTTCTGGAGAGCGCCATGCTGTACACCAACAAGTATAGTCGCCGATACGGGTCAACGGCAGTGCGCGTTGCGTCACGGCAGACTTCGCCTATGAGTTCGCCAGCAGCCATACTTTCACCACGCTGCAGAAGGGCCAGAGCCTGGCATGTGGAAAGCATGCGTTCAAATACAATCTCGGGGCCAAGTGCCTGATCCTCTATCATAAACGCGCGTGGCGGTCGTAAAAGATAAATGGTGCTTCGTTGTACATCAGACCTGGGTAAGGAGCTGAGCTGCTCAAGCGACTCGCTTGCCCGGCCCTGTGAAACAAGGGCGGCCGCGCGGATTAACTGATTTTCGCGTTGCATTCCGATACAGGAACGCTGCGCCTCGGCCGCAGATAGAACCGTTGTGCTGGAGTAATGAGCGCCCTGCATCTCAACGACCAGCTCAGGATCTATACTGCCCTCCCCAATCATACACAGGCTGTCCCAGGATCGAAGGCTCAAAGCCCAGTCGTCCTTACCGATCAACTCCAGGAACTGTCTGAGTTCACCAAGCCGTGCTCGCGCGGAGTCATGTCGCCCAAGTTCCACCGCATGGCGAAATCCAAGCACCAGGCGCAAGACTCGGAAAGCAGCCGGAACCAAGACCATGCTCTCACGTTTTTTTAAGGCTTCAAGCACTTCACCAACCCGGGTGAGGTTTCCGTCTATGAAATAGGCACAGCCTTCAAGCACCAGTCCATGTTCATGGGTTCCAAATGAGTTGGGCTTGGCATCGGAGCGCACTCGTCCAGCATACTCCCGGGCCTCGGTAACACGGCCAAGCATAAGTAAGCTATCGGCCAGGTGAAGTTGAGCCCTGCCAGCCGATTCGCGGTCTCCCAGCTCCTGAGCCCGCATGAAAGCGTCCTTGGCGCACTGTTTGAGTAGGGCTGAGTCCCCAACCTTCACGGCTCTGTCGGCTTGAGCAAGAATCCAGTTGAGGTCGGCACGACCCGACACACGGTTGAGTGTGCCTTGAGCTTCAAGCCCCCCCACTGAATAGAACTGGGAGGTAGAGGGTGAACCGGCGGCGCAATCCGGGCTCAGGGCCCTCAGGCGGGTGTATCCAGCCTTGATTGCCAGCTCACGATCTGCCTGTGCAGGCAGGTCATGTGAGCTCAGTGGTACACTACCAAGCAGTTCTCCGGCTTCAGGAACACAGCCGTGCTCAATGGCGGAGTTGAATAAATCGTTCCACAGCATGAATGCTTCACGCTGGCGGCCAGCCCATTCAAGGGCCACAACGACCCGCGGATGGATTCCTGTTCTGAGATTTACGTAACGAGCACACAGCGCATCACCAAACTCACTGCGTAGTCTGCGCACCTCGGTTGAACATTGGTCGTAGCTCTTTGCGACCTCTGTGGGGTCTTCTTCCAGAATATGTAGTGCAGCAGAATGCCGTTCGGTGATACGCACAATCTCAACATCGTCTAGTACCGACTCAAGCATTATGGGGATCTGAGGTGGTGTGGTCGGCGCGTTTTGTGTGGCCACAACATAGGAATAGATCGGAGCTGCCCAGATAAACTTTGTGCCGTATGGGCAGCTGGACAAAACAACCGGAATGGGCTCCACTGAACCACCGGCAGATGCTTGACCCAGGCCAATGAAGCTTTGCACCACGGCGCGACTGGCTCGGTCCATATATCCTGGATCCTGCAAGATCAGGAGAAAAGGTAGGTGCGACGCCTCAGCATGGCCACGAAAGGCGTCCACAACTAAGCCCAGCATGAGCTTATAGTCTTTCAACTGTACCGGATCGCTCCCAAAGCGGAAGGCTGTACGCTCGCTTAAGTTGGCGTGCAACTCGCGCACAATTCTCTTCCCAGCCAGGGGCAGATGCTGCTGTAGCCACTCCGGATCAATTGTTGCAAGCGTCTGTCGTAGGCTTTCATAGGCGGATGTTGCGTGTTCCTTATTCCCAACAAGTTTCAGATAGGGCGGATCGTCAACCATACCACAGTAGTGCTGGAAAGCTGAGTGTAACTCTTGAGCCACAAGAGCTGAATTGGAGCTTCGAAACTCGTATACACAGTCTGCGCATCTATTGTTCAACGAGACGCCTAACACATCGAGCAGCCGGCCCTGAATGTTTTCGGTCTCGACATGCCCCTTAGCGGCGGGGTTCTCTGCATCGACACTGCTGTTCGTAGGCGGAAGACAATACCACCGACTGGAGTGTTGAACAATTGTGCTTGCCTCAAGTCTCCCGTTAAACAGTGGCGCCACCTGTGGCGTGAGCCAGAGAGTGTCTTCCTCGGGGACGCTCATCATGAGGGCCTGAATGCGGTCATGTACTGCTTCAGCATCTAGCTCACTAAGGTTTTCCAGCACCAACTTATAGCCGTAGAGTTCTTTAGACTCGGCCCGAAGGGCTGCCTCAGATTTAAGTGCGGTGTTATACACTGCATCCATAGCTCGGGGTCGATTTTTGAGATGGTGTGCCTCACCAAAAGAAAAGAGCAGCCGACCGCCGCTTATGCCGGAGTACTCCTCCGCGGAACATAAGGCGGCCAAGCTTCGTAACTCAAATGAAATCCGCTCTACCGTGTCAGGCGAGAGGAGATGCAGTTGCCGATAGTTATGTATCTCGATATACAGACAAATCATGAATCCACAAATACCTTTCCTTCCAGTATCGACCAATCAGCTTGTCCTTCTGAGGGCGAAAGACTCTGTAGGCCGCCTGAGGTTGGAAGTTTCGCGGCATTAGTACCCCTGCTGTCTATCGTTTTCGTCTGATCCGGTGTTGAATGTATCAGCTTCGTAGGGTGTACCGTAAAGACGCTTATGGAGTTCTTGAAAGTCCGGGTCGGCAAGACCGGTAAAACGAACGCCAAGATACACGCGCTCGCGATCCTTAAACTTACGCATAACCCGAGCACGTGTCTCAAGCACACGACTCTCAAACTTGATCTTGAGCTGTAGTTGGGAGTAGAGCGTAATGGGCGTTCCGGCAGCGGCTTGGGTAAACAAGGCTCCAGTGGCGCTCATATCAACGAGCTCTGAGTCTTGGTAGGCTGGTAACTCCTCGCGGATCTCAAAGTACCCATTAAGATTAAGCGAGTACACCAAGACCTTGGCAAACTCATTGACGTACTCAATGACCTCCTTTGAGAGCGCTTTCCCGCTTTTTCCCTGCATGAGATACAGGTACCCAACCACATACTGATGAAAGAGGAGCGGGCAGTAGAGTTCGTACAACAGGGACTTTCCATTCAGTGTTCCAGCATAATCTGTAAGCTGCCGACGTACATCGCCGTAAATAGAGGGACTCTCGGACTCCAGTCGTTGAAGGTCGGTTTCAAGTAGTGTTCTGTCACGTGTGTTGTCGCTCACAAGCTCGCCCAGATTCTTTGGGGACGGCACTACCAACATTCGTCCGGTGTCACAGATCAGTTTCTCTGGCAAGGAGTCTGGGGTGCGGGACCGAAACATGATTACCTTGTTCTCGGAGGAGTACTCGGCCGCCTTGCTCCGAAACGAGGCTAGCAGATTGGCTATCTTGGATGCGTCAAAGCCCAGGTTAACCTTTGGAGCCTGGGGCAACTCATGCCGTTCGGAGTCCGGGTAGTTGAGGGTAATGACCTTCTCATTGAGTTGGAACTCTATTGAAACGCCGCTGGGTGCAATTACCCGCCGAAAGGCGCGCGTCAGGTCACGATACATGCTCCGAGGCGGGGCCAGTGTCAAGGAGCCGTTGCTGCGCTCAAGGACCTGTGTCCGAAAGGTCATAATCTGCCCGCGAAAGCGTAGAAAAATGTCGACGTTGTCCTCAGCGTCCGGGAGCTGTGAAGATGTCGAGTCGATATCGACATGGAGCTGTTTCTCATTAAAGCCTTTAAACTTTGCTGCGTACTGAAGCTGTCCGTGATTTAACTCGAACGAGAGCTCGTTCTCCACGAACTCCTTCATAATGAACTCACGTTCAATGCGGCTCACCGCTTGTGCCACTTTCAGCCCCCTCTTACCATATTGTACGGGCCCCGCCCGGTGCGAACTTGCGGGTATCGTCACCAAAAAAAACGCGGTTTCCGAAGTCAATAACTACATCGTCAATGATCGGGCTCGTATTTCTCATTACCACCCAGACCTCACCTCTGGTCGCATACCTGCCCTGAATGAGGCGCACGGTGTACCCACGCCTCTGAGACTCAACAGTGCTGTCCGCTTGCTCCATGTCAGCCTGGATGTGAAGCGGTGCTATCCGGATACTGTCAATGCCAGCAACCTGATGCGTCGTCTCCGGCGTCGTCTCCGGCGTCGTCTCGGGCGTCGTCTCCGGCGTCGTCTCGGGCCCCGACTGATTCACCAACTCACGAAAACGTTCCTGTAAGCGATGGCGGCTATCCGGAGTGAGCAATCTGGCAAAAGCGTCGA
>REEM01000020.1 GCA_007695055.1 Spirochaetaceae bacterium | reverse complement strand
GTCGGGCGGTAAATGGGTCAAGCTGTGGGTCGCTCCGAACACTCGCCCCAAGCACAAGCCGGGAACCAATGAGACCTGACTGCGGCAGATCGGTTGTGCCACCTTCTATACGGATCTTCTGGGCAGGCATGTCATAACGCAGCAGAGCACGCTCCAACTCCACCGGATCATTTTCACCTGGGTCGCTCTCAATAACGGCGGAAGCGCGAGCCGATAATGGCCCGCGTGCGGCCGCGGCCTCAAGGCCGAGCCCAAGCGGGAGTTCGTTCTCCGTGTCTCCGTTCTGGACAAATATCTGGTTCTCAACAACGCCGCGCAGGTTAAGAAATGCCGACACGGGCGACACAGGAGTTAATAGATCCGGGTTCGGCCGGCGACGCACGCCGAAAACGACCTCGCGCGGCGCCTCAATCTCCACCGAAGGCTCGGCACGCACGACAATCTCAATCTCGTCTATTCTGAGTACAAGTCCTAACTCGGCGGCTTGCGCGGCGCTTAGCATCTGCGTGTCTTGGTCAACCGCCTGAAGTAGGCGGCTGTGTGCAGCTGGCCGCAACCGAGGGCGAAGCAAATCCAGTACGTCGGCATCTACAGCAAGAAGTTCGTTCGTGTTGGGGTCAATCTCAGAACGCACCTCACCCAGCACCTCATCACGAAGCGCAAGCGGAATGAACAACTCAATGGACACAACAACTCCAACCGGAAAGAGGAAGAAGAGAAGAAAGAGGAGTTTCCGTGCAGGTAGACAACTCACCGGTTTATGGCTTGTATTTTGCACTTTGACTCAGTAGCTAAGGCCGAGGTCTCGCACCCGCTCGACTAGGTCGGCATCAAGAGGCAGAAAATGGGTGCGGGAGGAACCAGCCAGCAGATTGACGCCCTTAATACCCTCAAGCGCACTTGCTTCAACACGGCGTCGTGAACCGTCGTCAAGCCTGAGCTCTAGTTCCAGGTTAGTCAAGATCACATGGCGGCCACCGGAGTTCTCAAAACGCAGCAACAGTCCGGAATGGTCCCCGGATACCTGCTCAAGTATCGACGCCTGTGCCTCCGGGCCCGAAGCATTGGGCGGCACCACAAAAACCGAAGCCAGGTAGCGAAACATGACTTGTATGGCCCCCTGACCAGGTCGGCCGTTGTCTTCTGATTCTTGGGACCCGTCCGCATCACTTTCAAGCAGGTCTACCGGCAGCTGCTCGGCAAGCAGCCGATAACTGTGCTCATGCTCAAGGTTCTCCGGTCCGGTATACCGCACGCGAATGTTTCTGCGCTGTCCTGGCTCGAGAATAAACTGCGTTGGAAAGACCGTGAAACTCCCACGAGCCGCAGGATTGCTCTCGGTACCGTCTTCATCAACCACCCGCTCCAGCATCTCAAGGCGCATAGCGACCGGTTGCGAACCAGGATTATGGACCTGAAACACCCGTGAACTGTCCGCACCGCTAGGACTGAAACTTTGCGAGATGGGCTGGAGCGTGAATGCGCTTAGAATGCACACGACAGCACAGAGCCCCACAATGTGGAAGGCTCTGCGTGCCAAATGTGCGAACAGGCGGCTCTTCATGGCGAGGTACCTTTAGGTGTTCGCTTTACCTTCAGACTACTGCCCGGAAATGGTGAAGGTAAGGGTGTCTGTATAGGCACCTGCTGCAAGGAAGTCTGCCTCGCCGTCTACTTGGGGCGTCACCACTATTTCCCTTGAAACACCAGCCGCAGGCGTGCGCCCGCCAGCCGTCGTGAGGGTTGCCGAGCCTGAACTCAGATCAATGACGCTGCCATCATAGGACAGTTCATACGCGGCGGTTTCACCGTCTGGCCCTGCAAGCGCGCCACTACGTAGAGAAGTCAGCGAAACAATGTAGCCGCCGGGATTGTTACTCCGCTCGTGCATTGTCCCAATGAGAACCGCTTGCGGTTCCACAAGGTCGAGTTCTGTGTTGCCTTGGACAAAACGCAGCTGAGTGAGCTCCGGCATGTTCGCGCTAATGTTGACGATAACGTCTTGATCAGTCCAAGCCTGTGCAAATACGGGAGTTGCAGCCAATGCGACTAATACAGCAGAAACCACAAGAAAACGAGTAACTTTCATAAAATCCTCCGACACTTTTTGGTAATACGTTTACCTAATTCTTTAACAGAATAATAACGCTCTGAGTCAGGAAATTCAAATTTTCCTTGACAAAAATGGTCGAGCATGCGGCATGACAAAAAAAGGGCTGCCCAACTTAATGAACAGCCCCGTTTCATACGCTTTTCAGACGACATTGTCGCCGCTGGCGATGAAATATTATCGTGCTTGAGCTACTAGCCCAGGTGTGCGCTCAGCATCCAGACGGTTTTCTCGTAAGCAGCCAGTGCGCCAACACACTGGTCAATGGTGACCTCGTCGTCGCTCTCACCGGCAACCGCCATAATTCCGCGCAATGCGCCAATAAGGTACTGCAGGTCGGCAAGGACGCTTCGGACAACCTCATCACCGCTATATGACCGGCTTGGGGCTTCTTGCAGCTTTGAGCGCTCAAGGTACTCTTTGAAGGTTGAAACTGGGCGTGCGCCCACAGTAAGAATGCGCTCGGCGACCTCGTCAATAGCCTCGGCGACGCCGTCGTACACTTCCTCAAGGTTGGTGTGCAGTGGGAAGAACTCCGGACCTTCTACATTCCAGTGGTTACAGTGAAGCTTCCCGTAGAA
>REEM01000127.1 GCA_007695055.1 Spirochaetaceae bacterium | reverse complement strand
GATGAGAAGTACCGGAGTTTCATGAACGACGAAGACTCCTTTTTTGCAAGTTTAGAACATGAGCGCTGGGTAGGTGATCGTGCACAGATGATCCTGGACGGTGAGGAGCGCGGTCTGGCTAAAGGGATAGAGCAGGTTGCAACCGAGATGCTTTCTGAAGGTTTGGCTGACGAGCTCATTCAGCGGGTGGTCGTCGTGGTTGCTTCATAGTAAGGTCGGATTGTGAGTCTTGATTTTCAGACACTCCAGAGCCTGCGTAAGAATCACCCAGCATGGCGTCTGATGACTGCGGATAGCGGCCCCTTAGTAGCAGCATTCCTGGATTTTGCTTTCCGGAAAAGCAACACCCGTTACCTGGCGCAGGCAGAATTAGTTTCCCGTTTGGAAGACTATCTCTATGCTCTTCGGCAGATAGAGGGAGAGGATGCTTTTCCGCGGACGGCAGAGAACTACCTTACGGACTGGGCGCATAATGATCGTGGGTGGCTACGCAAATTCTATCCACCAAATAGCGACGATGCACACTTTGACCTTACCCCAGCAACCGAGAAAGCACTTCAATGGATTGACGGCCTATTCGAGCGCAGCTTTGTTGGCACACAGAGCCGGCTTTTCACCGCATTGACCTTGCTCCGCGAGATCGCTCATGGCGTAGAGGAGGATCCCGCAGCACGCATCAGCCGCCTGGAGGAGGAGCAGAGCAGGATTGCGCGTGAGATAGAGGATATCCGAGCCGGAAATATTCCCACCTTAGATGAGCGTAGTTTACGCGAGCACTTCAGTAACTTCAGCAGGACCGCTCGCGAACTGCTTTCAGATTTTCGTGCCGTTGAGCACAACTTCCGTGAGCTTGACCAAAACGTGAGGGAGAAGATTGCCGGATGGAGTGACGAGAAAAGTACGTTGTTGCACGAAGTCTTTGGTGAGCAGGATGTCATCTCAGAGTCGGATGAAGGTAGGAGTTTTCGAGCCTTCTGGGATTTCCTGATGTCACCGGAGAGCCAGGATGAGCTAAGTGAGTTGCTGGACCGCGTGTATGAGCTTGAAGCTTTAGGAGAGCTGCGACACGATAAGCGGCTCAAGCGCATACATCACGACTGGATGACTGCTGGCGAACAGACACAACGCACCGTGGCGCGCCTTTCACAACAGCTGAGGCGTTTCTTAGACGAGCAGGCTTTCTTTGAGAACAAGCGCATTATGCAGATTCTCGACCAGATTGGACAACACGGCCTCGTAATTCGGGCAGGCCCACCGAAAGGCGAGTTCGCCAGGATAGATGGCGTTCGGGCCGATATCGCATTGCCCTTGGAGCGGCCACTCTTCTCTTCGGATCAGGAAGGCGTGCTCAATGAAGGAGTAGATGATGACTCGCCGCTCGAGATAGATATATCGGCCTTATACAATCAAGTGATGGTAGACCGAGCACGACTCTGGGGTAACATTACTCAGGAATTGTCACGGGCAGATCAGGTCAGCCTTGATCTGGTTGTGGAGCGCTACCCGTTACAGGAAGGACTCGCAGAGCTTGTGACCTATCTTGCGCTTGCTACAGAGAGTGAGTACTCCGTTATTGATGAGCAGCACCGAAGCCTACTGCTGTGGACCGATAGCGGTGGGATAACCCGGAGAGCTCGTTTACCGCGGGTGATCTTTCAGCGAAGGGGAGCAACTGATGTCGTACACGAATGATGAGAATGCGCTTTCGGTTGCATTAGTGTCGCTCCTGAAGGGCGTTGTAACTCGAGATGAAAACGAGTCCCGTTGGCAGACCGTCTTGGCTACCGAGTCACGACTGCGTGATCATGCGGCAATCTTGGGGCTTGAGCTCGTTGTAGATATCGATGAGGGCTATGCCTTTTTTCGCCAACGAGAGGATGAGGACGAAGATATCCCACGCCTTGTTGCTCGCCGTCCACTCTCGTATCCGGTTACTTTGGTGCTGTCCCTGTTGCGCAGGAAGCTGGCGGAACATGATGCCTCAAGCGGAGATCTTCGCTTGATTCTGGATGTGGATGAGATGGTTGACGCGGTGCGCACCTTTCTGCCGGAGGGCAGTACCGAGGCACGTGTGACCGACAACATAACCGGATACCTGAAGAAGGTCGCGGAGCTTGGCTTTATCCGCTTTTTGACAACGGATTCAAATAAGTTTGAGGTAAGGCGCATCATCAAGGCATTTGTTAATGCTCAGTGGCTGCACGACCTTGAGCAGCGAATGCGCGAATACGCCGCAGGCATGGCTGGGCCGGAGATTGGAGCAGAGAATGACGACGCATGACGCCTCACTTGAGGAAGGTCTCTTTGATTTTGCAGCGGACGACACACTGGCCGGGTTTCGCCTGCAGCGCCTTGAAGTCTTCAACTGGGGGACCTTTCACGGGCGAACCTACGTTCTTCCTTTAGATGGGCGGAACGGACTGCTCACCGGAGACATCGGCTCCGGCAAGTCCACCATGGTTGATGCGGTCAACACGCTGCTGGTGCCGCCGGGACGGATCACCTTCAACAGAGCTGCCGGCGGGGAACGCAGGGAGCGTGATATGCGCTCGTACGTGCTGGGCCATTATCGCTCGGAGCGTACCGTAGAAGGTTCTTCATCCAAGCCGGTGGCGCTGCGTGCGGTAGGTTCCTACAGTGTGATTCTTGGTGTGTTTTACAACCAAGGTTTTGAGCAGACGGTATCACTTGCGCAGGTACTCTGGCAGCGTGATGCGCAGGCCCAGCCCGCCCGCTTCTACATTGTCGCCGACCGCGACCTGTCTATACGAGAGCACTTTTCGAACTTTGGTTCGGACATGAAGGCACTGCGCAAGCGACTGCGGGATCTACCACAGGTAGAGCCGATCTTTGACTCCTTCCCGCAGTACAGTGCCGCATTCCGCAGGCGACTCGGTCTCAAGAGCGAGCAAGCGCTCATGCTGTTTCACCAGACCGTCTCAATGAAGGCGGTTGGGAACCTTACCGAGTTCGTGCGTGAGCACATGCTAGAGCCCTTTGATGTGCAGCCACGCATAGAGGCTCTACTGAGCCATTTCGAGGACCTGACCAAAGCCCATGAGGCGGTGCTTCGTGCCAAGGATCAGATTGCCAGGCTTTCCCGGATAGAGGAGCACCTCCAGCGACATCATGCAGCAGTTCATGATCAAGGTAGATTGCGTTTCGCGCGAGATGGTCTGCAGGTCTACTTCGCCAAACTACGCGCCGATCTGTTGGAAGAATCCATTAAGGAACTCAGCATCGAGTCCCAGGGGCTTGAAGACAAGCGTGTTAGATTTGGTGAGGAAGAGAGAAAGCAACATGCCGAACGTGATCGCCTGCGTCAAGCAATAGCCGACAACGGTGGTGACCGTCTGGAGAAGTTGCTCGCGTACAAGGATGAGGCAGAGACCGAGAAGGCTCGCCGTATTGAACGCTACAATCGGTACTCGGCAATTGCCAAGAAACTGGATATCCCTGAGCCCCGGAACGAAGAGCAATTTCTCAATAACCGGGCGCTCATTGAGCAGCAGCGCGACCAGATTGAGCAAGAGACCGGCAAACTGCAGAATGATCTTAACGAGCAAGGTGTTGCCATTCAAACGCTTCGGCGAGAGCACGAAGGGCTTGCCGACGAGCTCGAATCATTAGCACAGCGGCGCAGCAACATTGATGCTGTGCAGATCAGTATGCGTCGTCGAATGTGTGACGCACTTGGTATTGAGGAAGAGCGGCTTCCTTTTGCCGGTGAGCTGCTGCAGATCAGACCTGGTGAGGAGGAGTGGGAGGGCGCCGCAGAGCGACTGCTTCGGAGCTTTGGTCTTTCGCTCTTGGTCCCCTCAGAACTGTACGGCCAGGTCAGTGACTGGGTGGACGGAACGGACCTCCGTGGACGCTTGGTCTACTTCCGAGTGCGTGCCGAGGAAGAGGTGAGCCTTGATCAGGATCTTGATGAAAACTCGCTGGTGAATAAGATCGAGATCAAACCGGAGAGTGAGCTCAGTGACTGGCTCTTAGAGCAGCTCAAGCGGCGCTTCGATTACACATGCTGCCGCACCATGGATGAGTTCCGGCGTTCACGGAGGGCGCTCACGCGTGCAGGTCAGATTAAAGGCTCGGCCACGCGTCATGAGAAGGATGACCGGCACCCCATTGGAGACCGGCGACGCTACATTCTTGGCTGGCGCAACGACGCCAAGATACAGGCTCTGCAAACCGAGCTGAACACGTTGGAGCAACGAATTGCAGCTGAGGCGGTTGAGTATAGCAGAACACAGCAGAGGCAGCGGGAGCTCAATGAGCGTAAGGATCAACTCTACATCCTCTCGGTGGTTTCTGAGTACACCGAGATCAACTGGTCTGTGCTTGCTTCCCGCATTGAAGACATCACTGAGGAGATTCGTGAACTGCAACAGTCCTCCGACGTTTTAGCAACCCTGGGATCACAGTTGGAAGGGCTGGAGCACCGCATTAAGGAAACACGCGCCCGGCTGGACAAGGTCTCTGCTGACCTGGCCACGGTCCAGGAGCGTTTACGCAGAGCCAATGCGCTACTGGTCGAAGACCAGCAAACCGTGGACACGGCTCCACAGAGCTGGGAAGAAGTTGCCACCGTAGTTGATGAGGTCGCACCGCAGCAGCCCGAACAAAAGAAACTAACTGTTGATAATGCCGAGAAGGTGCAGCAGGAGCTCAGATCCCACCTGCAGACCCGAATTGATGCAGTGGATAAGCAGATTAACCGACTGGTTGAGCAGATTAGTGGCCAGATGCAGGACTTCCGCCGTGAGTACCCCTCCGAGACGCTGGAGCTGGATGCCTCGGTTGAGGCCGGGGACGAGTTCATGGAGCTGCTGCGGCGCCTACGAGCAGATGACCTGCCGCGCTTTGAAACTCGATTCAAAACGCTGCTGAATGAAAACGCCATTCGCGAGATTGCCAACTTCAATGCGCAGCTCAGCAAAGAGAGCGGCATGATCAAGGAACGGATTGAGGCAATTAACAAGTCGCTAGAATCAATTGAGTACGAGAAGGACCGCTATATCCGATTGGAGGCAATCACCGGCCAGGACCCGGAGGTGCGCAGCTTTCAGCAGGAACTGCGTAACTGCACTACCGGAAGCGTAACCGGCTCTGAGGACGACCAGTATGCGGAGGCCAAGTTTGCCTTGGTGAAGGCAATTATTGATCGTTTTCGCGGCCGGGAGGGCTCAACCGATATCGATCGCAGGTGGACCCAAAAAGTAACCGACGTCCGCTACTGGTACAGCTTTGCTGCCTCCGAGCGTTGGCGCGAGGATGACACCGAGTACGAGCACTATACCGATTCCGGTGGAAAGTCCGGCGGTCAGAAAGAGAAACTGGCCTACACCGTGCTGGCCGCGAGTGTTGCTTATCAGTTTGGACTGGAGTGGGGAGAGAAACGCTCACGCAGCTTCCGCTTTGTGGTCATTGATGAAGCCTTTGGACGCGGATCAGACGAGTCTGCCCGTTTTGGTTTGCGCCTGTTCAAGGAGCTCAACCTTCAGCTGCTGATAGTCACTCCCCTGCAGAAGATCCACATCATAGAGCCTTACGTCTCAACGGTAGGCTTTGTTTATAACCAGGACGGCAAGAGTTCGCAGCTTCAATGCCTGAGCATTGAGCAGTACCGCGCGGGCAGAGAACAGCATGGTGCCATAGACGCTGCTGACGTCGCTGCTGACACCGCTGCCGTCCCCGGGCGGACGGATCTTTCCGCTGAGGCGCTGCAATGAAACTCCCAAGCCCAGAGGATATTCGTGCTCGACTTTTGCAACGCTGGCGCAAGGGTGAGTTCTTTTCTTCTGAACTTGGCTGCCCGGATCAGAGCAACCCGACTTTCCCTCTAAGGGTGTCTGTACGGACACCTACTGCCCGGGAGATGAGTGAGAGCTTTGCCGCGGTACAGGACTGGGCGCAGAAGTATCTGCAGATCGCGCGAGATGCAAAATCCACCGTGCAGCACGACGGGCCCAGCTCAGCCACCACCATACCCACCGTAGAGTGGAAGGAGCATCAGCACCGGCAACTCGGGGCCAACAAACTTCCTCAAGCGCTGGTACTCAACACCGTAGAAGAGCTTGCGCGTTTTGTAAAAGGCGGCGCTGTCGCGGAGCTCGCCCATTTCCGTGAAGCCGCCGAGTTGCTCCAAGATCGTCTTCCGGAGCTTCTTCCGTGGGCATGCGCGCGGCCGCTTGAGCTATTGTCCGTACCGAAGACGGACCTCGAGCGTCTCACAGACGCTGCACTCTGGATACGCGAGCACCCGCAGCCGGGTATCTACCTGCGGCAGCTTCCGGTACCCAAGGTAGATACCAAGTTCGTAGAAGGATATCGTGGCGTGCTTAGTCGTTGGCTGGATCTGCTCCTGCCGAATGAGGCCGTAGATCGAAACTGGAGCGGTGTAAGAAACTTTGAACGTCGCTACGGATTTGCTTATCGCCCTGAGCTCGTTCGTGTTCGCATCTTGGATGATGTTATTCGGCTGAGTGGTTTCTCCGATATCACGGTACCCGGCGCCGAGTTCAGTCACTGGGCGCCAGCCTCGGTGCGGCGCGTGCTGGTGCTGGAAAATGACGTGACTGCCCTCTCACTTCCACCGCTTCCGGCAACAGTTGCCATTTTCGGACGAGGCTACCACTTTGAGCACCTGAGCGGTGCTGATTGGCTTCATGGTGTGGAGTTGTACTATTGGGGCGATATCGACACCCACGGATTTGCAATTCTTGAACAGTTCCGGCAGATCTTTCCCCACACGCAGTCTTTTCTTATGGATCGGGACACGCTTGATGCGCACGAGCTTCAGTGGGGTAAGGAGTCTGCACCAACACGGAATGATCTTCCGTTGCTGACTCCGGAGGAACAGTCGCTCTATGATGATCTGCGCCTTAACCGTATCAGCCCGCAGCTTCGCCTGGAGCAGGAGCTGATTGGTTTCTCCGTTATTGAGGCAGCGCTTTCGAAGCTGTCCTAGCACCCGACTATAGTGGTTCTGAACCACGAGAACCTTGTAGTGGGCTTTCGAGATACCCAGCCCGGTCAGGCAGCGATTGACAACAATTTTGTTATTACTTTATAATTACATTCGAGAGAGGTAGCACATGAAAGTTTCGGTGGTTCCAATTGGTAACTCCAAGGGTATCAGGCTTCCAAAGGCGATTCTCGAACAACTCAATATTTCCGACCAGCTAGAACTGGAGGTCGAGAACAAGCAAATCATCTTACGACCAATCAATAAGGCTCCTCGATCAGGCTGGGAAGAAGCACTTCAGCAGATGAACAAGAATCAGGAAGACAAGCTTCTCATTCCGGAGACAGGAACTGAAGAAGCTTTTGAGTGGGAATGGTAGTCAATCAATATGAGGTCTTCCTTATTGACCTCGATCCGACGAGAGGACACGAGATCCAGAAAACTCGTCCTTGTCTAGTTGTTTCACCAAATGAGATGAATCGGACAATCGGAACCGTGATTGTAGCTCCGATGACGACGAAATCCCGCGATTATCCAACTCGAGTAGGGTTACAGTTTCAGAAAAAAAAGGGTTGGATAGTACTGGACCAAATCAGAACGGTTGATAAGGCAAGACTGGTGAAGAAGCTGGGAAGGATAGCGGAGCACGAAATTGAGCAGGTGAAAGAGATCCTTCGAGAGATGCTTGTCGACTGAATAGTGGAACACGTAGAGCAAACACTTCAGACGGACTCGCGGGATAAGCCCGCGCGCCCACGGGAGAATCGTGTGGAAAACATTGTTACCGCGAACGAACTGAAGACAAAAGGGATTTCCCGAATAGATGAGATCACTTCCAACGGAGATGCCCACTCGTTGGGTAGCCGCACCGTACTCCCCGCACCAGAGGGCTGCCCAGGCTCTCGGATTAGGATGGGAAGATCCACTCCAGAAGCGGTTCATTTAGCAATCAGTTGGATTATTGACCAGCAACACACAACCCATTGCGGCCTCCTGCCTCAGTGCGGTAAAGAGCCTGATCGGCCTCTGCAATGAGGCAATTCACTGTCGATAACGCGTCCGGTATTACGGAGGCAACCCCAATGCTGATTGACAAAATACCGCCATGTCTGCAGCACGCTGCGTGATGAGCGATATTGATGTCGTAGTTCCAAGAAGAATGACCAGGCAGACTATGGCAGTTATAATCGTGAACGAAATTGTCACAGTCACATAATGGTAAAAAAACTTATCACGCAGTTCACTCGGTCCCGGAGGCCTACTGCATATACCAGAACGGGATGAGATCCTCGGCAGCCTCGTGCAGAGCCGACTCCTGGAAGGAACCACGCAACTGCGCGGCACGCTCTACCGCCTGAGTCAGATAGTCGCTGCGGAGTTGGTTGCGGTCAGCCTCGGAAATCTTATGGTCGGGCTCAGTTCCAGCCAGTGCCGCTTCTGCACCAAATGTGCCAGTCTGCTCCGGTTCCTGTATATGTTGCCAGGCGCCACCCCGGGGATCAAAGGTGTATTCCTGCAGAAAGAGATGTCCCTCCCGTGCAATGAACTCAATGGCAGCGCAGAGAAACTCCACGTCCTCCGGGGTAAAAAGATAGTGAAAGTTAAGCCGTACCCAACCCGGCTTCACTCCGTGCGACCCGGCGCGAATGTAGTTTCGGTAGATCTCGGAAGTATCTATGTCTATATGCAGCAACCGGTGGCCGTAGGGTCCGGCACATGAGCAACCGGCCCGAGACTGTATGCCAAACAAATCATTCAAGAGGCGCACCACAAATCGTGGATGCAGATAGCCGCGGCCGGTGCGAATATTGAAGGAGAAAATTGCCAGTCGGTCTTCTGGCGGCGCGGCACCGATTATGTCTATGTTCTTTGTTGCTGAGAGCCGTTCAATTGCGTAGCGGGTGAGTTCCTCCTCGCGGCGGGCTATCTCGTCAATGCCAAGCCGGTGCTGGAGGTCAAGGACAAGCGCGGACCGGAAGGTCTGGAAGATGCCGGGGGTGCCAGCCTTTTCCCGCTCCTCAATATCATTGATATAGTCCTGAGAGGACGCGTTGACGAACGTGACGGTACCACCACCGGATATTGACGGGGGTAAGTCTTGACGGTAGATGTCTTCGCGGATCAGTAATATGCCGCTTGCCCCCGGGCCACCAATGTATTTGTGGGGTGAGAAGAAGACCGCGTCGAAGTAGCTCTCTTGATCGTGGTTAACCGAAATGCGGACATAGGGAGCAGCGGCCGAGAAGTCAAAGAATGCCCGGGCCCCGTGCCGGTGCAGGATACGGGCCACTGCGTAGACATCGGTACGAATTCCAGACACATTTGACGCTGCGGAAAACGATCCGAACCGGGGCCTCCTGGCCCACCGGGGATCCTGCAGTTTGGCCTCCAGATCGGCCAGGTCAAGATACCCATGCTGATTCAGTTCAATTTCCACCACCTCGCAGAAGCCTTCTCGCCAGGAAATCTCATTAGAGTGGTGTTCGTAGGGCCCCACAAAGACCACCGGGCGCCGTGCCTGTACCGCCGGACTTTGAAAATCTATGAGTCCTGCTGAGCTAAGGCGTTCCCTGGTTGCGGGTGGTAGATAAATGCCGAGGATCTGCTGCAAACGGATAATTGCCGCGGTAGCACCTGCACCGACAGATATGAGTTTGTAGTTCTCATCCGCACCGAGCCGCTCCTTAATGAGCTGTTCTGCCTGGGCCAGACGTTGGCTGGTGATACGACCAGTGGCGTCATCCTCGGTGTGGGTGTTGGCGTAATGCCGGAGCAGTCCGTTGATGTACTGTTCAATGGAATGTAACCCACGGCCGGAAGCGGTGAAGTCAGCGTAACTAAGAACGCGCTCACCAAAGGGAGTTTGTATGGTTGCGTCGCTCCCAATCATGTCCTGTCGCACAAAATCCCACAGATTTTTCATGCCGCAAAGGATACACGAAAGCGTAGAATGACGCAAATTTGACCAGGGTGTCGCCTATGCTCACTTGCCGGGGAGTAAGTCGGGTATGACGTACTCAATGCGGCCGTCGTCGAGTACGTTCATTTGGGCATGCCCCTTGGCGCTGAGCTTTTGTAGCAGCAGATCGGCGTCAGCAAGTGAGAGATCCGAGTGAAGCGCAACGAGTGCTACCGAGAGTCGTCCGTTGTGCTCGCGCGCTATGGAGAGTAGCTGTTTCTCTCGCTTGCCTTCAATCTGCTGCGCCTCTGCTTCCCGGCGGGCACGGGCGGTTGGTGAGTAGCGTTCCGAGAGCACCGAGACAATGGGAAGCACTCCACCAAAGACAATGGGAAACACAACCCACCAGCCCCAACCACCAAAGACACGACCAGCCGTGAAGATTGCAACTATTGCAACTGCACCGACGAGATCCTTCTGTGTGGCCGGTTTCTTCATGGTGTGCCTCCTGATGTCGGTCTGCCCGGTACGCGCTGGCCTTCGCTTGGGTTACCGCTAAGATAGCAATTTCGTGGGCTTTTGCCCAGAAACCATAGCGTATCTGAGCTGTTGTCGTCAGATTTGCCACACCAGCACATGGTGTATATGATCAGTGAGATGGATTCTAATTCAGGAAGCTACCGCCTCACGCTTGCTGCGGTGTTCTTTGCCGCGTTCTGCGTGTTTGTTACGCTGTTCACCTCGGTTGCCTACCTCCCGTTGTATGTGCGCGAGCTCGGCGGCGGGCCAGCGCTTGGCGGCTTACAGAACACCGTATACTTTTTCTCGGGTGTGCTGCTGCGCTTCTACCTTGGCCCCCTGGCCGACCGGCGAGGCCGTCGGGTCCCGTTGCTTATTGGTACCGTGGTATCCGCGACCGCTCCGCTTGCCTTTGCCGCAGCGGGCAGTATCCCAATGCTCATGCTTGCCCGCGTGTATCATGCAATCTCACTCGGCGCGTTTCTCTCGGCGGCAAGCTCGCTGGTTGCCGACTGCGCGCCTCCGGAAAAGCGTGGGGTATACATTGGGGCGTACAGGTTCATTGTGACCTCGACGATCCTGATTGGCCCTCCCATTGCCGAGTACTGCATTGGTGCATTAGGGTTCCGCGGCTGGTTCCTGGTGAGTGCCGCGTTTCATGCGCTTGCAATCCCCGGCATTGCGTTCATGAGTGTTCCACGCCTGAGCAAGCTTCTGAACACCGATCTCCGCGGCGGTTTCATGCGGGTGCTCCGAACCCCAGCGGTGGCCCGCGTGCTGGGCGGGGTGGCACTTCTTGCGCTAAGCTACAGTGCAGTTCTCAGTTATCTGCCGCTCCTGGCCGAGAGTGTTGGGCACTCCGCTGGGCTGTACTTCATGGTGTTTGGAAGCGTGGGCCTGGTAGCGAATGTCGTTGCTGGCGGGCTCTCAGACCGTGTGGGCAGAGGAAGGGTAGCAGGGCATGTTGCGTTTGTATTGCCGGTAGCGGTGCTGCTGCTGTCGCTTGACGGACATCCGCTGTCGGTGTTTCTGGCGAGCGCGGCGCTTGGCGGGATTGGGTTCTCGGCCGGGCTTTCGGTTGCGGTTGCCTGGCTCGTGGACCTTGTTTCCGTCCAACTGAAAGCCACGACGCTTGCACTCCAGGAAAGCACAATCGATACTTTCATGGCGCTGGGCGCATTGCTCTTTGGCGCCTTGGTTGAGCAGTTTGGCCTCGGGAGCTCGTTTCTGTATTTCGGGCTGAGTTCGGCAGCTCTGACCTTTGTTCTTGTGTCCCGAGGTTTAGTGGTGGGAAAATGAGTTCCTTCGATGCTGCCCGGAAGAAAACCGGTTCCGGTGCGCCTGGGGCACCATGGAGAAGGATCTTGAGAGTAGGAGATGCAGCGTGCTACGATACCCTGTGTGTATCCTGATACTCGGTACGGCTCCGCCGCTCTCGAGATTCTGACCGTGCTTGGAGGCCCAGGGGTAGACATAGCCATGACCGGACCACAGGCTTTTGTTTGACGTTAACGAAACACTGCTCGACCTGGTAGCGGTTAAAGCGACAGTGGGTGAAGCCCTGGACGGTCGCCGACCAGCAACAGTTCCCTCTGGCGCCCACGCCAGATCTTTCCGTTGCAACGCTCAACGAGTTGGCCGACGAATTGACGGCATTGGAGTGAACGAGTGCCGTTCAACGTCATAGCCGCATAGCCCAGGAAGTGGTGAAACCAGCTCTGCTACGCCATTTCGCTGCCAGCACGGCCACCACTCTGCCTCGCCTATTCACCGCAACGGTTCAGAGCAGCCTTGTGGGATCTTGCGGGCGACCGCGTGGAATCGCTTAATTGAGGAGCTTGCACCGGAAACCGTATCAACCCCTGTCAGCCCACCTTGCAGAAAACTCGCGGTCAATCAAGGAAAGGCAATGTGTTGGTTCATTCCGCCGGTAGCCGCAGTCCAGCGCATGGCGTAGTCTTGATCCTGTGATTTAAGCCTGAGCTCATTACCCACTCTCTGTTTTTCGTCGTACACCATTTCCCGTATGCTTCCGTACTCGACCACCACCAGCAGCACCACCAGTAAGCTCGCTGTCCAACCGGTGCCACGCACACGAAACCCCTTGACGCGAGCGGTGTTACGAAGTATTACTTCTCCAGAAAGAACCATGTACAGGGGGGACTCAGATGATGAACGCAAGACCACTAGCCGGACGCATAACAACATGGATAGCCATTGCCATGACGCTTGCCGGAGTATCGCTCTCAGCATTTGCAGGTGGAGCCAGAGAAGCTGATACTCGGAACCAGGGTGAAGTAGCGCAGATTGAAGTTGTTGACCAGTGGGACCGCACCGTGCGTATCTCCGGGCCGGTTGAACGGGTCGTTGTCATGGAGTGGGAGGGCTTGGTTGCAAAAACCATGCGCCTACTGGGGGTTGATGAGGCCATAATAGGCGTTGACAACTACGCGGCGCGCCAGTCCTTCCGTCGTCACCTGGTACCAGCCATTGGCGAGGCCACCGACATCGGCTCAGCCTGGACTGGCATCAACTACGAACGATTAGTCTCACTCCGGCCGGACGTCGTTTTCCTTGAGTCATGGCAAGACACCGAGGAGAATCGGGCGATGCATGCAACCGAGGTGCAACGAATTGAGGATCTGGGAATACCGGTCGTCGTGCTGGTCTCACCGTCCAATTTCGCCCAACCCACGCTTGACCGCGCATGGGAACATATCAGCATTGTTGGAGATGTCTTCCAGAGACCGGAAGAGGCCTTGCGCGTGGTCACGGCAATTGAACAACGCATAGATCTTGTAAGGGAACGTACTCAGGATATTGCTCCGGAAGACCAGGTCAATGTCGTGCTCTTTGCTACCACGAACTACGCCATGGGAGTTCAGAGTGTTCAGTCCTACATGTTGACCGAGGTTGTAAACGCCAACAATCTCATGAGATCCGGAACCTTCGTGCCGATATCGGAGGAGCAGTTGCTGAGCCTTAACCCGGATGTGCTGGTGGTGCTCGGGCATGACGGCTATCTGGACCCGGACTTGATCTTTGCCGGAGCGAATATGGGGCTCAACTGGGGCAACCTGCAGCAGCTTCCGGCAATTGCTGAAAGGCGTGTTGTCAGTTTGGGCTACGAAGAATGGCGGGCAACCATTGAAAACGCTGTCGGACTGCTGAAGATTGCAAAAGCGGTCTACCCGGACCGCTTTGCCGACATCGACTTAGAGCAGGAGGAACTACGCCTCTATCAAGAGATCTATGGAATGAGTGAGTCACAGGCTCGGCAAGCGGCGCAACTGCAGCTGTGGATAGATCCAAGCGGCTTTGTGGAATGAAAAGCCATACACGGACGCCGGTGATAGGAATCGTAGCAGCCGCACTCAGCCTATTGTTCATTACGGTGGGGGCGCTCTCGGTGGGTGCCTACCATATCCCACCGGCCGAGGTGCTCTACGCATTCGCCGCACGTGTAGGGTTGGTACAATCGATCGGCGGAATTAATGACACCGTGATCTTTGACATCAGGCTCACACGGATTGTGCTTGCAATTGCGGTCGGTGCAGCCTTGTCATGCAGCGGTGTGGTGTATCAAGGCGTGTTCCGTAACCCTTTGGTAGAGCCCTATATTCTTGGTGTCTCGTCAGGCGCGGCCTTCGGAGCAGGGCTTGCGGTTGTTTTCCGCTTTCCTTTTTCTATACAACTGCTTGCCTTCGTCTTTGGTCTGGTCGCGGTGGGAATGACCTACCGGCTTGCGATAGTGCGGGGGCAGACGCCTACCATAACACTCGTGCTCTCCGGCGTGATCATTGGATCATTGTTCTCAGCCCTGTTTGCAATCTTTCAGTATATCGGAACCACCGAGCAGCTCAGGCGCTTGGTGTTTTGGATTCTGGGTGGGCTGCACCGTGCGACCTGGAGCGAGGTTCGCTTTATCGCTCCGGTGGTGTTGGTGGGCGTCGCGATCATCTGGCGCTACGCCTGGTGGCTAAATGTACTGACCCTGGGAGACGACGAGGCGCGTGCACTAGGCGTTCCGGTTGAGC
>REEM01000005.1 GCA_007695055.1 Spirochaetaceae bacterium | reverse complement strand
AGATCCCCACGAGCACGCCTCCTTAAGACCGCGAAAACCGCGAAAGACGCGGATAGTGCTCTGATATAGTCAGCCCTATTGCGTCAAGAGATGACTGGAAACGTTCAAGGTTGAGTTCATCCTCTGGAAATGAGTCAACCAAGACTGCATTATTCTCCTCCAAGGCGTAGGCTCCCCGCAAAAGCTCAAGGTTTAACCTCAGTAGCTCTTCACAGAAAGCAGCATACTCCTCGTCCGGAACATCCATGAGTTTGGTCCGAATAGATACCGCAGGTGAAACACAGGTCACAAAGACCTGCGCCAGACCTTTGTCCGGTTCGTGAATTACCCACACGCCTCTTTCAACCGCAGTGTAATTGAGGGCGAGATGAGTAAGATAGTGTTCAATTTTTTCATGAATCATGGCGTATGCTATCCTCTCCGGCGAGAGTACACCGCCCGGAGTCATGGCCTATCCGAGGAAAACCTGCCCGGTATTATCAATTGCCAGAATGGTTTTGCATTCAGAACACCGAAAACGTCCCGACTTGGTGGCCTTGAGCTTCTTGGAGCAGATTGGACACTTGAAAATCTTCGGGAAGACGTCGGACTCCGTTGTAGCGCTACCTTTCGAGAAAAACTCAACAGCTTCATCAAGAGTATCCTTGATGTTAAAGAACTGCGAGAACCCAAGCAGCTGAAAGACTTCGTAGACCTTGGGCTGAATTTCCAGAAGCACCAGATCTCCGCCACGCGGCTTAAGTTGTTTGAGAAATGCAGTAAAGGAGCCTATCCCGGTACTGGATACATAATTCAGTCCGCCACAGTTGAAGACCAGCTTTGTGAAGCCACCTTCAATTGCACGAGCTACCCGCTTCTGAAAGAAGTTGGAATTATACGTATCTATGTACCCTGTAAGATATAGGACAAGGCATCCATCAACCGAGTCGATCTTCTGAAGACGAATCTTGAGGCTCTCGTCTTTTTCTTCATCAAAACCCGGAACGATGTCGTTGTTATTCATGGCTCCCCTTCCAGCTTACCTTCATATTATTATTACATTCGACAGCAATGTCTTTTAATGATACCACGTCTCAATGCGCTTTCATGTATATTAGTGGCCGAACTTTGCTTTGTCAAACTAGTAATCCACTCAAGAGCGACGATCCCACCCCTTATCTACGCGAATGGTCACCCCATTTACCGCTGCACCAGGCTGCGACAGAAGGAGCGAAACCAGTGGAACGAGCGTTGAAGGCTCCATCATTTGATTATCGGCTAAGATCCGCTGATAGTATAGCTTTTCGCTTTCGCTCTGATACTCCGTTTGAACCGGTCCGGGACACAGCACATTCACCGTAACACCAAAGGGACCATAGGCTGCCGCAGCAGATCGCGCCAAAGTTGAAAGTCCACTCTTTGCAGCAGAGTAGGCCGCAACCTTGCGGAAGGACTGTGGTAGATCTGTATCGGTACCCCCAAAGAGCAGTATTCGCCCATATCCATGACGAGTCATGCGGGGCGCAAAGGTGCTCACCAAGGCTCCGGGAAGGGCCAGGTTGAGGAGCGCCATTCTCTCCCATTCCTCGGGGCTCGTGTCCTCAAGTCCTGCAAAAAGGAAAGGACCGAACGCAACCACAAGTATATCGATATCTTCATAGCTGCCTGCCCACCGAGCAGCATCAGATGCATTGTTGAGTTCTCGCAGTACCGTGGACAAACGTCCTGAACACTCGCTTAGCTCTGCGCGAAGCTTTGACAACTTGCCCTCGTCGTGGCCTCCATGAATCACAATATCTGCTCCGGCCCTCGCGAGATATCGGGAGATTTCGGCTCCTATTCCACCAGAGCCGCCCAGCACCAAGGCTCGGAGTCCTTGAAAACTGTCGCCTGCGTTAATCATTGATTTCCTTTTTCGCTCGTGCTCATAGTCTAACTTTCTTGAAAGATGCAGGCAATCCCCGTATTCTCGTACTATGTACCAGTTAGTGTTTTATGTTCCTGAGGTGTATCTGGAGCCGGTCAAAGAAGCGGTCTTCGCCGCTGGCGGTGGGAAGTACAAAGAATATGACATGTGCGCATGGCAGAGCCTGGGCCGCGGGCAGTTCAGGCCACTTGATGGCGCCGACCCCTTTCTTGGTCAGAGAGGAAAGTTAGAACACGAACCCGAGTACAGGGTGGAGTTGGTGGTCGCTGAAGAACAGGCGCGCGAAGTTGTGAAAGCCCTCCTCCAGGCTCACCCTTATGAGGAGGTTGCTTACTCGCTCACCCGCATATACACACTAGACGATCTGCCCTAACACGCGGGGAACTCCCCTGCAGGCAGTCATGGGGCCAGCGAGTCGTCTGCGAGTGGCAATGTCAGCTCACTCGCAGACCGTTCGGCACGTCTTTGTCGGGAACAATCAAAGGAACACTTTGATCTTCTAGCTCAATCCCCAGCACCAGAACCTCGGACAGGAAAGGGCCAACCTGCCGCGGAGATAGGTTTGTCACCGCGAGAACTTGTTTGCCCCTGAGTTCTTCCATGTCGCTATAGGGCCGGGTAATGCGAGCGCTTGAGTTCTTCACGCCAAGCTCCGGGCCAAAGTCTATGCTCAGCTTGTAGGCTGGCTTACGGGCCTCCGGGAACTCATGCACCTCAATTATTGTGCCGACTCGCATTTCAACGGCGTCGAACTGAGCAATGTCAATCATGGCTCAGGCTAACACCCAGAACTAGTCCTCATCAACCAGTATCTTTCCCGGATTCATAATGTTGTTCGGGTCAATTGC